>CAVELL010000013.1:0-30974 GCA_963616775.1 Eggerthellaceae bacterium | reverse complement strand
ATCGCTTTTTTCTATGCTTTTTTGTTTTCAGTCTCACATCTATTGTAAACCTACAGCACAGCCGAAATTAAGATTATTTTGTCCTTGACAAATCGGTGTTAAGATGATAATATATCACATAAAGATACACGGCGAAGATGTGTAAGTAGTTACCGTCACGGTATGCAAAGAGAGCGGCAGCCATCGGCTGAGAGCGCCGCCGAACGGACGGGAATGAATTTCAGCATCGGAGTGTCCTGCGAAAGCTTTGATTAAGCAGGGTGTTCCCGTACACTTCATTACGGAAAAGAGAGCGGAGATTTTCTCTGAATATGGGTGGTACCACGGTTTATCCCGTCCCATAACAAGGCTTAGGTTTTGTTATGGGGCGTTTTTTGATGTTCTGAAATCTTATGCTCGGAATTTAGGAGGTTTATGTATGGCAGATCAGGTTGAATTGCTCAGAAAAAAGTTTGAAGACTCTATTTTGCAGGTCAGAGACGCGTCGGAGCTGGAGGCTCTGCGTGTTAATTTCCTCGGCAAGAGCGGCCATGTAACAACCCTGCTCAAGGGTATGGGCAAGCTTTCACCGGAAGAGAAAAAGACGATGGGTCAGGTCATTAACACGTTCAAAACAAGCGTTGCCGATGCCATCGGAAGAAAGGCGGAGGAGCTGCACGAGCTGGCGGTTAAGAGAGAGATTGAAATTACGCCGGAGTTCGACGTTTCCGTTCCGATGGATCTCACAAGAGGCTCGTATCATCCGATAACCTTGGTTCAGCGTCAGTGCGAAAATGTGTTCAAATCCATGGGCTTCACCGTTGAGGATTACAGCGAGGTCGTAACGGACTATGAGTGCTTTGAGTCGCTCAATATTCCGAAGTTCCACCCTGCGCGCGATATGCAGGACACATATTATCTGACAAACGGCCAGCTTCTCAAGTCGCAGACCTCTGCGGCTCAGAACGCTATCTATAAAAAGTACAAAGATCAGCTCATCAACGAGGGCAAGCCGATCAAGGCTGTTTTCCCCGGCAGATGCTTCCGCAACGAAAGCACCGACGCCTGCCACGAAAACACATTCTTCCAAATGGAGGGCGTTATGGTCGGCAAGGATATTTCAATATCCAACCTCATCTTCTTTATGAAAACGATGCTTTCCGAGGTTTTCCAAAGAGACATCAAGGTTCGTCTGCGTCCGGGCTTCTTCCCGTTCGTTGAACCGGGCTTTGAGCTTGACATCAACTGCCTTATCTGCGGCGGCGAGGGCTGTCCTTCGTGCAAGCACAGCGGTTGGCTTGAGCTTTGCCCCTGCGGGATGATTCATCCGAATGTGCTCAAAGAGGGCGGAATTGATCCCGACGAGTACACAGGCTTTGCGTTCGGTCTCGGTCTTACCAGACTTGCGATGATGAAGTACGGCATCAAGGATATCCGTGACCTCAACAGCGGAGCTCTTGTAAATCTTGAGCAGTTCACGGACGACGAATAAGGAGGAGACAGAACAATGTTTATTTCAATTAACTGGATTAAAGATTTCGTTGATCTTTCGGGTCTTGACATTGACGAGCTTATTCACAAGTTCTCCCTGTCCACCGCCGAGGTCGAAAATGAAATTTTCTATAAGGGCAGCGACATCAGCGGAATCGTTGTTGCCGAGATAAAGTCGGTTGAGGAGCACCCCGAATCAAAGAAGCTCCATCTTCTCAAGGTTGACGCGGGCGACGGTCAGCTCACCGATGTTGTCTGCGGCGCACCGAACGTAAGAGTGGGTATGAAAACAGCATTTGCAAAGGTCGGCGCAAAGCTCGGCGAGATTGAGATTGCACCCAGACCGCTTGCAGGCTGTATGTCGAACGGTATGTGCTGTTCCGAAAAGGAAATCGGCATGAGCGACGACAATTCCGGCATTATGGATCTTGACGAAAGCCTTGTAAACGGCACGGATATCAAGGATGTTTTCGCTGTCGAGGATATCATCTTTGAGGTTGACAACAAGTCGCTGACCAACCGTCCCGACCTTTGGGGTCACTACGGAATCGCAAGAGAGTTCGCCGCGCTCGCAGGCAGACCGCTGAAAGCACTCGACACCGTTGACCTCAGCAAATATAAGGATTTGCCGAGGGTGGATATGAAGATAGAGGATCCTCTCTGTTACAGATATTCATGTCTTCAGTTTGAAAATATCACAAGAAACGTCAGCCCGGCGAATATGAGAATCCGCCTCTACTACTGCGGAATGAGAGCGATCAATTTCCTTGCCGACCTGACAAACTATCTCATGCTTGAAATGGGTCAGCCGATGCACGCTTTCGACTCAAGAAAGGTTGAGAAAATCAGAATCAAGAGATTCGACACACCGTTTGAGTTCAAGACACTTGACGGCGTTGAAAGACATATCGACGAGAACACTCTGATGATTTGCAACGACAACACGCCGGTTGCAATCGCAGGCATCATGGGCGGACTTGATTCGGAAATCGTTGACGACACCCATTCGCTTACGCTTGAATCGGCAACGTTCGATGCCGTGTCCGTCAGAAAGTCCTCAGCGCGTCTTGCTCACAGAACCGACGCTTCCATGCGTTATGAAAAGAGCCTTGACCCGGAGATGACCGTGACAGCGGTTGCACGTTTTGTCAAGCTTCTCAGCGACTGCGATTCGGGCGTAAAGGTAACTTCGAGCCTGACAGATGAATACGCTCACAAGTTTGACGACGTTGAACTCAGCTTCGACAAGAAATTTGTTGACCGTTACACGGGCATTGAAATCGACAACGATACGATTGTTAAGACGCTCACCGCGCTCGGCTTCAAGGTGAAGCTTGAAGCCGACGATTTCACCGTTGACGTTCCGTCATGGAGAGCGACAAAGGACGTCACGCTCAAGGCGGATATTATCGAGGAGATAACAAGAATTTACGGCTACGACAACTTTGACATTCACACGGCGAAAGCTCCGCTTTATCCCGTTCGTCCGTTTGCCGAAAAGAGCATTGAGGACAAGCTCAAGGATATTCTCGCTAAGGAGTTCGGACTGCACGAGGTTCATTCGTATATTTGGGAGTACACCGACGAGTACAGAAAGCTCGGCATTGTGACAGAACCGAACATCAAGCTTGCCAATGCAACCAACCCGAACATTGAGACTATCAGAAAGTCGATGATTCCGACCCAGCTTTGCCAGGTTAAGTCTAACTCCTCCTACGCTCCGTCGTTCGGAATTTTCGAGATCGGACGTGTTGTCGACGGCGTTGACGAAAACAACCTTTGCCGCGAGCATAAGAAGCTTGCAATCACTCTCTTCAGCAAGACCGAATCCGCCGAGGAGCTTTACTTCAAGCTTATCAATATGATTTCGGTTGCGGTTGACGATATCAAGCACAAGCCCGTTTCGTTCAAGGCGAAGAGCGCAGAGCTCAACTACATTCATCCGAAGAACTACAACGCGATCGTCTGCGACGGCAAGGAGCTGGGCGTAATCGGCGTGGTTCACCCCGAGGTTCTCAGAAACATTGACAAGAAAGCGAATGTTGTTTTCCTGGAAATGGATATCAAGGATCTTGTCGGCGTTGAAAACGAGGGAATCAAGTATGCCGAGGCTTCAAAGTATCCGTCGATTGAGGTTGACGTAACATTTGTTACGGATACATTCAGACCGATTAAGGAGGCAATGGAGCTCATCAATTCCGAGCTTGTCAAGAAGATTGCCGTTGTTGACACATATCAGGACGCAAGCGGAAAGTCGATAACCGTGAGAATTATGTTCTCCTGCCCCGACAGAACGCTTGTCAAGGACGAGGTTATGGCAATAGTCAATGAACTTATTGCAAAGCTCAACGGCAAGGGAATAAAGCTTAAAGGCTGATTCGGGCTGTTTAATTGAACACAGAAAAAAGGGAAGCTGTAACTCACATTGGTGAATTACAGCTTTCTCTTTTTGTTGAAGAATGTTTTGTTCGTTTTTGGTAATAGGTCTTTAAACGCTTGTGAAGAGCGGCTTTCATTTCTTTTTAAAGGGTAAAAATTTCAGCTTGCCGAGCAGGAAACGGAACTCCTTTGTCGGACCGAACACTACGAGAAATACGGCATTGAATATCGCCGCGGCAATGACCGCTTCAAGAATGAATGTTGTGTAGCTGAGAGAGGGAAGAAGCGGCTTGATGAAGTAAATTGCCGCACAGACAGCAGCTTCGATAAAGATGAACAGGAACTGCCTCACAAAGTATTTCAGACAGCTTGTGCCGAAGAAATGCTTGTAGAGCATATACGGCTCATACCAGAAACAGGTCAGAGCCTTGGATATTATGGTTGCGAATATTATTCCGCTCAGACCGAGCGTTTTGCCCATGATTATCGACAGAATGATATTCAGTACGGAGGTGAACGCAAATATATAGCGAGTCTGTCTGAAGATTCCGGTTGTTTCGCGGAATGCAGCCATGCTCCTCATTATGCCGGTAAAGAAAATATTTCCGACAGTTGCAATCAGCATTGCGGTGCCGAGGATAAAGTTTTCCTTGTGAAGCCAAAGACGAATGAAATCATCAATCAGAGCGAAAAGCATTGCCGAACAGAAGCCGAACAGCCAGAAGTTAAATACCGTCAGCGAATTGAAAATCTTTTCGGAATTTTTTTTGTCGCCTGAGGCATTCAGATTTCCTATGCTTCCGGTTATTGAGTTAAGAAGATAGTCAACGAATTGAAGAACTGCGTTGACGATCAAGGTGTAGTTGGAATAGATACCTGCAATTGTTGTGCTGATTATCGCGGAAATGAGAATATTGTCGGTGTTGTTGACGATAACTCCGCCGATTTTATAGAAGAACATACATTTGACGTTGGTGAATATGTTTGTCCTTTTTTCTTTGCTGAGCTTGTCGTGATATTTCTTTATAAAGCTGTACTTTTTATCAACAATGAACGCTATTATGAGATTGTTCAAAAGGGTGCAGGAAAGCTGAATTAAAAGATAGGCGATATAGCTGCCCGTGTATTTGAGAATGAGAAGCTCTCCGATGTTTGCCGCGATTGAAAAAAATGTATGCGAAATGCGGACGATGTGGCTGTTCTGATCCGCCAAAAGCATTGTCGATTTGTAAGCGAGCAGATAGCTTGTTACGGAATTTGCAAGGAAAAGGAGATAGTATGTAATCAGATGGAACCGGTCTATCTGCTGCTCCGTTTTAACAAGGACATTGAGAAACGGGACGATACACAGTCCGACTGCAGCAACGCCGAGGGCAATGTAGCGATATATTTTTTTGTAATAATTCATCAGCGTTGAAATTTCACGCTCATCTCTGCGTGCAATGGGCTTGTAAAGTGCGTAAGCGATGGCCGAGCCTATGCCGAGGTCGGCCATTGACAGAACGCTCAGAATGTTGGAATAAAGACCGTTTATTCCGAGATAATCCGTACCGAGTGAGTCAATGAAAACGGTACGGGTAACAAAGCTGAAAATGAGCAAAGTAAACTGACAGCACGCTGTAATTGCCATATTCCTGAATGAATTTCTTGTCCTTGATTTTGTGTTCATAGGCAGAAGACTCCCTAAAAAGTGTAACAAAATGAGTATATCACAGAGGCGTTGCATTGTCAATTTGACGCGGCGGGTTCTTGAAGTTTTTTAGCCGTAATGTTATAATCGTATTGAAACAGGAGAGATGCGCTTTGAAAAACAAGGAAACAATGCGTGCAAACTGCCGCGAAAAAATAAAAATGATTCATCCGCAGTCCTTTGCGGAATGGGGCGCGGGAATGTGCAAGCTTGTTTGTGCGAGAGAAGATTGGAAAAGCGCACAGACAGTTTTTATCTATGTTTCTTTGCCGACGGAGGCGGACACAAAGGGGCTTTTGAAAAATGCGCTTGACTCAGGCAAACGTGTGTGTGTGCCGAAAATAATCGGCAAAGGGGTTATGAAAGCAGTTGAGATTAAGTCGCTTTCAGACCTGAAAAGCGGTATGTTTGGGATTTCGGAGCCCGACGACGGCTGCCGAACCTTGAACACAGATGAAATTGACCTTATTATTTTGCCGTGCTTTGCGGCAGGCGAGGACGGGGCACGTCTCGGCAAGGGCGGAGGCTACTATGACAGATTTTGTGCTCACAGCGAAGCGCAGAAATTTGTGCTTTGCCCCGAAACATTCCTGTTCGGCAGGGACGGGATTCCGTCTGAAAAGTGGGACGTTAAAGTCGACTTTGTTGTAACGGAAAAGCGAATTATCAAGGCGGAGGAAACGCTATGAAATTTACAAAGAAAGTAAAACGCCTTTTCTCAAAGGCGGTGAACGGTCTTGCACAGGGCGACATCGACAGGAAAGGCGCGATAAAGGAAATAACTCCCGGAATGCCCGAGCTTTTGCGGAGAGCGGCGGCCGACGGCGCGGTTCTGCTTGAAAATAAAGGCGCGCTTCCGTTCGGCACCGGGACGAAAATTGCACTCTTCGGTATCACGGGCTATGAAAGCCATTATGTCGGCTACGGTTCGGGCGGCGACGTCAACAGACCGTATGCCGTGAGCTTCGCCGAAGGAATCGAAAATTGCGATAAGCTTTCGCTTGACAGTCGGCTTGCCGACACTTACCGAAGCTGGGACAAAAAGAATCCGATTGATCACGGATTTTGGGGACGCTGGCCTTTTTATTTTCCCGAAATGCCGCTCGGCGCGGACTGCGTGAACAGTGCGGCAGAAAACGGAAGCAAGGCGGTCGTCGTGATAGGCAGATCCTCCGGAGAGGACAGGGACTGTCGGCTCATAAAGGGCAGCTTTTACCTTGCCGATGATGAAACGGCAATGCTGGACGCAGTCACGGCGCGTTTTGATGATGCTGTTGTCCTGCTGAACATCGGCGGAATTATGGATATGAGCTGGATTGAAAAATACCGCGAAAGGCTCGGCGCGGTTATGATAGTCTGGCAGGGCGGAATGGAGAGCGGAAATGCCGCAGCCGATTTGCTTTGCGGCAATTCGCAGCCGTGCGGCAGGCTCACGGACACGGTTGCGAAAGAGTATTGTGATTATCCGTCCTCGGAGTGCTTCGGCGGAAAGGATTTTAACGAATACAAAGAGGATATCTATGTCGGATACCGCTACTTTGAGACGTTCGCGCCCGAAAAAGTCATCTATCCGTTCGGCTATGGTCTCGGATATACAGATTTTAAAATAAAAACACTCAGCGCGGAAGCTAACGGTAACGAGTTTGTTTTCAGGCTGAGTGTGACGAATATCGGAAAGCGATGCGGCCGAGAGGTTGTACAGCTCTATCTCGCGAAGCCCTGCGGCAAGCTCGGCAATCCCGAAAAGATGTTGGTTGATTTTGCGAAAACAGCAAGCTTGAAGCCGAGTGAAAGCGTCGAACTGATACTTAAAACCGAGCGAGAAAGCCTTGCTTCCTATGACGAAAGCGGAGCAACGGGCTTTGAAAGTGCTTATGTGATTGAAAAAGGTAAATACCGATTCTTTGTGGGCAGAAATGTCAGGGACTGCGAATGTGCTCTTGAATATTTGCAGGAGTTTGACGAGCTTTACAGGCAGTGCACTCGGACTTCTGCACCGATTCAGGCGTTTAATGTACTTGCCGCCGAGGACAAAAACGGAAACCTTATTCCAGCCTCTCGCACGGTGGCGACAAGAAATTATGACCTTGCGAAAAGGATAACAGAGTCGCTCCCGAAAGCGATTGAGCAGACGGGCGACAGCGGCTTCAAGCTTTCCGATGTGAAAAACGGCAGATGTACGCTTGAACAGTTTACGGCGCAGCTGAGCAACACCGAGCTTGAAGCGATATCACGGGGAGACTATGTGATGAACAGTCCGCTCGGCGTGAAAGGCAACGCAGGAGTCTTCGGCGGAGTGACCGAGTCGCTCAGAGAGAAGGGCGTTCCGGTGCTCACAACGTCCGACGGTCCGTCAGGCATAAGGCTTCGTGCCTGCTGTTCGCTTTTGCCGATCGGTACACTTTTTGCCTGCACCTTTGACACAGAGCTGGTCGAAAAGGTTTATTCGGCGGTCGGTACAGAGATGAAAGAAAAAGGCTCGGATATATTGCTGGCTCCGGGAATGAATATACATCGCAATCCGCTTTGCGGCAGGAATTTTGAATATTACAGCGAGGATCCGTTCCTCACGGGCAAAATTGCCGCGGCGGCTGTCAGGGGTATTCAGTCACACGGCGGTTCCGCCTGTCCAAAGCACTTTGCCTGCAACAATCAGGAGATGCGGAGAAACCGCAATGATTCGCGGCTTTCCGAGCGTGCGCTGAGAGAGATATACCTGAAAGGCTTTGAAATTTGCGTCAGGGAGGCCGAACCGAAAAACATTATGACGTCGTACAACAGGATAAATTCCGTTTACGGTCACTATAACTATGAGCTTTGCACGGAGATACTGCGCGGTGAGTGGGGATATAAGGGCAATGTCATAACGGACTGGTGGATGAAAAACGAGAGAAGCCCGGAGTTCCCGAAGCTCAGGAATCAAGCTTACAGAGTCCGTGCTCAGGTTGATGCCCTCATGCCCGGCGGCAGACGGATCGGATTGCACAGACCCGACGGAACGCTTCTTGAATCGCTCGGTGAGGACGGCGGAATCACACTCGGCGAGCTTCAGCGAACGGCAATGAATGTGCTCACTCTTGCGATGAAAATAAACTAAGGCAATATCACACAATTGGAGTGTGTGGTATTGCCCTAAAAAAAGAACCTGTCTGTCCGAGCTTTTCGGAATGACAGGTTCTCTAGTTTTTCGATGATCAGTCGATTTCAACCGATATTTTTTGATCGTTTCGGTTAGCGGCCGAGCGCATAACAACTCTGATAGCCTTGGCAATTCTGCCCTGCTTGCCGATAACTCGACCCATATCGTCAGCGGCAACGTGAAGATGATAGACGATAACACCGTCCTCATCTATGTCGTCAACCGTAACATTTACTGCGTCGGGATCGCTTACGAGTCCTTTAGCGATCTGTACCAATAATTCGTCCATGGCAAATACCTCTGATATGATTATTTAACGATACCGCTCTTCTTGAGAAGAGCCTTAACGGTGTCGGTCGGCTGTGCGCCGTCGGCAAGCCACTTTGCCGCTGCTTCTGCGTCGATCTTGATCTCCGAGGGATTCTTCATCGGATCGTATGTGCCGATTTCCTCGATGAATCTGCCGTCACGGGGATATCTTGAATCCGCAACAACAACACGGTAGAAAGGTGCTTTCTTTGCGCCCATACGGCGAAGTCTGATTTTAACCATTGTAAATTCCTCCAATAAAATAAATATAAATAATATATCAATCACGCAAGTGATGAGTGCGTGTTTGAAAGCTTAAACATTAAATCCCTTGAGCTGTGAAAGGTCGGGTCTGCCGCGTCTGCGCTTTTTGCCCTTGCCGTTCATCTGCTTGAACATTTTTTGCATCTGCTTGTGCTGGGAGAGAAGACGGTTGACCGCCTCAACGTCCTGTCCGCATCCTGCGGCAATTCTCTTTTTGCGCGAGGGGTTGATTATTTCGGGCTTTTCACGCTCCAGCGGAGTCATTGACTCGATAACCGCGCGGACTCTGTCGAACTGACGCTCGTCAATATCAACGTCTTTAATCTGCTTCTCAACGCCCGGAATGAGTGAAAGAGTGTCCTTGATCGAACCCATTCGGCGAATTTGCGCAAGCTGGTCAAGCAGGTCGTTCATATCAAACTTGTTCTGCTTGAGTCGTCTTTCGAGTTCCATCGCTTTCTTCTCGTCAAGAGCCATTTCTGCTTTTTCGATAAGCGAAAGCATATCGCCCATACCGAGGATTCGCGACGCCATACGGTCGGGGTGGAAGGTGTCAAGGTCGGTGAGCTTTTCACCGACACCGACGAACTTGATCGGCTTGCCCGTAACGGCTCTTGTGGAAAGTGCCGCGCCGCCTCGCGTGTCGCCGTCGAGCTTGGTCAGAACGATACCGTCGATTCCGAGAGCCTCGTTGAACGACGTTGCAACATTGACCGCATCCTGTCCGGTCATCGCGTCGACAACAAGCAGAATTTCGTGAGGCTTAACCTCTGCCTTGATGTTTTTTAGCTCATTCATAAGCTCTTCATCAATATGCAGACGGCCTGCCGTGTCAAGAAATACATAGTCGTAGCCGTGATCCTTAGCAAGCTTAATGGCTTCCTTCGCAATTTCAACGGGATTTGTCTGTCCCATCTCAAAAACGGGGACGCCGATGCTCTCGCCGACAACCTGTAGCTGCTTGATAGCTGCGGGACGGTAAATGTCGCAGGCGGCAAGCAGAGGTCTGTGACCCTCGTTCTTGAGCTTCAATGCGATTTTTGCACTGTGTGTAGTTTTACCGGAACCCTGAAGACCGCACATCATAACGACTGTCGGGGGATGATTGGCGACCGCCAAACGCGCCTTTGTGCCGCCCATGAGCTCGGTGAGCTCTTCGTTGACGATTTTGATAACCATCTGAGCCGGAGTCAGGCTTTCCATAACCTGTTCACCGACAGCTCTTTTCGTGACCTTTTCCGTGAAATCTTTGGCAACCTTGTAGTTTACGTCCGCTTCAAGCAAAGCAAGACGAACCTCACGCATAGCACTGCGAACATCGGCTTCGGTCAGCGAGCCCTTGCTTTTCAAACGCTGAAAAGCAGCTTCAAGTCTTTCTGAAAGACCGTCAAATGCCATTCGGCACACCACCTTGTTTTAAGAATAGTCCTCTGCGAGGAGCATTCGGGCAACAGCCTTGATCTTCGCCGTTGCGTCGTTTATCTCCTTGGAAAGGGTGTTGCGGCGGTTGTAGGCGGCGATATCATCGGAAACCTCTATTATCTCGCCCAGACCGCTCTTCATATTTTCAAATCTGGTAACCAGTCCGAGCCGCTCCTCCATATTGACAAGCTGACCCTCGGCGCGCTTGATAGCGTCGCGCACGCCCTGACGCGTGATACCCTCGTTAGCCGCAATTTCGGAAAGGGAGAGGTCATCATTATAGTAATAGCTGATGAATGTGCGCTGCTTATCCGTAAGCATATCGCCGTAAAAATCAAGCAATAAGGTCATATCGAGATTTTTACTCATTTCACTCTTCCTTTCATAAAAATGCCTGTAAAGTTTTTTTCTTTACAGGCAGTTATTATACATTATGGATTAACGGTTGTCAAGGGGGGTTACCTATTTTAAAATGAATTTTATTATAGATTTGTTATTTCTCTGATTTTGTCAGCCATAGCAGAGAAAGTATTATTAAAATCAGGAAATTCATAATTCAAACAATTCTTAAGCGCATTGACCTCTTCAACGATTTTCTCAGCCGAGTTTGCATATCTGACCATATTGCAACCTTCAAACCATTTTATCCCCGATTCAATTTTGTGATCGGCAGATTTCAGCGCGACACACGGGGTGTTGGCAATAAAGGAATATATAATACCGTGAAATCTGTCCGTAATAACAATATCAAATGACGAAAAAAGTTCAATAAGCTTGATCACCTCGTTGTAACGGTTGTCTCTACTTACAACGTGATGAACGTGTGTGTCAATTTTATCACAAATATATTTATTTTTTAATGGGGCAACAGCTTTTTTTAGCGTTTCTTCAGAGTACAGCTTTTCTCTGTCATCTCTAAAACAGAGAGCGATGTGCCCATTCCTTCTATTTTGATTTTTAATTTTATTTATCAAAAAAACCGCCATATCCGGATAAAGAAGTGTATCCTTATTTGGAAACATCTCCTTAGCAAAATCAAAACTTTTTTTCTCTCTTGTGCATATAGTTAATTTTTGATGCTTGTTGTATATTTCTGAAGTTTTTTCTTTGATAGCGATACTTTGTTCGGAACTTCCAAAACTTATTGATTGTTGAAACAAAACAATTCGGTTGTTTGGTAATCCTAAAAGTATTTTTCTGCGTATATTTTCTGCCTGCAGATACATATCATTAAGATTTCCGCCGCCTTGGAAAAATATTACATCACTTTCCTTAATGCTTGCTTTAAAGGCGGAAAGATGCTGGTCGTTTATCAGCTCATCTTGTGTGAATTCGACAACCGAATATTCCGGGAAAAAAGTTTTAAACCACATCTTTTCGGCAACTGTAATTATTTGATCACCCATATTGCCGTACTCAGGCGTTAATGCGAGAATGAGTTTAGGTTTAGTTTCTTTTCTTGTTTGCTTTTGGGCATAAGAAATTTTCTTTCGCCTTTTTATCGCGCTTATAGGAGCGTGAATAAGTTTGTACAACTTTTCCTTTATCACAGCTATTGCCGATGTCATATAACTATCTCCATTGCAGAATATTAACAATTTATCGGTGCACACACATATTAAGTATATCATAGCAAAACTGCCTGTAAAGTTTTTTTCTTTACAGGCAGTTATTATACATTATGGATTAACGGTTGTCAAGGGGTTTTGTCGCTTTTTTAAAAGTTTAAAACAGTCCTGTTATTTTTCCGCTTTCGTCAACGTCGATTCGTTCGGCGGCGGGGACTTTCGGGAGACCCGGCATGGTGAGGATATCGCCCGTCAACGCAACGACAAATCCGGCTCCTGCGGAAATCTTTACGTTTCTGACGGTTACGGTGAAGTGTTCGGGTGCGCCGAGCTTGGTCGGGTCGTCGGAGAAGCTGTACTGCGTTTTTGCGATGCAAACGGGGCATTTGCCGAAGCCGAGCGATTCAAGCTGTGCAATTTGCTTCTTTGCGTTCGGCACAACGGCTATTCCGTCACCGCCGTATATTTTTTTGACTATCGCTTCGATTTTTTGCTCGATGCTCATATCGTCATCGTAAGAGAAGGTGAAGTCGCCCTTTTCCTCCTCACAGAGACGAACAACCTCTTTGGCGAGAGCCTCGCCGCCCTTGCCTCCCTCTGCCCACACGGTCGAAAGAACTGTGTTTACACCGAGCTCGCGGCATTTGCTTATTATGAAGTCAATCTCGGCGTCGGTGTCGGTCGGGAAGCGGTTGACTGCAACAACGCAGGGGAGCTTGTATACGTTTTTGATGTTTGAAACGTGGCGGAGAAGGTTCGGAATACCTCTTTGAAGGGCATTGAGATCCTCGGTATCAAGCTGCTTTTTGTCAAGTCCGCCGTGCATTTTGAGGGCGCGGACGGTTGCGACGATAACAACCGCGTCGGGGGTGAGACCTGCCATTCTGCACTTGATATCAAGGAATTTTTCTGCACCGAGGTCAGCTCCGAAGCCTGCTTCCGTGATAGCGTAATCGCTCATTTTCAGTGCTGTTTTGGTTGCCGTTACGGAGTTGCAGCCGTGGGCAATGTTGGCAAACGGTCCTCCGTGGACAAATGCCGGAGTGCCCTCGAGCGTCTGGACAAGATTCGGCTTGAGCGCGTCCTTAAGCAGAGCCGTCATTGCGCCCTGCGCCTTAAGCTGACCGCAGGTGACCGGCTTGTCATCATAAGTGTAGCCCACAATTATTTTTGAAAGTCTTTCCTTGAGGTCGGATATCGAGGTTGCGAGACAGAGAACCGCCATAATCTCGGAGGCAACCGTTATGTCAAATCCGTCCTCACGCGGAACGCCGCTCGCCTTTCCGCCCATACCGTCCACAATGTGACGGAGCTGGCGGTCGTTCATATCAACACAGCGTTTCCATGTTATTTTGCGAACGTCAATTCCGAGCGAGTTGCCCTGCTGAATGTGGTTGTCAAGCATCGCGGCAAGAAGATTGTTTGCCGCACCGATGGCATGAAAATCTCCCGTGAAGTGCAGGTTGATGTCCTCCATCGGGACAACCTGAGCGTATCCGCCGCCAGCCGCGCCGCCTTTGATTCCGAAAACGGGACCGAGTGACGGCTCGCGCAGAGCAACTGCGGCATCCTTGCCTATGCGGCGAAGCCCGTCGGCAAGTCCGATCGTTGTTGTGGTTTTGCCCTCGCCGGCAGGCGTCGGGGTTATCGCGGTGACAAGGATAAGCCTGCCGTCTTTTCTGTCGGTGTCGTTGAGGAGAGAAAGATCAATCTTTGCCTTGTAATTGCCGTATTGTTCGATATATTTTGAGTCAATGTGTGCCGTTTTTGCAATTTCGCCGATGTACTTCATTTTGCAGCTCTGTGCAATTTCAATGTCGGTCAGATAAGCCATAATGTCACCCTTTTCAAAGATATACGGATATTATAACACCTCCCCCTGTATGTTTCAAGTAACATCGGTACACAGGGGGAGGTTTAAGGCAATACCGCTTCAAGCAAGGCGTGCGCCTCAATTTGTGCGGTATTGCCTTAATTTATTTCGCCTGATTTTTCAGTGCGGCGTCAATGAAGCCCTTGAACAGGGGATGAGCCTTATTGGGTCTCGACTTAAATTCGGGGTGGTACTGAACTCCGACAAAGAACGGACGGTCGGAAAGCTCTACCGTTTCAACGAGTCTGCCGTCGGGAGATTTGCCGGAGAGAACGAGTCCGTTTTCGGTGAGAACGTCACGGTAGTCGTTGTTGAACTCATAGCGGTGACGGTGCCTTTCGGAAATTTCCCTTGTGCCGTAGCAACGCTCCATTGTGGTTCCCTCGGCAATGACGCACGGGTAAGCACCGAGACGGAGTGTGCCGCCCTTGTCAATGTTTTCGCTCTGTCCGGGCATAAAGTCAATGACCTTGTTTTTGCATATCTCGTCGAACTCACCGGAATGAGCGTCGCTGATTCCGCAGACATTTCTTGCGTATTCAATTACGGCAATCTGCATTCCGAGGCAAATTCCAAAGTACGGAAGTCTGTTTTCACGGGCGTATTTTGCGGCGAGAATCATACCCTCGATTCCGCGTCCGCCGAATCCGCCGGGGACGATGATTCCGTCAAGTCCGCCGAGCTTTTCTTCGTATGTATCCCTTGTGAGCTGCTCGGAATCGATCCAGTTTATGTCAATATGTGTGTCGAGCGTATAGCCGGCGTGACGCATTGCTTCGGCAACGGAAAGATAAGCGTCATGAAGCTGAACGTATTTGCCGACAAGTCCGATGTGAACCGTGTTTGTACGGCTTCTGATTCTTTCGCAGAGACCTGTCCACTCAGTGAGATCGGGGGCGGGAGCGTCGATTTCAAGCTCGCGGCATACAACGGAGGAGAAGTTTGCCTTTTCAAGCATGAGCGGTGCTTCATAGAGATAGGGGATAGTTATGTTTTCAATTACGCAGTCCGGCTTGACGTTGCAGAACATTGAGATTTTCTTAAATATCGAGTCCTCCAGCGGTTCGTCGCAGCGCAGAACAATGATGTCGGGACGAATACCCATTCCCTGAAGCTCCTTGACGGAGTGCTGTGTCGGCTTTGATTTGTGCTCGTCCGAGCCCCTGAGGAACGGCACGAGAGTAACGTGAATGAAGAGGCTGTTTTCCTTGCCGACCTCGAGAGAGATCTGTCTGACTGCCTCCAAAAACGGCTGGCTTTCAATGTCTCCTATGGTACCGCCGATTTCCGTGATAACAACGTCGGCATCGGTCTTCTTTCCGACGCGGTAAACGAAATCCTTGATTTCATTGGTGATGTGAGGAATTACCTGAACCGTCGAGCCGAGGTATTCGCCGCGCCGCTCTTTGTTGAGCACGTTCCAGTAAACCTTACCCGTGGTGAGGTTCGAGTATTTGTTAAGATCCTCGTCGATAAATCTTTCGTAGTGACCGAGGTCAAGATCGGTTTCCGCACCGTCCTCTGTGACATAAACCTCGCCGTGCTGATATGGGCTCATAGTGCCGGGGTCAACGTTTATATAGGGGTCAAGCTTCTGGGCGGCAACCTTGAGTCCGCGCGCCTTCAAAAGACGTCCGAGAGATGCTGCTGTAATACCCTTGCCGAGTCCGGAAACGACTCCTCCGGTTACGAAAATGTATTTTGTCATAAATTATCCCTCCGTTTATTTGTAAGTCAAAATAATGTTTTCGGCAATAGCCCGCCGTGTGACGCACCTGTCCATAGCCTGTTTTTCTATATATCTGTGCGCCTCCGGCTCCGTCATTTTCAACTGTTCTATCAAAAGGCATTTAGCCCTGTTTACAATTCGGATTTCCTCGATTTTTTCCTCAACCGAGGCGTTTTTCTTTTCCATTATTCTCAGACGTTCTCTCGTTGAGCACAGCATTTGCATCGACTGCATAATCATCGACGGAGAGGTTGGCTTTGAAATTGTCAAAACACCGTAAGGCATAACCTTTGAGGTTATGTCGGGGTAATGCTCCGCTTTGACAAAAAGAAGAACTCCCGCACTGCTCTTTTGGCAGATATCGAAAGCAAGCTTTGTTCCGAACTCATCGCGCAGCGGCGTGTTTATCAGCACAATATCAAAGTCGCTTTCCAGCAGCTTTCTCCTTGCCTGAGCTACATCCGAAGCGGTGACAACGGGATTGAACATCTTTTCGGGAAGGAGGTCGAGCATGGGTCTGACGAATTTTTCGGACGATGATACTATCAAGACGCTGTAAACATGTTCCGTAAGATCCATTCGGCTCCCTCCCTGTAAGCTTTATTTGCAGTAGTTTTCTATTATTGATTCAGGTAAATGTTTTTTAATAAATTCGCTTTCCGAAGCCGCCTTGGACGCACTGGAAAGGTCGCCGGGCAGTGTCGCAAATTTCTTGGTAACCTCTTCGGGTGCATTGAAAAGGTTTATATCCGCCATTTCGGGAAGCTGAGAGTTATTCTTGATTCCGTCAAGACCCGCCCATATCAGCAGGGCGAACGCAAGATAAGGGTTGCAAAGCGGATCGGGGGAGCGAAGCTCCGCGCGTCTGTATTCACCGAGTGCCGCCGGTATTCTGACAAGCTGAGATCTGTTTTCGCTTGACCAGGAAACATATTTCGGTGCCTTATTGTTTCCGAACCGTTTGTATGAGCCTGCCGTCGTGTTGAGAAATGCTGTCATTTCGCATATACGCTCAAGGATTCCCGCGATGACGTTCGGCATAATTTCACGGCTGTCACCGGCTTTTGCGGAAAAGTTTATGTGCATTCCGTTGCCGGGAGCCGATTCAAGCGGCTTGGGCGAGAAGTCGGCGCAAAGTCCGCTTCGGGCGGCAACCGTGTTGACAACCGCTCGGAATGTTACCGCATTGTCTGCCGCCGTGAGAGGGTCGGAATACCTGAAATCAATTTCATTCTGACCGGGACCCTCTTCGTGGTGAGAGCTTTCGGGTCTGATTCCCATTCGCTCAAGCATGAGACAAACCTCACGGCGTATGTTTTCCCCCTTGTCGTCGGGAGCAATGTCCATATATCCCGCATTGTCATAAGGGTTGGAGGTCGGCTTGCCGTATTCGTCACAGGTGAAAAGATAAAATTCCATTTCGGGACCGAACGCAAAGCTGATTCCTTCTTCTTTGGCGTCCTCAATTGCCTGCTTCAGTATCGAACGGGTGTCGGAATGGAACGGCGTTCCGTCAAGGTGGGTTATGGTACAGAACATTCTGACGACTCTGCCGTGTTCGGGTCTCCAGGGGAGAATGGCGAGCGTTGACGGATCGGGACGCAGGAGAAGGTCGGAATGAACGTCACAGCCGAATCCGGGAATCGCCGAAGCGTCAATGGCTATTCCGTAGCTGAAAGCTTTTTCAAGCTCATCGGGCATAACGGATATGTTTTTCTGCTTTCCGTAGATATCGGTAAAGGCAAGACGAATGAACTTGACGTCCTCCTCTTTGATATACTGCATTATTTCATCGGGTGAATATTTCATAACAGTTACCTACCTTTTTTCAGTTTGCAACGTACATCTGTTTATATGGTTTTTTGCTGTCGGGAGTTATTACGGTGAATTTCTCACTCATCAGCTCGTTTATATCAAAATTAAAGTAATTGCAGTAATTCTCAATGAACGGCATTATCTCGGTCATATCCTCGTCGCCTGCGTCCTTGAGCGTTACCTGACTCGGGAATGTTACTCCCTCAACCGAGCCGCAGAGAACCACCTTGCCCCCGTGCATTCCCGTGCACGGGAAATTGCCGACTATCGGCTTGCCGTCGGTGTTTCTGCCGAGAACAATTATCAGACCGCCTGCCTGATACTCGCCGAGAAAGCTGCCCGTCCTGCCGCCGATAACAATTATCGGCTTTTTGTCACGGTATTCCTTCATATGAACTCCGGCACGGTAGCCTGCGTTGCCCTTGACGTAAATCTCGCCGCCCCGCATGGCATAGCCTGCCGTGTCGCCGATACTGCCGTGAATAATTATTCTACCGTCATTCATTGTGTCTCCGACCGCGTCCTGGGCATTGCCGTTAACGGTGATTTGTGCGCCGTTGAGGTAAGTGCCGAGCGCATTGCCCGGAATTTCGTCAATCGTAACACTGCCCTCGGCAAGACCGTCGGCAATAAATCTTTGACCCAAGCAGTTCTTAATTCTGCAATTGCCGTCCGAGCTTTTTATAAGCCTGTTAATAGCCGTATAGTCGAGTCCTTTTGCATCTATCAACATATTATATCACACCTTTTATTTTAAGGCAACACCGCATAAATTGAGGCGCACGCCTTGTTCGGTAACCGCTGATAATCGCACTCTGATTAAACCGGCAGTTACCCTTGAATCTGTTTCCGTTATGCTGCACAAAAATTCCTTGACTTGCGCCGGCAAGCCTGCAAAGTTTTTGTACCACCTGACGAAAAATCTTACTGCGCAATCCGCACACCTCAATTGTGCGGTATTGCCTTAACTTAAAGTATTTGTTAAATTTTTTTGTTTTTTCGGGAAGCTTTACTCTCCTGCGTGTGATATGCCGAGAATTTCAAGCTCCTTCTCGGTCAAGCCTATTCCTCTGAGCATGAGGCGGTTGCCCTTGAGGGCTTCAATCGAGTTGATACCCATACCGCCCATAATTTCCTTAATTTCACGCTGCCATGCCGTCATAAGATTGACAAGGTTGTTGTATGCCGTCTCGGGCTCAAGTCTCGCAACAAGCTCGGGCACCTGAGTTGCAATGCCCCAATTGCATTTACCGGATTGACAGTTGCGGCAGAGGTGACAGCCCATTGCGATAAGTGCGGCGGTTGCAATGTAGCACGCATCGGCTCCGAGAGCTATTGCCTTGACAACATCTGCCGCACTCCTGATACTGCCGCCCGCGATGAGAGAAACGCTGTTTCTTATACCTTCGTCCCTGAGTCTTTGGTCAACTGCGGCGAGCGCAAGCTCAATCGGGATTCCTACGTTGTCTCGAATCCTTGTCGGTGCGGCTCCCGTACCGCCTCGGAAACCGTCAATCGCGATCATATCCGCACCGCTTCGTGCAATTCCGCTTGCTATGGCGGCGATATTGTGAACTGCGGCGACCTTAACGATGATCGGCTTTTGGTAATTTGTGGCTTCCTTCAGGGAATAAACAAGCTGGCGAAGATCCTCAATCGAGTATATATCATGGTGCGGAGCAGGGGAGATGGCATCCGAACCCTCGGGAATCATTCGTGTGCAGGCGATATCTCCCACCGTTTTTGTGCCGGGCAGATGTCCGCCTATACCGGGCTTTGCGCCCTGTCCCATTTTTATTTCTATTGCCGCACCTGCGTTGAGATATCCTTCGTGAACACCGAAACGACCCGACGCAACCTGAACAACGGTGTTTTTGCCGTAGCGGTAGAAGTCCTCATGCAGTCCGCCCTCACCTGTGTTGTAGCAAATTCCGAGAAGCTCGGCTGCCTTGGCAAGGCTCTTGTGAGCGTTGTAGCTGATTGAGCCGTAGCTCATTGCCGAGAACATAACAGGCATCGCCAGCTCAAGCTGAGGCGGAAGCTCCATATCAAGAGTACCGTCGGGCTTCCTCTTGATTTCCGACGGTTTTTTACCGAGGAAAACCTTTGTTTCCATCGGCTCACGCAGCGGGTCGATCGGAGGATTGGTGACCTGCGAGGCGTTGATAAGTATTCTGTCCCAGTAAACGGGCAGAGGCTTCGGATTTCCCATTGACGAAAGAAGAACTCCGCCGCTGTCGGCTTGCTTATATATTTCCTTTATGGTATCGCTTGTCCAGTTTTCATTTTCTCTGAAACAGCAGTCGTTTTTGACGATTTTTAAAGCTCTTGTCGGGCAGTAAGTGACGCATCTGAGGCAGTCGACGCATTTTGTTTCGTCGCTGATTATTGTTTTAAGGTCGGCGTTATAGGAATGAACTCCGTTTGCACATTGCCTTTCGCATATTCGGCAGCTTGTACAGCGGGACGGATTTCTTATAATTTCAAAATCTGAGGTAAGATATGACGGGAACATCAGTAAGCACCCTCCTTTACCCTGATAATTACGGGTTCGCCGCCTGCCGGGGAATATATTTCACCTGCATCGGGAGCAATTGCACGGATCGCCGCTTCCTCGCTTGCAATATATACTTTATCGTCTTTTTCGGCGGTGACCATGGAACGCAATTTAAGTCGGTCATTGAGAGCCATAAGTCCGCCCTCAAAGCCCAATATGATAGAAAACGGACCGGTAATCAAAAGGCTTGAATACATTTTCCTGAGATAGGCGTGTTCTGCTGCTTTCTCTTCGCACATTCCCTTGATTGTGCTCCAAAACGGAGCGGCAATGACAGCGGCGGTCTCTTTGAGTGAGAGGCCCTGGCGGCGAATGAGATAGTCGGCAATATAGGTTATAACCTCGGTATCGGTTCGGAGCGTGCATTTGTAGCCGAACATTTCAATGTATCGGCGGTTAGCGTCGTATGATGAAATTTCGCCGTTATGAACAACCGAAAAATCGAGCAGTGAAAACGGGTGTGCACCGCCCCACCAGCCGGGAGTGTTGGTCGGATATCTGCCGTGAGCCGTCCACGAATATCCTTCGTATTCCTCAAGCCGATAAAATCTGCCGACATCCTCGGGAAAGCCTACAGCCTTGAAGCAACCCATATTTTTGCCGCTTGAAAAAACATACGCTCCCTTGATCAGGGTATTGATATCCATAACCGTCCTTGCGACATAGGTATTTTCATCAAGCTGAAGCCTTGAAAGCACAGATGCAAACGGTACAACAAAATAGCGCCAAATATAAGGAACATCGGTTATCTCGGGGATTTTTCTTATCGGCACGGACTCCGCCTTGACAATTTCAAAATTTTCCTTAAGAAAACGCTCACAGTCAACCCTTGAATCGTTATTGTCAAAGAAAATGTGAAAAGCATAAAAATCACGATATTCGGGATAAATCCCGTAGCCTGCGAAACCGCCGCCCAGTCCGTTGGAACGGTCATGCATCGGAATCATACTTTTGACAACGTCCTCGCCTGTCATTTTGTTGCCGTCTCTCGATATAACCGCCGAAACGGCACAACCGGACGGTATGCGGATCTCTCCTTCTCTTTTCATAGCAGACCTTCCTTTCCGAAAAAAAGACGCTCATTTCGACAGGGGTGAAAATACCCTTGCCGAAATGAACGTCTTTGCTCACTGATATGGCATTTTAGCACACAATGCGAATTTTGTCAATGGCAATGAGGTTGCGTCGGTTCTCAAAACCGCCGAAATTTTTGTCCGATTTTCTTATGTATTTATTTATATTGCCTTTAAGCAACCGCCGAATAAATCGGCGTGCAACCCTCGGCTGCTCGGAATAAAGCAAAAGCTGTAATTCACAATCGCACTTTTGCCGAAATGTGAATTACAGTTTTTACATTATTTTGTTTTTTCGGTTTGCACTGCGGACGTCAGCCGTATCCTTTTTATTAAATATCAAAGTCTTGTTTCAAGGAATTTAACCTTTCCGCTGACCGTAAATGCTCCCTTGCCGGCAGGGATAAAGACGCTCTCACCTTTTTTAATTGTAAGCTTAATTCCGTCACACTCAACATCTGCGCCGCCCTCAAGGCAAAGCAGGGAAACAAACGAATCACCGTCACTGACCGAAGAATACGCTCCGTCAACGCTCAGCTCATACATCGTGAAAAGATCACATGAGGTGAGCTTGGCTTTGGTCGCGTTCTCGAAGCTTTCAACCTCACGGCTCGACGAATCGGGGAGCGACGGGGGACAAAGCTTCGTCACGTCTGCCGCTTTGTCCACATGGAGCTCACGCGGCTTTCCGTCCTTGCCCAATCTGCCGTAATCATAGATTCTGTAGGTTGTGTTAGAGTTCTGCTGAACCTCCGCAAGGAGAATACCCTTGCATATTGCGTGCATCGTGCCCGATTCAATGAAGAACACATCACCCTTTTTAACCTTAACACGGTTGCATATATCCATCATTGCATCGCTCTGAGCTGCTTTTTTAAATTCTTCAACGGTAACATTTCTGTTGAAGCCGAGAATAAGCTCCGCGTCGGGGTCGCAGTCAAGGATGTACCACGCCTCCGTCTTGCCGTATTCTCCCTCGACTCTCATCGCATATTCGTCATCGGGGTGTACCTGAATCGAAAGATCCCTCTTTGCGTCGATAAGCTTTATGAGCAGCGGGAAAAATTCATATTTTTCGCCCTTTTTGCCGCAGATGCTCTTGTCGGCAAGATAAGCCTCCTGCAAGGTCTTTCCCTCAAGCTCACCGTTGAGTATCGTTGAGGGACCTGCCGGGTGGCAGGAAAGAACCCATGCCTCGGCAGCGGGATCCTTGTCGGTTTTGATACCGTATTCCGTGATAAGTCGGGTGCCTCCCCATATATTGTCCGCAACGAACGGAGATAATTTAACCATTTCCATATTGACAACCTTCTTCAGCTCAAATTTTCGAAGATATTATACATTATACGGAATATATTGTAAAGTCAAAAATTATTATTGACAAGACGGACGAAAATTGAAAATTTTGTATAGACTTTTCCCCGCCGTTATTATATAATCAAACCACATTTTCGGCACGGAGGGGCAAGCATGGCAGGTCTCGGCACAATAATCAATTCCGCGGCAATAATACTCGGCGGAGTATTCGGGCACTTTTTCGGAAAATTTCTGAATGAACGAATACAGGACACTTTGCAAAGAACCAGCGGTGTATGTGTGCTTTTTATCGGCATTGCAGGTGCCGTACAGGGAATGATGACGGTTTCCGGCTCGTCGCTTACGTCGGGAAGGTCTATGTTTATTGTTGCCGCCATTGCCCTCGGAGCATTGATCGGTGAGATTATTAACATCGAGCATTGGTTCGAAAAATTCGGCGAGTGGCTGAAAATCAAAACCGGTAATGCAAAGGACAAAAGCTTTGTCAACGGCTTTGTCACGGCTTCACTGACCGTCTGTATCGGCGCAATGGCGGTCGTCGGCTCAATTCAGGACGGAATCTGCGGCGACAGCTCCGTGCTTGTCACAAAGGCGATTCTCGACCTTATCATAATTACGGTAATGACCTGCTCGCTCGGAAAGGGCTGTGCGTTTTCCGCCATTCCGGTCGCAGTTTTTCAAGGCTCCATAACAGCCTTGGCGAAGCTCGTAAAGCCTCTGATGACGGACGCCGCGTTGGCGAATCTTTCTCTCGTCGGTTCAATTCTTATTTTTTGCGTTGGTCTTAATCTTGTTTGGGACAAAAAAATCAGGGTTGCCAACCTGTTGCCGTCTCTCGTTATTGCAGTTGCGGCTGCATTTATTCCGTTCGATATTTAAGGCAACACCGCACACCTCAATTGTGAGGTATTGCCTTAATTGACGTTTGCGAACCAACCCATTTCTGTGCCTTAAACAAATTGTATAAATTTTTCCGAAACGCTTGATTTATTTTCCAAAATAAGTTATAAAATAAGTAAGGATTCCTGTGAGGGCGACCGCCGATAAATTTCAGTGCGGTTGTCGGCTGTTACCTGTTCTTTGCAACGGCCGGATTCCGAAAAAGGAGAGGCGATTCTCCTTAAAAATAAACATACAGGGAGGAAAAACCATGAAAAAAGCACTCAGTGTTCTACTCGCGGTTGTTATGATGTGGTCATTCTCAATGATCGCATTCGCCGCCAAACCCGTCGTCGAGCTCGGCGAGGAGTACACAGTCGAAACAGGGGAAGAAAGCATCCGTTATTCCTTTACCGTGCCGGAGGACGGAATGTACAAGCTCAGCGCAAGGATTGAAGTCGACGGCAAGAACTTGGCAAGCGCAGAGATTGATGTCCTTTTGGACGATAACTACTATGCTTCCGTAGATCTGTTCTATGCGGACAATTCGAAATTGAATCCGGATCCCGAGTCTGATTTTAATCTCGATGATTTTAACGTTACGGAAGATGACGACTACTTCGTCGCAAGGGGCGGAGCGGAGCTGACCGTCAGAATCAGCAACGATGCCATTCCTTTCGGGGAAGAAAATTACCGTATACCCGATTCAACAGTCCTTTTCAGCATCACCAAGGCGGACAATCTGCGTGAAATCAAGATGGGCGAATCCTACACGGTAAACGGAGATAAGGAATATTTTATCCTCAAGCCGACCGAGGACGCGGTTTATAACATTTGGTCCTACGGCTGCTCCTATATATCCGTAATGAATCTTAAAGGGGAAAGCGACGGCGATTTTTCTTCCGACGATCTTCCTGCCGACTACACATTCGAAGCCAAAGCAGGCGAGATTTACGGTATCTGTGCCGAAGGCGACAGGGGCATCGAGCCGATCTTCTATGTTGTTGATGCAACAACAATCAGTCCCGACGTAATTGAACTGGATGACATTACGGTGGTGCGCGGAGAGGACGAATACACCTTTGTTGAAATATATCCCGTCGGCGCAAGATACAATTGCGGCAGCCTTGAGGTTAAGGTCGGAAACGAAAAAATCGCAACCGCCGAATACGATGCCGAAAACGAAGTAATCGTTGTTCACGGAAAGCGTCTCGGCAAGACAACTCTCACCGTAACGGAGCCCACTTTCGGCACCACGGCAGAGGTTGAGATCGAAGTCATTTCCAAGACAGCCAATTTCTTCAGAGAAATTTTCAGCTTTATCATAAGCTTTTTTGAATTTATTTTCGGAAGATAAACTCAATACCGTAACAAAGCAGACAGGCGGTCAGTTGACCGCCTGCTGTTTTTATTCTGTTATTTTCCGCTGTCGCCGTAGTTCGAAAGAACTCTTGCGGAGGGGTCGTTTACGTCGCAGCCCTCCCAGCTCTTGTTGGGCATCCAAAAATCAACAATCATCTGTGACTGCTCCGGATAATACTTCTCAAAGATTTCCCTGTAAAGCAGGGATTCCTTTGTGAACGGCTTTGCGTGACTGTATTTTCCGCACTTCTCGGCAAATTCCCCGTCCGTGTAATAAGTGCTTGCAAATTCCTTGAGATAATCAACCATTGAATGACCTACCGCATCGGAGAACGCTGCTTTTTCACGGTAAAGAATGTCGTGGGGCAGATAGTCGCCCTCAAAAGCGTGACGAAGAAGATATTTGCCCTTGCCGTACTTGTTGAGCTTCTTTTCGGGATCAACGGACATTACATATTTTACAAAATTGAGATCGCCGAACGGAACACGGGCTTCAAGGCTGTTGACCGAAATACAGCGGTCGGCACGCAGAACATCGTACATGTGAAGCTCGCGGATTCTCTTCTGTGACTCCTTCTGGAACTCCTCGGCAGACGGAGCAAAATCCGTGTACTTATATCCGAAAAGCTCGTCGGAAATCTCACCGGTCAGAAGAACGCGGATATCCGTGTTTTCATGAATCCATTTGCAAAGCAGATACATACCCATCGAAGCGCGGATTGTCGTGATATCAAATGTTCCGAGCAGGTGGATAACATCGTCGAGCGAATCAAGAACCTGCTGCTTCGTCATAATAACCTCGGTGTGGTCGCTGCCGATATAATCGGCAACCTGCTTTGCGTATTTAAGGTCGATTGCGTCCTCGCTCATACCGATTGCAAAGGTACGAATCGGCTTGTCACTCTTTTTCTGAGCAATTGCGCACACAAGAGATGAATCAAGTCCGCCGGAAAGCAGAAATCCGACCTTTGCGTCGGAAACAAGTCTTTTTTCAACGCCGGCGACAAGCTTGTCGTGAATCCTTGAGCATATTTCGTCAAGCGAATCATAGCTCACCTCATCAACCGCAGCAATGTCACGGTAACAACGGAACTCGCCGTCCTTGTAGTAATGCCCCGGAGGGAACGGCATAATGTCCTTGCACATTCCGACAAGGTTCTTCGCCTCGCTCGCGAAAACGACCGTACCCTTTTTGTCATGACCGTAATAGAGGGGTCTGATGCCTATCGGATCTCTTGCGGCGACATATTCGTCCGTCTCTGCGTCGTAGATTATCATTGCAAACTCAGCGTCCAGCATATCGAACATATCGACGCCGTACTCGCGGTACATCGGTAAAATGATTTCACAGTCCGAGCCGCTCTTGAACGTGTATTTCCCGCTCAACTCTTTTTTTGCTTTTTCAAAGCCGTAAAGCTCACCGTTGCATATTGCGTAGCTTCCGTCAAGCTCAAACGGCTGCATTCCCTCGGGAGTAAGCCCCATAATAGAAAGACGGTGAAAGCCGAGAAGCCCTCTGCCCGTATCCACGATACGGCTGTCGTCGGGACCCCTCGACACCGTCTTGTCAAAGCCTTTTTTAAATTCAGCAAAATCGTCACAGCTGTCGCAGTAACCCATAATTGAACACATAATAAAATCCTCCGTGATTTTTTTCAGCATAGAATAGGGCAGGTGCCGTAACCCGCTGTGCCACCTATTTTTGTCCTTTGGAATCTCTGTCAAGATTCTGTTGCTTTAACGGTCAACCTCCGTCTCACCTACTTGAAAGCCTTTCGGATCGAAGCTTGCCGAATGTTATTCCGACAGCTTCCGCTGCGCGGCTTCCACCGTCCCGCGCTCTCTGAAAGTGAACCTCTGCCGTACTTCTTTCGGCTCAAACGCCTTTGTTTTTTATTTATTGCTTATCAATCATCGTTTTGGTATCCGGTCGGGACTGACACGCTGAGCGGCAGTCCCGCGATACCGAGAAAGGATAAATCAATAAGAAGCAGTTTATTTTACACCGAAGAGGAGATCGCCGTAGGTCGGGAACGGCCAATAGCTCTCTGCAGTAATCGTCTCCGCCTCGTCGCAGGCGATGCGAAGAACGGACATCTTAGGAATCACATCATCACGGATAGCCTCTGAGGCGTCTGTGATGTCCTTAATTGTGTTGTACTTAACAAGCGAAAGCTCAAGCTCACCTGTTGCCGCATCCATTTCGTCGACGAGCACGGAAAGCTTCTTAAGCATTTCCTCCTCATACCTGACGGAAATCCCGGGAACGGAGCTCTTCTTTGCGCTGTAAGCCGACGCAATGTCGGAAACATATTTTTCAACCGCAGGGATAATTTCTTTCCTTGCCATATCAACCATTGTCAGACCTTCGATGTTTACGGTCTTGCAATAATTTTCAAGTATGATTTCATAACGAGATACAAGCTCGGCGGGTGAGAAAATCTTGTGTGCCGTGAGCATATCGACGTTTTTCTTTTCAAGCAGGGTCGGAAGTGCGTCGGGAGTCGTGCGGAGGTTGAGAAGGCCTCTCTTCTCCGTTGCCTCCTTAATCCATGCGTCATCGTAACCGTTGCCGTTGAATATGATTCTCTTGTGATCCTTGATGGTCTTTTTAATCATATCGTGGAGGGCGGTCTCAAAATCATCGACGCCCTCAAGACGGTCGGCATAAATCTTAAGGCTCTCGGCAACTGCGGCGTTGAGCATAATGTTCGTGCAGGCAATGCTGTTTGCCGAGCCGAGCATACGGAACTCAAACTTGTTGCCGGTGAAAGCGAACGGTGAGGTTCGGTTTCTGTCCGTTGTGTCGCGGAAGAACTTGGGCAGAACGTGAACACCGAGCTTCATAACGGTCTTTTCCGCTCCGTTGTACGGTGCGTCGGTTTCAATGGCTTCGAGTACCTCCGTGAGCTCGTCGCCGAGGAAGACGGAAACGACTGCCGGAGGAGCTTCATTGGCACCGAGACGGTGATCGTTGCCTGCCGATGCAACGGAGAGACGCAGAAGGTCCTGATAATCATCTACCGCTTTGATGACTGCGCAGAGGAAAAGCAAAAATTGTGCATTTTCATAGGGGGTTTCACCGGGAGTGAGGAGATTAACACCGGTGTCCGTGGCCATAGACCAGTTGTTGTGCTTTCCGCTGCCGTTTACACCTGCGAACGGCTTTTCGTGAAGGAGACAAACAAGACCGTGCTTTGCGGCGACCTTCTGCATGATCTCCATTGTAAGCTGGTTGTGATCTGTTGCAATGTTAGTGGTTGTATAAATCGGTGCAAGCTCATGCTGAGCGGGAGCAACCTCGTTGTGCTCCGTCTTTGCAAGTATTCCGAGCTTCCAGAGCTCTTCGTTGAGGTCTGCCATATATTCGGCAACTCTCGGCTTGATAACGCCGAAATAGTGATCGTCCATTTCCTGACCCTTGGGCGGCTTTGCGCCGAAAAGGGTTCTGCCGGTGAATTTAAGGTCCTTGCGCTTCTCATACATTTCCTTGTAAACAAGGAAGTATTCCTGCTCCGGTCCGACCGAGGTGCGAACGCACTTGACGTCCTCGTTGCCGAAAAGCTTTAGAATCCTCATTGCCTGCTTATTGAGAGCCTGCATTGAACGCAGGAGCGGAGTTTTCTTGTCAAGAGCCTCACCGCCGTAGGAACAGAACGCAGTGGGGATGCAAAGGGTGTTCCCTTTGATAAATGCATAGGAGGTCGGATCCCATGCCGTATAGCCTCTCGCTTCAAAGGTTGCGCGAAGTCCGCCGGAGGGGAAAGATGATGCGTCGGGCTCGCCCTTAATGAGCTCCTTGCCCGAAAATTCCATAATTACTCTGCCGTCGGGAGCGGGCGAAATGAAGCTGTCGTGCTTCTCGGCGGTGATTCCCGTAAGCGGCTGGAACCAATGGGTAAAATGAGTTGCGCCGTGTGCAACCGCCCAGTCCTTCATTGCTTCTGCGACTGCATTTGCCACGTCGGGATTAAGGCTTCTGCCCTCATCAATGGTTCTCTTGAGAGAACGGTAAACGTCTGTTGACAAATTCGCTTTCATCACCCTGTCATCAAAAACGAGACATCCGAAATATTCCGGTACGGTTTTCATAGCTAACACTCCTTTTGAATTTTTTAAAATTAAAAACGAGACAATGATTCTTGATAAACTCAAGAGACCCCATTGCCTCGTTTAATATACTGTTGATTCGGTTATGCGTATTAAGCTCCGAGCCTGATGATTCCAAAATTCAAGGCGCATCGGTTTCAAGACAAGACACATACCTCTCTTTTAAGCTGTCCCGACGCATTGTTCGGTAACCGATGACTAAATCATAGTGCAATTCGCACAACCCGACTGTGCGGCATTGCCTTAATAACAAGAAAAAAGGCGTCAGAGAAACTCCGAGTTCTCAGACACCTTTGCCTTTACGTCAGCCATTATAACGCAAAAAAATTTTTTGTCAACCCCTTTTTTAAAATTTTTCGTTTTATTTTGAAAATCGAAAGCGGTTGAGCATCGCTTATTGACTTTACAGTTTTAATTATTATATAATAGTTACAATTAAGTTTATGGTTATTCAAATTGCAGATAATTTAGTTATTCTTTATGACTTATTGTATAAAGGAGACTAAATGAATAATTTGTTTGATTTAAACATCGAAAAAGTTTTGGAACATTGGAATGTTGAACATGCCATTCGAGAAATAATTGCAAACGCATTGGATGAAAAAAACTTAACTGGAACAAAAGAAATTGAGATTTCTTATAATGATGGTGTGTGTCATATTAGAGACTATGGACGTGGACTACAATACATACATTTTACTCAGAATGAAAATAAAGAAAAACTTATTGCAAATAATTTAATTGGTAAGTTTGGTGTGGGCTTAAAAGATGCGCTCGGCGTTTTTTATAGAAATAACATTGGAGTTACTATTCACTCTAAATATTCAACAATTTCCCTTAAAATGGCAGAAAAGATAGGATTTGATATAAAAACTCTTCACGCAGTATTTTCTGAACCGCATTATCCAACAATGGAGGGTACAGAAGTAATACTTACTGGTGTAAAATTTGATGATCTGCAAAAGGCAAAAGCAATGTTTTTGGTATTTAATCGTAATTTGACACTTTTAGAAACAACAAATTATGGTGAAGTATACGCAAGTAAAACTAATGGTAAGTCATTTATATACGCTAACGGTGTTCAAATAGCTACTGAGGAAAATTTCTTGTTTAATTATAATATTACAAGTATGAATGCTCAAATGAAAAAGGCACTTAATCGTGAAAGGTCAAATGTTGGACGAACGGCCTATTCAGAGACAATAAAGAATATTTTGAAAAATTGTGTTTCTTCTGCAGTTATGCGCCCACTCGTTAATGATATTGGAAATGTAATGTTGGGAACAAATAGAGATGAAACTGGATGGGTTGATATTGCATCTTATGCAGCAAAAAAACTAAATCAAATGGGTAATGTTGTATTTATGACACCTTTTGAACGCTCAAGACTTACCAACGATCAAGTGGAGGTGTTAGAACAAAGCGGAAGAGAACTTATTATGGTTACTGACGCAGTGTATGGAAAAATAATTGACTCTGTTGACACATTTAGAACAATATCCGATGAATATAGGCAAGGATTTAAATACAGCTTTATTGATTATAAAAGTTTAACTGCCGAAGAAAGGGAAACATTTGCATTAGTAACGCCAATTACTGAACTTATTAGCAAAAAATATGGAGAAAGTGTGCCAAATGTTAAAATTTCTGAAACCATTCGTATTGATGATTTAGGGTTCGTTCCTCAAGGCGTTTGGGATCCAGCAGAAAACTCAATAATTATTAAGAGGAGTGTATTAGAATCTAAAGAAACCTTTGCAGGAGTGCTTATGCATGAATTTGCACATTTTGTGTCAGGATATGCGGATAATACACGGAATTTTGAAAATTTGCTGACAAATATGCTTGGATTTGTCTACAATGAACTTAGTGTAAAGAAAGTAGATACAAAGAAGATTAGTATATTCAAAAGAAGAAAAAGGGTATAAAGCAACTGAATGTATTAGATTAAACAAAAATAAATGGGGCTGTAAAAAAACAGTCTAAATAAAAAAGAACTACAAGTCTGCCGAAAAAGG
>CAVELL010000012.1:0-139486 GCA_963616775.1 Eggerthellaceae bacterium | reverse complement strand
TCTGTTTTGTTATACTCTTTTTCCTCTTTTGTATTTAAGTTTTGTTTTCAGACTTTTCACCGAAATAAAAATATCGCATTTTTATTATTACCTTTTATTTAACTTCCACGCCTATTTCATCCGATATTTTTCCGGATTTCCTGTCTTCAATATAGCTTGAGGTTGTCGGGATAACAAAGCTAAATGCGGACGGGATAATTTCAAACGTGCTGTCCGTCACAATATCACATTCTCCGTCTACATTGACAGAGGCGGGCTCATCGCTGTGAACGGTCATTTTCTTTCCCCTTATATATGTAGTTTCAGGCCACTTAAAATGTCTGCCCTTTTTGTAATTACCTATCTGAGTAATCAGTCTCGGTATCTTCATCGCCTTAACGATTGAAAAATCAAGCAAGCCGTCGTCCGGAACGGCATAGGGTCCCGCCTGATATCCTCCGCCGTAGAATCGGCTGTTTCCGCAAAAAGCAAACACAAAATCGTCGGTTATCGGTTCGCCGTCGTCAACCGTGACGGTAAAATGATTTGATGTTTTTGATTTAAGACAGTAGAGCAGCGAGGCAGTGTAAGCGGATTCACCCGTGAGCCACGGAACCTTCTTGAAATCCGCCTGCTTTGAGCAGACCTCCGCGTCAAAGCCCATCGAGCACTGATTAACGGCAATTCTGTCGCCGCACCTGATAGCGTCGATTTTTATCGCCGTTCCGTCTATCTGCGCTCCGATGTCGGCAAACTGCTCCTTCGTTCCGAAAAGACGAATAAAATCGTTGCCCGAGCCGAGAGGAACCGCGGCAAATTCAACATTGTCGTACCCGTAGATTGCATTGACGATGTCGTATATCGTTCCGTCGCCGCCACAGGCATATATCCTCGTGGCTTCGCCGCTCTCGCCTATTTTTTTGCAATAATCGTGCGTATCCTGCGGAGAGCTGCTGACATAAACCTTGTACTCGATGTTTTTTTCTGCCGTGGCTTCCTTTATTTTCGGCATAACAGTTTCAAACGCCTTTCCCTTGCCTGCGTTCGGATTTATTATAAAAAGGTGCTTCATCTTCAAATACCTCCCTTGAAATACATAAACAACTGACATTTTATCATGCCGTTATAGAGCTTGCGTCGCTTGTCGGCTTTTCTGCCGAATTCCTTTTCAAATTCCTCGGATGGGCTGATAACATAATACGCCCAGCCGTGTTTTCTTATGAATTTTTCTCCCATTATTTTATAAAGCTTCTGAGCTTCCTCAATGTCGAGCAGCCTTTCGCCGTAGGGCGGATTGCAGATAACCGTACCCTTTTCGCTTTTCGGTTCAAAGCGGCGTATGTCGGCTTTTTCAAACTTGATTTTTCGTTCAACACCTGCACGCTTCGCATTGATTTTCGCAATTTCAAGAGCATCCTCGTCAATGTCCGAGCCGTAGGCGACGAAATCGGTATCGTAATTTACAAGATCCCTTGCACGGTTTCTCTCGTCCGCCCACACCCTTTCGTCAATAACATCCCAACGCTCGGCGGAAAAATATCTGTTTACACCCGGGGCGATGTTATGAACCATCATTGCGCCCTCGATAAGTATCGTACCGCTGCCGCACATCGGGTCATACAGCGTGTGATAAGGGCGAAGTCTTGCAAGGTCGCAGAGTGCGGCGGCAAGCGTTTCCTTGATGGGAGCGGCATTCGCCTGCGGACGGTAGCCTCTCTTGTGCAGTCCTGCTCCGGTTGTGTCAAGCAGCAGACTGACCTTATCCTTCATTATTGAAAACTGAATCTGATGAACGGGTCCCGTCTCATCGAACCAGCTGATGCCGTATTTCGACTTCATGCGCTCAACAACCGCCTTTTTGATTATCGACTGGCAATCGCTGACGCTGAACAGCGTTGAATTGAGCGAATATCCCTTGACCGGGAAAGCGTCATAAGTGCCGATCCAGTCCTCCCACGGGAGAGCCTTTGTTCCCTGAAACAGCTCTTCAAAGCTTCGGGCATAAAATTCACCGACAAGAATCTGTATCCTCTCGGAAAAGCGTGAGCAGATATTTGCTCTTGCGAGCATCGTCTCGTCGCCCGAGAAGAGCACCCTTCCGTTTTCGGACACAACATCATCTGCGCCGAGAGACTTCATTTCGTTCGCAATTATGGATTCAAGACCCAATAAACACGGTATTACAAATTTTATATTCATTATACAACCTCTGGTTTAAAAACAATTTAGGCAATACCGCACAATTGGAGTGTGCGGATTGCGCAGTAAGATTTTTCGTCAGGTTGTACAAAAATTTTGTAGGCCTGCTGACGCAAGTCAAGAAATTTTTGTGCAGCATAACGGAAACATATTCAAGCAAGGCGTGCGCCTCAATTGTGCGGTGTTGCCTTAGCAAACCGTTAAGACACTATAACAAAAAATATATCAAACGGTTATTGTGGCGTGCCTTGTGACATGACATCCGAAATTTATCGCCACGGGTAATCCGGCAATATGGGTCGGTGCGGCTTCAATCGCAACGGAAAGTGCCGTCGTGTCTCCGCCGAAGCCCTGCGGTCCGACTCCCGTTTCCTTATTTATGCGTTCAAGAATTTCCGCTTCCATCTGCGCATAGTATTCATCGGCATTGTGCATCGAAACGCTCCTGCAAAGAGCTTTTTTTGCAAGATATGCGCACTGTTCGAAATCACCGCCGATTCCGATTCCGAGAACTATCGGCGGGCAGGGATTTCCGCCCGCTGTCCTTACGCTATCAAGCACAAAGTCAATTATGTCCTCCCTGCCCCTCGCCGGAGTCATCATTTTAATGCAGCTCATATTCTCGCTGCCGAAGCCCTTAGGTGCCACGATAATTTTTACACTGTTGCCGTCAACGATGTGTGTATGAATAACGGCAGGTGTGTTGTCCTTTGTGTTGACTCGTCTGAGCGGATCGCCTACAACCGAGCAGCGAAGATAGCCGTTCACATATCCGTCGTGAACGCCGCTGTTTACCGCCTCATACAGGCTTCCTCCGACGAAATGCACATCCTGACCTATATCGAGAAATACGACAGCCATACCCGTGTCCTGACATATCGGAATGTCCAGCTCCTTAGCGGCGTCGAGATTCGCCTCAATGTCGCCGAGCACGCTTTCGGCAAGACTGTTTTTTTCGCACTTACGGCACTTTTCAATCGTTTTGACGAGGTCATCGGGCAAAACCTTGTTAGCCTTAACGCAAAGCTCACTAACAGCCCTTTTTACCTCAGCCACGTTAATTTCTCTCAAAATATCACCTACAAAAAACAGGAGCAGATATCTGCTCCTGAAAGTCATCACAGCTTATTTGTACCACGGCGATTGTATCCGCCGCCGTGCCTGGAATCACGCTTGAGATCAGACATTTTTTCGTCGCTTTCCTGCTTGAACTTCGCCATCATGCTCTCAAAGGACTGCGGCTGGTTATCCGTTGATTTGTTGCCCTGCCAAACATTAGCCGTATTTTTCCTCGGCTGAAAGCTCTTGGGCTTTGACGGCTTCGGCTGTTCAACCGCCTTGCGGATTGACAGGCTGATCTTGCCATCGTCGGCAATTGAAAGAACCTTAACCTTGACCTGCTGACCTACCTTGAGGTGATCCTTAATGTCCTTAACAAACTCGGTCGCTACCTCGGAAATATGTACCATTCCCTTTTTTCCTCCGTCAAGCTCGACAAAGGCTCCGAACGACGTAAAACCGGTTACTTTTCCCTCAACTACTGAACCAACTTCTAACTGCATAAAATGCGTGCTCCTCTAATTTAATTCCGAAACGTCAATCATTCACAGAGACATCATAATAAACGTGTTCGCCCGGCTTAACATATCCAAGCTCGTCCCTTGCGACTTTTTCAACGTACTCATCTATTTCACCGCCGTCAACATACGCCCTGAGCCGCTCGTTTTCGGCAACCTGCTGCTCACAGGACTGCTTCACGGCAGTAATCTCCGCTTTTGTGCTATTGATATTGTTATGTATTGTAATCAACGAAATGGCGAAATACGCAAAAAGAGCAATTATACAAAAAGAAACAATAAAGCTGCGCTTGCGCTTTTTCTTTTCTGCCATTTCCGTCACCTCGATTCTTTTTTATACGGCAGACACACCGTTACGGATTGATTATACACTATATTGTGTCGATTATGCAAGCCTTTTTATAAATTTTTTTCGGATTTTATAACATTTTTCCCGTTCTTATAGAGCTTCCTGCCGAATTTTAGGATTGCTGAACGAACTCCGTTCACAATTCCTACAAATTTTTTTCTCAGCCGGTACATTTTCTTCTTTATCAAAAACGTGAAAAACGGATTAACAAGCTTCAGCATAATATATCCGCCGAGCAGCTCGCCGCCCACGGCGTAAAACATAACCTTGCCGTTGTAACGAATCAGCAGGAAGAAAAAGGTGACGCCGAGACAGAAAATCAAAAATATTATATCCCTTGCAAGAGTGAATTTTTTATCGCTTCCTGACGCAATAAAAAAAATCAGCCTTAAAAATTCATAAAAAACACCGAGAGCGAAGCCGATTCCGATTGAATAGAGAAATCCGACAAGCTGAGACGACGGATCGGGAAGATAATCAATCATCTGAACACCCTGCTGAAAAAGCTGCCGCTGATTTTCGGAGCGTTGTAGCCGACGGAATCAATGCTGCCCTCGACGGTCATATCCCCTGTTTCAACCGAAAGACGGCTTATCTTCAGGTCGTGCCCCCTTATAACGATTTCACCGCATTCGCTCTGCGCGACAATGCAGTCGTCCTCATAGCTGTCAACATTTTCTATTCCGGTTGCCGTGAGCCGCTGTCGGTTTTCGATAACTATATCGTGCATTAAAGCTTCAGACATAAAAAACACCTCATATAAATATATGAGGCTGAAGCTTAACTTATTACACGGCACACGGCACTCAGTCAATCACCCTGTACATAAGAGCCGCATCGTCCTTTGTGGCGTGTTCCGTTACCTTCGTCACCTGAATTTTTGTGACGTTGGAGCCCATCGTTATCTCGATGATGTCGTTTTCCTTAACGTCATAAGAGGCTCTCGCGATTTTGCCGTTGACCGAAACGTGCTTGGCATCGCAAACCTCATTGGCAACGGTTCTGCGCTTTATGACTCTGGAAACCTTGAGATATTTATCCAGTCTCATTTTTTTCCTCCTTAATTTGTGCGGTATTTCATTAAAAAGTGAGGCAGGACAAAAGCGTCCTGCCGCAATACAATCGAACTAAAAGAGAATTATTTAACAGCGTCCTTGAGAGCCTTGCCTGCCTTGAAAGCGGGAACCTTGCTTGCGGGAACAGTCATCGTCTCACCTGTTCTCGGATTGCGTGCCTGCTTCTCTGCGCGCTCTCTGATCTCAAATGTTCCGAAACCTACAAGCTGAATCTTCTCGCCGTTCTTGAGGGCGTCTGTTGCAGCTGCGATAACTGCGTTGACTGCCTTCTCAGCGGCCTTCTTGTCCATTTCGCCCTTTGTGGCAACTGCGTTGATAAATTCTGTCTTATTCATTGTAATTCCTCCAGTTTTTTATTATGAAATCTTTATGGTCACAGAAATCGAAAAATCAGAAGCAAAAATCCTCGTTATCAGCGAGCATAAAGCAATTCATTACATTATTTCGTTGCTTTGGCAGCATCCCAAAGCCTGTCGAGTGCTTCAATATCGGAAGCTGTCATATCAATACCCTTATCACGGGCAAGTTTTTCGACCGTTTTGAATCTTCGGACAAATTTGTCCGTCGCGTCGGTCAGGGATTCCTCGGCATCGACATCAACAAATCTCGAAACATTGACTGCAGAGAAAATGACGTCGCCCAGCTCCTCGTTGATGTGTTTCTTTTCACCGTCGGCAATCGCCTCCTTCAGCTCCGCTATCTCTTCGCTGAGCTTGTCGAGTGCGCCGCTCACATCGTCCCAGTCGAAGCCTGCCTTTGCGACCTTTGACTGAATCTTTGCGGCTCTCATAAGTGCCGGCAGCTCTCGCGGAACCGAATCAATCGCCTCGGAGGTGGATTTCTGACCCTTGGTCTTGCGCTTGATCGCATCCCAGTTTGTCAGAACATCATCAACCGAACTAACATTCACCTCACCGAAAACGTGAGGATGCCGTTCGATTAGCTTTTTACAGTTTTCGTCGGCAACATCGTCAATATCGAAAACGCCCTTTTCCGCCTCAATTTGTGCGTGAAACACAATCTGCATAAGCACATCGCCCAGCTCCTCACGGAGCATGGCAGGGTCATTTTTGTTGATCGCTTCTATCGCCTCGTAAGTCTCCTCAATAAGATTCTTCTTGATGCTTTCGTGAGTCTGTTTGATGTCCCACGGGCATCCGCCCTCGGAGCGGAGAAGCTTGATAATCTCCACAAGATCGTAGACATTGTATTTATCTTTAATTTTAAAACCGTTTTTCATTTCCATACTATTTTAACCTAAAAATCCGCGTTTTTCAAGGGTTTCGGCAATTTTTTCTCCTTTCGGAATCATCATAAGATCATCCTTTGAAATACCTTTGAAAAGGAGTATTGTTATTACATAAGCAATGACTGCCGCAATGACAGCAATTGCAAGTGCAACGGTGTTTCCGTTTATCATACTGTCGGGATTCCCGAGACTGCCGAGGAACCGACTGAACACGGAATTGGTGAGAAAGGCGATAACCGCACTTATAACCGAACAGATACACGGCTTGACGAATACAGACATAAGATTGATGCGAACGCCGGTTATCTTGATTATGCTGTACATATTTATGATAACAACAACAAGATAGCACGCAATTGAAGCAATCGGCGCACCGTTGATATTTATGTGCGGATTACCGATAAGCACATAATTCAGAACAATCTTTATCACCGCGCCGACAATCAGCGACTTGAGAGGAATATCGGTTCTTCCGAGACCCTGAAGCATACTCGTTATCGGAGACGACACTGCAAAAATAAATATCGTACAGCCGTAAACCGCAAGGATGCTTGAGCCGATGCTCGCCGTTGCAGCAGGATAAAAGGTATCCAGCAGGGAATACGACACCGCCGCAAGACCGAAGCCCGTCGGCAAGGAAATAAGCATTGTAACCCTGATAACGGATTCAACGGCAACCTTGATATCATGACGCTGATGATTCGCCCACGCCGCCGACAGCACGGGAATAGCACTGATGCCGAGTGTCATGGTTATTGTCGGAATAAGGTTCTTGAAGTCAAGCACCTCATTGTAAATTCCGTAAATATATTTTACAATCTGCGAATCCGCAACCTTCATCGTTTCAAATTCGGTTCCGTAAAGCGCATATATAACATCGGGAGCTTTCTCAACGGCATATTTGAGCCTGTTCTGAATCGTTGCCGCGTCGATGAGATTCGTAATATTCGTTACAAGAGAGCTTGCCGCAATAGGCAGTGCCGTCATAACGATTATTTTTGCGAGTGCGCGTCCGCTTTCCGGCTTCGGAGAAGCAAGAAGCTCGACTTTTGTAATACCGTCACCCGCAAGCTTGTGTCTAACGACGAGATAGATAAGTCCGAGAATCGTTCCCGACGTAACACCGAGAACGGCAGTTGCCGCGGCAAAGGGATATATTGCCGCCAGCGCATCCTCCTGCGTGGCTCGTATGGCTCCGAAAACAGGCTTGCCTGCCTCAAACTTTGCAAGCTCGCTTTTGAGGAGTATGTAACTGGCTCCGAGTCCGACAACAAGCTTTCCGACAACCTCAATAACCTCCGAGATCGCCGTGGGAACCATATTTTGCATACCCTCGTAATATCCGCGGTATGTTGACATACAGCAGCAGAAGAAAATTGACGGCGCAATAGCCAGAACGCAGTAAATGTTTTCAACATATCCGACAACAAACTTTGTGTACGGATAGGCAATCAGCAAAAGTAAAACGGTTCCGAGAACGCCCATCAGCAGGAAAAGCCGCCTTGCAACTCTCCTTATCATCCTGACATCGCGGAAGTGACCGAGAGAACGTTCTTTTGCAACCAGACGGGAAACGGCAACCGGCAAGCCTGCCATGGAAATCGAATAAAGAGGTGTATATATCTCGTATGCTGTGCTGAAATAGCCTCTTCCGACCTCGCCGATGAGCATTGACAGCGGAATCTTGAATAGCGCGCCGATAACCTTAACGAGAACCGTTGCCACAACAAGTATAAACGCACCGCTCAGCAACGACTGTGACTTTGCGCCGGTCTTTTCCTCAGCCATCAGTTTTCCCCCTGTTCAGAAGTAATATTTATAGATAAATCGCAGTATTTCAATGTGTTCCGCCAAACAGACGGTGAGTTAATTCTATCATAAAAAACACGGTATAGCAATATGTTTTTACCATTTTTTACAAATTTACGTCTCAGACAAACTCTCTGAGTAGCGAATTTTTCGGAAGATGCACGAAATCAACCGCGCTAAGGAGTGAGAAATGACTCTTCATCTCACAGGCAAGCGGGTAATATCGGCTGTCCTCCCCAACCGTGTCGAGCAATGCCGTTGCCTCGTCCTTGAAAAGACAGGGCTCATACGGATGGAAGGAGTTAAGCCGTAAACGCGCATTTTTCTCGTAAGGGAAGATATATTTGTCCTCTCCTCTGAGAACCTCCGGCCATTGCGAAAGCGTCTCTTCAACCGAGGTGTTGCGGTAGTGATAATCTCTTACCATTCGGCGGATAAGGCGAAGATCTCTCTTGCTGAAAACTACCCTTCCCCCGTCGTCAACAACACGCGACGACACGCTTATGTACACCTTGCATATATGGCTTTCGTCGAGACCGCTCGTTATTATCGGGTTGAGCGCGTGAATACCCTCAACGATTATCACATCATCACGGGTAAGCTTAACCGTTCGCCTATCCTGTGTGCGCGTGCCTGTGAGAAAATCAAACCTCGGAATCTGCGCTTCGCGCTTGTCAATCAGCTCGCCGAAGGTTTGGTGTATCAAGTCAATATCAAGGGCACTGACATTTTCAAAATCCTTCAGTCCTCTGTCGGTCAGCGGAATGTCCGCAGAGTTGCGGTAAAAATCATCAAGCGAAAGCGTATATGCATTCCTGCCGCTTTCAAGAAGCTTATCGGCTATTTTGGCGGCGGTTGTTGTTTTCCCCGACGAGCTGGGACCGGCAAGCAGAACTATATCGCAGTTACAGTCGGAAATCAAGCCGCCGACAAGTCCGGAAACCGAGCTGTCGAATTTGCTTTCTGCCGAGCCGATAAAGGCTTCAACATCCGAACCGACACCGTTATTTATCTCTTTGAGCGTACTGTTTGCCATTTGGCACCTCTCACTTAATCCGTCGCAAGTTCATTATAGAACTCAATGATTCGATTCTTTCTCTGTGCGATGACGTCGTATCGCGAATTGTATTCGTAAGGATATTTATAGTTGAATATTCTTTCTATGTTTCTGCTGTTCGGGTCTTTGAGCTTTGTCACGGCACCCGCACCCACGGCAAGCACGCTGTGGCACTCCTCCATCATAAAAATGTTGTAAAGACATTCATAGCCGTCCCTGCACCAGCCGACATTCTCAAGGTTGCCGAGAGAACGGGACTGTCTGTACATATAATACGGCTTATAGCCTGCAAAATAGAACCTGTTTTGAGCATATTCCAGCATTTTATTTGCAATTTCTCCGCTTTCTACGTCAACCTTATGGGTAACTATCGTCGAAGAACGCTTCAGGGCGAGCGTATGAAGCGTTATGTTTTCGGGATTCATACCTATCGCACGGTCAACCGAATTGCAAAAGCTCTCAAACGTGTCGTCGGTCAAGCCTGCTATGAGATCCATATTTATATTGTCAAATCCGGCTTCCCGCGCCTGAGAAAAAGCTCTGACAACATCATCGACGGTGTGCTTCCTGCCTATCGCCTTGAGCACGTCGTCGTTAAAGGTCTGCGTATTTATGCTTACTCTGTCAACTCCCGCCGCTTTTATCACTCTGAGCTTTTCGGGCGTCACGGTATCGGCTCTGCCCGCTTCGATTGTGTATTCCCGAATGTGCGACAGGTCAAAGTCCTCGTTTATCTCAGCACATATTCTTTCAAGCATCTGCGCCGAAAGCGTCGTCGGGGTACCGCCTCCCCAGTATATTGACTCAAGCCTCAAGCCAAGCTCATTTACAATCTGAGCCGTCTGCTTTATCTCCCTGCAAAGGTTTTCGACATAATCGGGCAAGAGTTTTTTCGCCTGCGCAATTGAATGGGAAACAAATGAACAGTAGTTGCACCTTGTCGGGCAAAACGGAATCGAAACATACAAGCTGAAGCTTTTTTCGTCGGAAAGCGACACTATTTTTTCCTCCGCCTTGGCAACGGAATATGCAAGCTCGGTTTTTTTCTCATTTACAAGCAGCTTGTCGGAAAAATACTCCTTTGCTCCGATATCGCCGTATTCGGCAATCAACGTGTTCATCAGCTTTGATGGTCTGACTCCCGTCAGGATTCCCCATTGCGGCGTGTAGCCTGTAACGGAAGAAAGGAGAGAAAAAAGCAAAATCGCCATTTCTCTCTCGCAATCGTCATAGTCGGCAACCGTTTTTTCCTTTTTCTCCGTTGTGCCGTTTATGCTGACAGAAACCCCGACGACATATTCGCCGCTCATTGAAGTGACTACGGTTATGTCGTCCGTTTCGTCCGAATCGTCCTTTATGACACGGATCGTTTCATAGGGAAAGAAAACCCGACACAGGTTTTCCGTTTCATAATGAAATCTGTGATTAACGACCCTGAGTATCATCTGAATCTCCTCATATATCTGTTTCTTCTGCGTTCATATTCCATTGTTGTTGCTCTGTTGTGACCGGGGTAAATCGTATATTCGCCCGGCATATCGTAAAGACGCTTGATTGAAGCGTACATTTCGTCGTCATTACCGCCGTAAAGATCGGTTCGGCCCACAGTCAGGCAGAAAAGTGTATCACCCGTGAAAATCGTGCGCTCACTCTCAACATAATAGCAAACGCTGCCCATAGTGTGACCGGGAGTGTGCATGACCTTAAAATCAAGGCTTCCGAGGGAAATAACATCGCCCTCATCAACCGTGATGTCCGGTTCGATATTTTTCTGTGTGTTCGGCGCAATGCTGAAAGCAAGGCTCGTCATATTGTTCGTGAGACAATCGGCATCCTTTTTGTGAATCACAATCTTCGCCTCGGGAAAAGCCTGCTTGAGGTCATACACTCCGAGAATATGATCGGCGTGGCCGTGGGTCAAAAGAATATATTTAACGCTTTTGCCGCCGAGAGCCGCAAGAAGTCCGGGCGTACATTCGCCGCAGTCAACTATCGCCGTTTCGCCGCTCACTGTGTCCGTAACAATATATGTGTTTGCGCCGACAGGTCCCAACACCATTGATTCAACCGTCATTTTAATCCCTCTTGTTCCAAACGGTCGTGTCCATGATTATCGTAACGGGACCGTCATTGTGAATTTCGACCTGCATATCCGCTCCGAAAGAACCGTGCCCGACCTTTTTAATTCCGTTCAATTTGAGCTGCTCCATAAAATATTTGTAAAGCTCATTGGCATAGTCGGGCTTCGCCGCCGTTGTGAACGACGGTCTGTTGCCCTTTTTGATATCTGCGCAGAGCGTGAACTGCGAAATTGCGAGAACCTCGCCGTCAACATCGAGTATCGAGAGATTCATCTTTTCGTCCTCGTCCTCAAAAATGCGCAGCTTGGCTATCTTTGCCGCAAGGATTTCCGCATCCTTTTTTGTATCATCGGGGAACACACCCAAAAGCACATTATATCCCTTACCGATTTTTCCTATTGTTTCACCGTCAACGACCACCGCTGACGATTTTACTCTTTGAACTATTGCTTTCATACTAAAACCTCTTTATTCAATACCTTAGCTGTTTGAACGCTCAACATCAAGAACGCCGTTTATTTTTCTCAGCTTCGCCATAACACCGTTGAGATGCTCTATTCCGTTGACGCCGATCGTCAATTCAAGCGACGCTCTGCCGTCCTTTTTACTCTTTGTGTTGATTCCGTATATCATAACCCGCATATCCGCTATCATCTTTGAAATATCCGCCATCAAGCCGACACGGTCAAGGCAGGCAAGCGAAACCGTAGCGGTAAAATCCTCCTTAACGGACTCATCCCATCCGGCAGGTATCCATCTGTCCGGCTCGTCGGCAAGCTCGATGACCTTAGGCACGTTTGTGCAATCCCTCTTGTGGATTGAAACGCCGTGACCTCTGGTGATAAAGCCGATTATCTTATCGCCCGGAACGGGGCTGCAGCACTTTGAAAGCTTAATAAGACAGTTGTCAATACCTTCAATAACGACTCCTTCGCTGCTCTTGGTGCGCTTTTTCTGCGAGGGCTTCGTTATCTTGATAACATCCTCCTCGACAGGCTCGGGCTGCTTGAACTCCTTGACATACTCGTCCTTTATGTGCGGCATCATCTTGTTCAGCGAAATTCCGCCGTAGCCGATTGCCGCATAGAAATCGTCGATACTGTTAAATCGTTGCTTTTGGGCTATTTCGAGCACAAATTTGTCAAACTGCTTATCATCAAGCCGAATAAAATTTCGTTTGAACTCACGCTCAACCTCCATCTTGCCCTCAAGAATATTCTCTTCTCTGCGTTCCTTTTTGAACCACGAACGGATCTTGTTCCTTGCGCCGCTGGTCTTGACAAATTTAAGCCAGTCACGGCTCGGACCCTTATTCTGCTGAGAGGAGGTGATGATTTCAACAATTTCTCCCGTTTTTACGACATAATCTATCGGAACGATTCTTCCGTCAACCTTTGCGCCGACCATTCTGTTGCCGACCGCCGAGTGAATCGCATAGGCAAAGTCAACGACGGTTGCGCCTGCCGGAAGATTGATAACCGTTCCCTTGGGAGTGAACACGAAAACCTCCTCCTGAACAAGGTCGGTCTTTATTGTGTTTACGATATCCTGCGGATTTTCCGAAACATTCTGGCTTTCGAGAAGCTGACGAATCCATGAGAATTTCTCCTCAAACTTCTGCCTGCCGTTCATTCCGAGCTTATATTTCCAGTGGGCGGCAACACCGTACTCTGCGGTGCGGTGCATTTCCCATGTTCTGATCTGAACCTCAAACGGAATACCCTCGTCGCCTATTACCGTTGTGTGCAGCGACTGGTACATATTCGCCTTCGGTGTTGAAATATAGTCCTTGAAGCGTCCGGGAATGGACTTGAACATATCGTGAATTATTCCGAGGCAGTTGTAGCAATCAATAACATCGTCAACGATTATTCTTACGGCATATATATCGTAGATTTCGTCAAAGCTCTTGCCCTGCATATACATCTTACGGTAGATACCGTGGACGCTCTTTATCCTGCCGGAAAAGCTTGCATTCGGAACAACGAGCTTGATTCTGTCGCTTATCTTTTTCTGAATACTGTCAAGATATTCTTTCCTTTTTGACTGCTGCTGCTCAAGTCTGTCCCTGATCTCCTTGTAGGCAACGGGATCGAGATAGCTTATTGCAAGATCCTCAAGCTCCTCCTTAACGCCTCTGATACCGAGACGGTGAGCAATCGGAGCGTAAATTTCAAGTGTTTCCTGAGCTTTTTCACGTCTTTTATCGGGTCGCATAAAAGACAAGGTTCTCATATTGTGTATGCGGTCGGCGAGCTTGATGATGATAACACGGATATCCTGCGACATCGCCATCAGCATCTTGCGCACATTCTCCGCCTGCTGCTCCTCCTTTGTAAAGATAGGTACCTTGCCAAGCTTTGTAACGCCCTCAACAAGGTTTGCAACATCCTCACCGAATTCCTCCTGGATATTCTCCTTGGTCATATCGGTGTCTTCAACAACATCGTGCAGCAAAGCCGCAGCCATAGACTCCCCGTCCATACCCAAATTGTAAAGGATTATCGCAACGGAGATAGGGTGAATTATATAAGGCTCGCCGGAGAATCTGAACTGACCCTCATGAGCCTTTTTTGCGATGAAATACGCCTTTTCAACGAGAGACACATCGTTTTCGGTCATATTCTCCCTGACAAGCTTTATCAGCTTGCCGTAAAGCTCATCGGGATTTTCCGGAACAAACGCTTCCTTTTCGTCACGCTGCCCGGCCGATTCGCCCATTGAGGCGGTTAATTTGTTTTTTTCGTTAGCTTCTGACATTTTTGTACCACTCGGCTTATAACGCCGATCCCTTTGAAAGTTCAGTTAAGGCAATCAAGGTGTGCGTCTCAATTTGTGCTGCACTGCCTTAATCTTTTGAGTATGGGCGCATCCTGCAAGTTGACCTTCTCGCTTGTTTTCGGTGCGCTCAGTCCTCCGTTTTCATCTCTTTTCAGTATGCCCATTTCAAGCATCGCTTCAACGGAAACAGCAACCTGGCCGTAATCCTCTGCCCAGAAATCAAGCCTGTGACAGAGCGTTTCTATATCATAATTCCATCTTCCGACAGAGCGTATATATCTGTAAACCTTAGCCGTCGTTTCACGCTGAGGAATCAAAAGCGACGAATCAAAGCCCTCGCTTTTGCCTCTCATGAGCATTGAAAAATCTCTCATGGAAACGAACAGATCGTCCTCCACCATATCGTGGAGCTTTATATTTTTGAGCAAGATGCTCACCCTCAGCTGACCGAGATACTCGTTCGGTTCAAGTCCGACCGCAGCGTCAACCACATCACCCTTGACAAACGGGAAATCAGCCTGAATCATTCTGAATTTTAGCGTTTGCAAAGAAACTCCGTTGCGCTCAAGAATCACCCTCAGATGCTTTCCGTTGCCGAGCGGCTGAATATCAGTCACAGTCATGTTGTAAAGTCCGAAAATCGGCTGAGAATTGCCTGCGCCGAACGGTTCAAGCTGTTCGATCGCACCGAGCATTTCAACATTCACGTATGCAGGATTCAGCTTAAAATCAACGGTCTGAATCGGGTACGGCATTTCAATCCCGTCGGCATATTCGTTTATCGCATTTCTGAAAGTGCCGATGTTTTCCGTTTTCAGTCCTATTCCTGCTGCGAGCATATGTCCGCCGAAGTGAGTCAGGCACTCGCTGCAATGCGAAAGCGCATCGTAAAGATTGAAGCCGTCAATGCTTCTGCCAGAGCCTTTCGCTTCGTCACCGTCAACGGTTATCACAAGCGTAGGCTTTCCGTATTTTTCGACAAGTCTCGACGCAACAATTCCGACAACGCCGTCATGCCAGCCCTCGCCGGCGACGACGATCACATTCTGATAAAGCCAACCCGGATTGCTTTTTATCTGCTCGACAGCCTGATTGAGTATCTCCTGCTCGGTCTGCTGTCTTGAAGCGTTTTCGTCGTTTATCTCCTGCGCAAGAAGCGTCGCTTCCTCGTAATCATCACTCAGAAGCAGTCGGATTGCCCTGTCCGCCGAGCCCATACGTCCTGCCGCATTGATTCTCGGGCAAATACCGAAAGCGATAGCCGTCGAAGTCATCCTTCTCTCCGAAAGACCGGCAATCTCGATAAGTGCCTGAATACCCGTTCTGTCCGAATCGGCAATCAGCTGCACTCCCCTGCGCACAAGCTCACGGTTCTCCTTGATAAGCGGCATAACATCGGCAACCGTACCGATAGTTACAAGGTCAACGAAGCTATCCGTCACACCGTTCTCCTCGCCCTCAAGGGCACATATCAATTTATATGCAACACCTACGCCCGCATAGTCTTTAAATTCAAGATTGCAGTCCGACCTGTGAGGATCGACAACCGCAACGGCCTGCGGCAAGGTATCGGACGGAAGATGGTGATCCGTAACGATGAGCTCCATTTCAAGCTCATTGATATATTTTGCTTCTTCAACTGCGCTTATTCCGTTATCGACGGTGATAATAAGCTTAACCCCCATCATGCTGAGCTTGTCGATTGCCTCATAGCCCAGTCCGTAGCCCTCGGTGTGGCGGTTCGGAACATAGTAAACCACATCCGCACCCTGCATTTCAAGGTAGGAATACAGCAATGCGGTTGATGTTACACCGTCGGCGTCGTAATCGCCGTAAATCGCAATTCTTTCAAAGCTGTCAAGAGCCTTTTGAATTCTCTTGACCGCCGTATACATATCGGGGAAATCCATCGGGTCAACGCCTTTGCGCTCCCCTATTCCGAAAAAGTCCTTTGCCTCCTCGGTTGTGTTTATTCCTCTTGTCGATGCGATAAGCGCAGCGTACGGGCTTATGTTCAGCTCTTCGGAAAGCTTGGTTGCGTTTTCTTTATCGCCGCTTTTGACTATCCACTTTTTTCTACTCATACCGCATCTCCTTTCATTTTTATCTGTCGTAAATTTTTTCAAGCTGTCGCACTGTATTGGAAATGTCAAATTGACTGAGTTTATTTTCGTCCGCCGATTTTTTCGGCTCGTCAAGCTTTTCGTTTATGAACTCCGCCCACTTCCCTGCGCTATTTTGCAACGGGAAAGATTCAATCAGTCCTACATCGGCTTCCTTTGTCACAACATCGGAAACTATACAGCGAAGCCCTGCCGCCTGCGCCTCGATAAGTGAGAACGGAAGCCCCTCGAAAAGCGACGGCATAAGAAAGCAATCGCAGCAGAAAAGTATCTGCTTAACATCGGTTCTGACGCCGGTAAAAATGATCCTGTCCGAAACGCCGAGCCGAGCCGCTTCATTTTTTGCGTCGGCTTCAAGCTCTCCGCCGCCGACCCAAATATATTTGAAGTCATCTCTAATTTTTGCAAGCTCTGCAATTATTTCAACGGCAAAAAGCGGATTTTTCTGCATTGAAAGTCTGCCGACTGAAACAATCAAGTGCTTTTCGGTTCCGTCCGTACCGAGTGTTTTTGCATAATCCAAAGCGTCGAAATCATCTGCTTTTTTGTAGTCTGCGGTATCAATCCCGTTATAGATAAGCGTTGATTTTCTCTCGCCGTAAAAATATTCCGACGCAACATCGGAGCAAGCCAAAAGCTCGGTCGATGAATGAAGAATAAGCTCTCTCATCGTGCGGCTGTACAGCTTTTGCAAAAGCTTTTTTAATCCCGCAAATCTGCCGACGGGATCATACTGGCTCTTTGAATTGTGAGCGTGACAAATTCTCTTCGGAATGCCGCATCTTTTCGCAATCGTCAGTGTGATTCCGTTGAGAAGATCCATATTTGAATGGGCAATGTCAAAATGCTCTGTTGAAAGAAATTTTTTTACATTCTTGATGTAATCAAGCTTCTTTTTCGATGCGTCGAGATCTCCCGCATGAATAACTCTTATACCCAAATCGGTAACGGTCTTTTCATGCAGACAGTATACGCCCTCGTCAATCGCAATGATTACCGTTATATCGTATTTTGTTTTGTCGATTTTTCCGAGCACATTTACAAGGAACGTTTCAATTCCGTTTGCACTCAGTCCGTGCGAAAAAAATACAATTTTTTTCATATCAACACCTGCCGGCTGTTATTTGGAAGCTTCTTCGTGTCTTTTGGAAACCGTAGCAAGAATTTCTCTCTTGAAATCGCCGTAGATTTTATATCTCTTTGAGAAAACGATGAATGAAATTATGATAAGTACGGGAGGAACTATGAACATGAGCGCAGAGATAGCGTTCTTCGCCCCCTGCGTCTGCTCGGGAGCTGTTCCCTCATACTTTGTTATGCTGAAAGTCAGGTACATGATGATACACTGAACTGTATATGCCATCTTCTGCAAAAAGCCCTTCATTGAGAATGTCAGGCTCTGATTTCTCTTGCCGAGCTTATATTCGCCGTAGTCAACGACATCGGCAAGCATAACGGTCTGATTGACGAACATACTTCCGATACCGATTGATGTGATAAGGTAGCATGCTCCGAGACCGTACACATTGCCGCCGAAGCCGTAACCGATTATCGCCATACCGATGTATCCGGCTGCCGCCATGCCGAGCGAAAGCTTGTATATGCTTCTGTTGTTCATGTTAAGCTTTGAGCAAACGGGGATAACGGCAATGCCGATTACCGAGCCGACCGCACCGAAAAGATTGAATTTTGACTGGAGGTTGAGGTCGCCGGCAACCGAATTGAAATAATAGCTGCTGATGCCGGAGGTCATATAGTAGCCGGCGTTGGAAATCATTGCGAAGAGCATAAATGTGAGAAGCTGGTCATTGTTCTTAACAACATTTATCGCCGCCTTGAACGAGAACTTTTCTCCGCCCTGAACAACATTTCTTTCCTTTGTCGAGGCAACGCTGATGCTTGCAAAAATAACGAGCATAACAGCGGCAATGATCGACCACTTTCCGAAGCCGACTCTCAGGCACTCGGGAGTCATCGTCTTGAGACTGCTCTCGCTCGAACCGCCGAAATATGCAACGATGGGAGCGGTAAGAATAAGCACAATGCCCTGACCCAGACCTGAAAAGGTTCTGGCAACCGTGGAAATAAAATTTCTGTCCTTTTCCTCGGTTGCAAACGACGGAATCATTGACCAGTAAGGGATATCCGCCAGTGTGTTTGACATGCCCCAAAAAACATAGAAAACCGCAACATAAACATACATCCAAACAGAATCGGTTTTTATTCCGGGATTGTTGAAAAGCAGGCAAAGCACAATGGCATTCGCAAATGCGCCTCTCAATATCCACGGGCGATATTTGCCCATTTTGCTGTTTGAAATATCAACGATTGTTCCCATCATCGGGTCATTGATACCGTCCCACAGTCTTGCAATGGGAGCAAGAATCAGCAGGAATAAAGAGCTGATACCGAGCGCATTTGTCAGATAGAGCGAAAGATAAGAATAGAACAAGCCGTAGCTGAGATCAAGACCGACTGCGCCGACTCCGTAGCCCAGCTTCTCTCTTAAAGGAACTTTTTTATCCATTTTGATACCCACTTTCACGAATTAGCCTAAGCCAAGTCATATAATACCATAAATTTTCGGTTTAGACAATAGCAAAAACGACGTTCCCGATAAAAAGGAACGTCATTTTCATCATTTTCTTTCTGATGTTTAAAGTTTAATGTCGTCGACGGCAATTTTCAAAATAATGAGAGCGTCGTAAGAATTGATTTTTCCGTCACCGTTTGTGTCGGCGCAAAGCTTCTGATCCTCTGTCTTTATCGAATTATCCATATCGACCGCATACTGAAGCACAATAAGCGCATCGGATGAATTGACCTTGCCGTCACCGTTGACATCGGGAATAACCTTCGGCATTACGGTTTCATCAACGTTTGCTTTGCAAGCCTTGCAGACCTTGTGCTTCAGTCCCTCTTTGTATATCGACGGTCTGACGTCAATTATCCAATCATTGCCCGGCTTATGCGCATTTGCAGGAATAGTCTCTTCGGTTTTTTCGCCGCAAAGCGTGCAGGTTACAAGGAGCGTACCTTCTTTTGTGCAGGTAGCCGCCTTTACGGTTTTCTTTGTCACATCGGTATGCTTACAGAAAATTTCAAACTCTTTGTAATATCCCTCACCGTATGCGTCTGTTCCGACAACATATACCCTTGCCGTTCCTATATCCACATTTTTTCTGTAAATAATCTTGTAGTCCGTGCCGTTCACAACGGCTTCTCCGCTTGTAAGCGAAAGCTCTGTTGCCGGAGTAATTTCCGCTTTCGTGTACTGCTGCTCGGGAATGTCGGCAACCGTACCGAGCGAAAGATCCTTGACGTATTCCGTTGTTGCCTTAATATTGCTGTCTGAAATGTATTTCTCGAGATTATCGTTAGCGGCAACGGTTATGAACTTCATATTGTTGTCATAGTCCCTGAACGCGCCCGATCCTATTTCCGTATTCTTTGAAAGCTTAACCTCGTTGAGCATATAGCAGCCGTTAAATGCATCCGAGCCGAGACTTTTAAGAGTGAACGGAAGCTCGATTGACTCGATAAACGGGCATGAAGCAAATGCAAGCCTGCCTATGGATTCGAGTCCGACCGGCAGCGTTACCTTTTTCAGACACGAACAGCCCTCAAAGGCTCCCTCACCTATTGTTGTGACATAATCGGGAATCACAAGCTCCTCAAAGCTCGAACATCCATAGAAGCTTTCCTTGCCTATGTACTCGAGCTGTGCCGGCAAAACAAGTGTTTTTATTTCCGCATGGTTCATAAACGCAGCGTATTCAATTCCGACAACAGGGAGACCGTTATGAGTCTCGGGAATAACAACTGTATCATAGGTTACGCAAAGGTACTCGGTTATAACATAACCGGTTCCCTCTTTGTTGAGCTTAAACGTGAGATCATTTTCGGTATTTCTGAGTATATTAAATGTCGCGCCCGAAGCCCTCACGTCATTCGTTATATCAACCATTCCTGAATTGGCGGCGCGGGAAACCTTGAGGTTTAAATCGCACGCCCCGTGATCGGCAATGGTTTTAACCTTAAAAACAACCGTCACGAAAACGCCCGTAAATACATAGTTGTTGCTTCCGGCAAGGCTCCAGCTTATCTGACCGGCAATCTTAGCGTTCTGAGAAAAAACCTCTCCGTTTAACTGATTGTCTCTCGCTTTTCTGAGATCCTTGCTTTGAGTTATGCTGACTATCTCAAGCCTTGAAGAATCATAAAGAAGCCTCATATCCAGCGCGGCAACCTTCTGATAGCTTTCCGGAAAATAAATCTCCGCGGAAATTTCTTCGCCCTGTGTGCACGTCGTCGAGCTTAACCTTACGGCGATATCCGACGAATCGGCACTCGGAGCAACAACCGCTGCGCCGAGAACAAGAATAACCGTAACGACAAAAGCCGTTATTTTTTTCATCAATCTACTCATTCTCAGTATCACCCTTCCGTTTCATATAAATATCCTACGATATCGGTTTTATTGTATATTATTTCTTCGATTTTGTCAAATCAAAAACGGTTGCATTGCCAACCGATTATCAAATTAAACAGTGATGTGACCGTGCATACACCTCCAAGGTTACCTGTTCGGAGAAAAAAAACGGGCTGAAGGTCGCTGTTTTGCGCGGTTTTCAGCCCATTTTCTTTGGCCCGCCCGAAGGGATTTGAACCCCCAGTCGTCAGAATCGGAATCTGATGCATTATCCAATTATGCTACGGGCGGATATTCGGTTCAACATCGGTATTATATCACATACAGTTCCTTTCTTCAAGTCTTTATTTTAAGGTAATCCCGCACATACGTTATTTAAAAAGTGCTTCACCTTTGAAAAGACGGCGGATGCTTTTACACCCGCCGTCTTTAAATTCAGTTATCCTAAAATACGATATCGGATAATCAGGATACGCTGCCCGTTGACTGATCGAGCACGCCCGAACCGGAAATCACCGTTTTGATGAGCTTTCCGTCAGCCGCCGTTACGATTCTGCCGCCGCTTACATTCGCTGCAAGTCTTCCTGCCGCTGTAAGCTCGCTTACGCTCATTATCTGATTCTCTATATCGTTGACGTCTCTTGCGGTGATCAGTCCATCTCCGTTTACGTCACCGTAGATGAGGATTACATATTCGCCGATTACGTTGTCGTTTAGATCCGTTACCGTTACGGTTGAGCCCGTTCCGATGTATCTGCCCGTTACCGCCTTCGTAATCGTTACGTTTACGTTCTCCATCTCAAAATAGGTATTCTTCAGGGTTGTCTCAAGAAGTCCCGTGTTAAGTCCCTTGATGTAGGTCACTCCGCCGGACTTTTTGTACGCCGCGCCGTTCTTAAGCTCAAACTTTGCAACCTTTGCGTCCTTGAGGATAAGCATATCAATGTAGCTTTGGAGTGTTGCCGTCATATCGTCAACCTTTGACTGCTCTGTAATATTGTAATCTCCGTTTGACGGAATTGTTACATAGAGATATTCAAAGAAATATCCGTTATAGATTTCATCGTAATTCTCATAGAGTGACGAATCAAGACCGTTGACATAGTCGACAAGCTCGTTGAGCTTTGTATAGTCTGCCGGCAGATAGTCAAATGTGTAGCTGTTGACCGTGTCCGTGTAACCGTCTACAACGCTCTGCTGAGTGATGTTTCTGTCTCTGAGGAATCCGGCAACTACTGCGCGGAAAGCACTGACGGAAGCGTCTGTGTAAAGACCCTTTGCAATCTCTGCTTCCTGAGCTGCGATAGCCGCATCAAGATTTGTGTAATCTGCCAGCTTGTATTCAAATACATAGCTGTTGATTGCGTCGGCATAAGCATTTACTTCGGTCTGCTTATCAACTGTCTTTGTCCAGTCAATGGAAGCAATAATAGCATTGTATCCTGCGACCGAAGCGTCTGTGTAAAGACCGCTCTTTGCCATTTCGTCGGCGGCAGTCTGAGCCTCTCTTACCTTTGTATAGTCGGCAGGCTTATACTTGAGTCCGCGTACCGCTGCATCAAGTGCAGATACAAGAGCCTCAAACTCAGTCTGATTTCTGATTGAGTTGTTGACCGTCTTGAAGTTGTCTGCGGCGTCAAGCGCGTCCTTATAAATCTTAACTGATTCGTCCGTGAAGCTATCGAGCGATTCGGGAACATCCTTGATAGCCGCGTTGTATGACGTGAGATCAAGAGGCTTGTCGGTAAGAGCCGCAACAGCATCGTCGATAGCGACTGCGAATGCATTTACTCTTGCCTGCTCCGATGAAGGAAGATTATACACAACTGCGCTGACAGCGTCATTTACAGCCTGAATACTCTCATCCGTGTAATTTGTATCCTTGATAGCCTCATTTGCCTTGGTCTTTGCCGTCTCAACTGCTGTATAGTCAGCATAGTCAAGCTCAAGAGCCTTGATTGCTGCCAGAATAGCGTCTGCGTAACCGTCAACGACAGTCTGACTCTTGATGTTAAGACCGTAGTTTACTGAATTGACAGCATCCTGAAGATTTGTAACAGATGCCTTTGTATAAGGTGTAAGATCCGCAGGAATCTGCTTCAAAGCCTCGGTAACCTTTGTGTAATCCGCAGGCTTGTATTCGAGAGCGGCGATGGCAGTCTCAAGATCCTTGGCGTAACCGTCTACCTTATCCTGCTCGTCGGTGAGCAAGCCTCTTTCGATGACAAGCTGAGCTGCAATTACTTCAGCCGCTGTCTCGTCCGTATAAACCTCGTCCTCAAGGTCTGCCGGAATCTTCTTGAGAGCCTCTTCAACTGCCGAGTAATCGGCGTCGTTCGGCTTCAATGCCTTGATAGCTGCATTTATTGCTGCCGCATAACCGTCAACGGTGGTCTGATATCTGATATCAAGACCCTTTGTATAGGTCATTGAAGCGACAAGCGCGTCATAGCTGTCCTTTGTGTAGTAGGAATAGCCGTTGCGGGCTTCCGCAAAAGCATTCTGTCTGTCCACACAGCTCTGTGCCTGTGTTATGGCAACATCAACTGCCGAATAATCAGCCGGCTTGTATTCAAGCTGATTCATAGCAGTGCGAATCTTTGTGACGTAACCGTCTACGGTTGACTGCTGACTTGCGGGGAGATTCCAGTTGACTGCGTTTACCTCGTTGGCAACCTTGAGGATAGAAGCCTCCGTGTAAAGGCTCTTGTCCATCTCGTTCCATTCTTTAATTACAGCGTTGACCGCTGTATAGTCTGCGCCGATTTCGTTGAGCTTGTCAATAGCGTCCAGAATGGCGTCGGCAAAGCCGTCAATCCTGTCCTGCTCCTTTGCCAAGAGGTTATACTCAACCGAATCTATTGCGTTCTGAAGAACCTGCCATGAATCCGATGTATATTTGCTCTGATCCAATTCGTCTGCTTTTGCGATGGCGTCCATAACCTTGGTGTAGTCGCCGTCTGCGTCGATGAGACCTGCTCGTGCTGCTGCAAGAGCGTCCTTGAGAGCGTCGATTTCGCTCTGCTTCGTGATGTCGAGCGGATTTCCGTCCTCATAGCTTGCGTAAGCTTCCTCTGCGGCTGCAAGAGCCTCTGCGAACGGAGCCCATGATTCGGGAGTGTACCAGCTCTCCACCTTGTCGGAGGAGTTGTTTATCTCCGTTTCAAGGTCTGTATAGGAAGCATCCTTATAGACAAGTCTGTCAATGGCATTCTTGAGGTTCGTTGCCATATCGTCAACGTCCTCCTGCTGTTTCCAGTTCTTGTTCCATTCGATAGCGTTGTAAGCTGCGGCAACGGCACGCCATCTGAGCTCAACATAGAGATCCTTGTTCGGAAGAACCTCCTCGTATCTTGTGACCTGATTGTTTACCTCGGTGTAGTCCGCCGGCGCAAGCTGAAGAGCGTTTATAGCCGAGTCAATGCTTCTTGCGTAAGCGTCTACGAGAGCCTGCTGGTCGATTTTAAGTGTGTAATCTACCGAGTTGACCGTATCCCTGAGAACCTGCCACGTTTCGGCTGTATAGTGCTCGGGATTAAGTCCCTCGTAGATTTTAACCATTGCATCAACCTCATCGTAGTTTGCCGGATTCTTTTCAAGCTTTGAGATAGCGTCGCGAACGTCGGCAACGAGGGAGTCGAGATATGTCTGATTGAAAATGCTGATGCCCGACTTGAGGTTTGTCATGGCGGTCTGAACTCTTGACCAGGATTCGTCCGTGTAAAGATCGGACTGGATAGCCTTGACCTCTGCCTCAACGACATTTGCCTCTGTGTAGTCTGCCGTTGCAACCTTAAGACCTGCGACTGCCGTCCTGAGAGCCGTGACTGCCGCGTCTATTGTGTTCTGGTCGGTGTCGGGGTCGTTGAGTATGTACTCTGCGTTCTTAAATGCCGCAAGGTACGCGCTCCAGCCCTCCGAATAGAACCATGAGTTCGGGTTGTTGCCGATCTCCGAATCGGCCGCAAGGAGCTGAGTCGGAGTGTAGGCTCTGTAAAGATCCTGAAGATCCGCTCGAAGCTCCGACTTGTCATAAGTAACAAGGTCGAGGTTGATTGCAGCGCGGATTCTTGTAATGTGCTTATACGTAGCACCGAACGAAAAAATGAATGTATAGGACTTGGTCTGATTTCCGTTATCAAGAGTAGTCAGTCCGTCCGTATACTTTGCTCCGTTCATTCCGATTGTAATTGTTCCGCCGGCAACGGTATCAATCGGGGCAACGTCGGTTATACCGAGCTCCGTAACGGAAGCCGCGTTTGTCGGTGTGTTTTCGTTGAACTCGACAGCACCTGCCGCAATCTTGAACTCCTTAATACCGTACTCCGAGTAGTCGTCTGTTCTGCGGAGAACATCCGTAATCGAGAAACGAAGGTTGTAGTTGTTGAGGTTCGCGATACTTCTGTCGAGATATGCGACCGTTACGGGACGGTTGAAATCGTTGGCTGTAGCGGCGTCCTGCGTACCGTCATCGGAATGTCCATCAAAGTGATCCTGACCGTAGCCGGACGCAACGCCGTCAACCTTGACGAAAGAGGAGGTGTTGAAGTCAAAGTAACCTCTCTCCCAGCCTACATTTGCCGGATCGACAAAGGTACCGAAGGTGTTTGCACCGAGGATGCGGGCAATATAGTTAACCTTCTCTGCTCTGTCACAGGCATGATTGGGATTAAGAAGCCAACCTGAACGGTAACGGTATGCATAGATACCGCCGGGCTGTGCAACATTTTCAACTGCACTCGTCGCATAAGCCGTATATGTCTTTGTGATTGTCTTTCCGTTGGCGTCAATATACTCGTATGTATAACCAACCTCAAAATCAAGCTGCTTGACGGTAACATTGCTGCCGGAAACGATCCATGAATATGTATAAACGCCGTCTGTCAGCGCGCCGTTTTCCGCAGCGGTGAATGTAAGAGTGGCATTTGTACAGGTGACCGTCGGATGCGCCTTCAATTCCTTATCTGTTGTGAACACTACCATCGGGTTTGTCGGTGTTTCGCCTGCGTAGAACGCGCTTGTGTAAGCACCGTCAATCTCCGGCAAGCCTGATGCGGTTGCCTTTACGATAGTGGAACCTGCCGCCTGTGATTTTGCGGCTGCGGCCGTGCGGATAACTGCCGTCGAGCTGATGCTTACGTCGGGCATCTCAAGGATACCCTGACTCGCATCTATCGACATAGTGCCGATTTCATCGGATGCAGCACCCGCTGTGCTGTACAAGCCCGCCGGAATCAAGGTGAAAACCATAAGCAAGGACAGCAAAGCACTGAGAATACGTCTGCTTTTAGCCATTTATATTCCTCCCAAATTGAATTACTATAAAAGTGCAGTCAACTCCACACTCATATACGATATAATTATATAATTTAAAAGCATAAAAGTCAACCACATTGAAACAGTTTCTTGCTTATTTTTACATTTTGAACAATAGTTTATCAAAAATTTTATATATTTAGCTGATAATCCGAATCAACAACAATCCGTAAACATAGGTATTGTAACGGACGGTGATTCTATGATAATTACATTGCTGATGCAGGCACTTTCCAATCTTTTTTTCTTCGCACTGCATCTCTCGGGCACAAATTCCTTTCCTCCTCCCCTTTCCGCCAAGCGTGAACGCGAATGTCTCGAGGCGATGAAAAAAGGCGACACAAGCGCAAAAAACGAGCTTATCGAGCACAATCTGAGGCTTGTGGCGCATATTATAAAGAAATACTATTCCAATTCCGTGCAGCAGGAGGATCTGATCTCCGTCGGAACAATCGGTCTCATCAAGGCGATAAACACCTTTGACCCCGACAAGGGAACCCGACTCGCCACCTATGCGGCGCGGTGCATTGAAAACGAGATACTGATGCAGTTCCGCGCACAGAAAAAGAATGCGCAGGATATTTCCGTAAACGAGCCGATAGACACCGACAGCGAGGGAAATCCGCTGACGCTGATGGATATTATTTCGACCGAGGACGAAATAGTTGAGGATATTTATAAAATGTCGATGCTGAAAAAGCTCGCTTCGGAGATTGAAAAAATCTCCGACCCGCGCGAAAAATCCATTATCATCATGCGGTACGGTCTTGACGGAGGCAAAGCAATGACCCAGCTTGAGGTCTCAAAAAAGCTGAATATATCCCGCTCCTATGTTTCAAGAATTGAGAAAAAAGCTCTCAAAGCCTTACGCAAAGCATTGGAGGATTAGGAGAATTTTAAGGCAATACCGCACAAAACGAGTTAGATTTTAGATGGTAGACTTTGCGAAAAATAAATTGTGCTTTTTTCGTAAATCACAGCTACATTAGCGGCTTTCTCAGCCTCCCCTTGAAGCAAGGGGAGGTGTCGCGTGAGCGACGGTGGGGATTTGAGAACAACATTTAAGAACAACTCAGAATAACTCAATATGCCTTTATTCTTTATCCCTTCCACCGCAAGCGGTCCCCCTCCCCTTACAATAAGGGGAGGCTGATAATAGACTTTAGATTGTAGATTTTAGACCGCCTGTAAATCAAACGCTGTAAATTACGATACAAATCATCTAACATCTAAAATCTAACATCTAAAATCTATCTTGCCTCCCCTTGAAGCAAGAGGAGGCATTGATAAACAATACTACGATTTCATCAGCTCACGGTACAGTGCTTCCTCCGGGTCATCGACCTTGAGGAACATTCCGTTCATTCTGTCAACATACTTCCGGTCGGGCACACAGCCGTTTTCAAGCAGAGCGATAACATCTTCAACCGCCTTTTTGTAATCGGACGAAAATTCGCCGAAGCCGCGGTCAAACGGAATATCAAGCTTTCTGTAATGGTTCAGTCCCGCCTCGAACAGCTCAAGATCGGGCATAAAATAAAGAATCGGTCGCTTGAGATAGATGAAATCAAACATAAACGACGAAAAGTCCGTCATAAACACGCTGTACGAATACTCGTCAACGGTCGGCGGAGCAAGCCGCACCGTTTCGCCGTTGAGCTTGAAATATTCATCATACATTCTGAAATTCGGGTGCGGCTTGAAATCAAGAACATAGCCGTGCTTTTTCAAAGCCGCTTCCAGCCCGGGGTCTGTCAAAAATGCAATGACATTTTTGTAGAACTCCGAATTGAGGAAAGCCTTTTCTTTCGGCTTCCAGCTTCCCTTTCCGTCCGGCTCAACCAGGAACTTTCTCCAGCTCGGAGCGAAAAGAATTTTTTTCTCCGGCGACTTGGACGCGTCGATATGACCGAGACGAGGCATTCCGCTCTTGATGAGGAACGAATCCTCAAAGCCGTAGTTGTTTATAAGGTTATCAACCTCAAATTGCGTTGAAACAACCTCACGGTCAAGCATCATTCTGTCGAGCGAATACATCGTCGGCAAGTGGGCATGAAGCACGCCGTGCTGAAGATAGACAAGCTCAAACTGCGCAATGTCCGAAAAATACTTGAATGCATTTGCCGGATAGCACATAAAGTCCCTGAGACCGTAAAATGACGTAAGTATCTTTTCCGCGGCGAGGATATAAAGTCTGTGCTTCACCGAGCCGTATATAACGAGCCTTTCTTTCTGCTTTTCGTCAAACCAGCCGTCAATTTTTGCGTCCTTGTTATACACATAATATCTTTCGATTCCGTCATTGAGCTTTGAATCGTGTATGAACTGGTAATACGCATTGTCCTTGACCGTCTTGGAGGAATCGCAGTAAAGCCATATACGGTGCGAGTGTTTGTAATAAGGAGCGTAAATTCTCGTCAGCATATTTCTGAAGCCCGTTTTCGGCATATACGCAACGCTTCTTGCCAGCTCCCTGATTCGGTCGCACACATTCGCCTTACGGATTTTAATTTTATTATTCCTGCACCTTACGTTAAGTCCTTCGCAGATATAGGAGTTCCTTTTGGGCTTTCTGTTGAACGGGCAGGTCTGCGGATACGAGAAGTACATCGGCACCCTTCTGCCGAGAAGCTTTGTTTCAAACGAGAGCTTCTCGCCCGCCTCAACAGGAATTTTAAGGATAAAATCCTTGAAATTGTTTGTAACCGTCTGCGACTGGAAATAGCTGAGCGACGACGGCTTGAGAGCTATCCTGCGCTCCTCTTTTTCTCCGCCCTTTGAGCTTATGCAGCTTAGCTCTATATCCTCCGTGAAGTTCAAAGCCACGCACTTGACGGCTCCGACGATTGTCAAAATACCGTTGTGCAAGCGGAAACGTGAAAGATAAACCTCAATCCTGTCGAAGTCGAACAGCGGCTTTTTATCGAGGCAAACGGCATAATTCTCGCCGACAAAATCCGTGCTCATTCGTTCGCCGTAAACGAGTCCGAGAATGTACGCCTTGTGCCCGTAAGGCAGCTCGGGGTAGTCAATCAGCACATTCAGGTCAACCCGACTCAAAAGTGCGATAAACCTGCCGACCTCGCGTTCAAAATCCGCACCCTTGTACTGATACGGCCAGAGCACGTCGAACCTGAGCTTCCAGCGAAAGTCGTTCAGGAAATACGCCTGGATAAACTTCGGCGCGTTTGCGTCGCGGATGAAGTCCTCCCACATTGCAACCGTTTTGTCATGAATGTAATAGGGATGCCTTTTCATACCGGTCGCTCCGCCGGAGTTCTTTACATAATAGTATATCGCCGGGCGGTAGAAGCCTATTTTTTCCTTGTTGCTGAGGATAGACATAATATATTTCTGATCCTCGTGGAACATCAGCGTCGTGTCAAAGGTGACATTGTTCTCACCCATATTTTTGACGATAATATTCATATTCGTCTGCACGAAGTACATATATTTCGGGTCGTTCAAATCATATATACCGGTCTTGTTGATATACTTATACCTGAAATGCGGCAGAGGCTCGGTTTCGCCGTCCTTATCCTGATATTCGGTATAGGTCATAAGGTCAATTTCGTCATAGTGCTTTTCAAAATAGCCGCACAGACCCTTGATTGCATTCTTTGAAAGATAATCGTCGGAATCGAGGTACATAATAAATTTGCCCTGCGCCTTGCCGATACCGAAGTTTCTTGCATTTGATACGCCGTTGTTTTCTATATGAAAAACCTTGAAAAAGCTGTACTTTTCGGCATATTCCTCGCATATTTCGGGGCTGCCGTCCGTCGAGCCGTCGTCGATAAGAAGAACCTCCATTCGGCTCTTATCTATCGTCTGCGCCGCCATTGAATCAAGGCATTTACGCAGATATTCTTCAACATTGTAGACAGGAACTATAACAGATACCTGACAGTTGAAATTCATCAAATCCCATCCTTCCGAAGTGAAGCCGCACAGTAGCTAACTGCCTGTACTGAGATAATATACCATATACCGAGGATTTTTTCAAGAAAAATCGTCGCACATAAAAATATACGGCTCCCGCCACATTCCGAAAGCCGTATAAAATCAATTTAAGTCAACCGCCTTATCCATTCCGAATGAATAGATTACCGTTCCCTTTATTTCCATACCCGTGCACTCGTGCAGGGCGTATTCATACATCCTGAGCTGTCTGCCGTAACGGTGCCGCAGGGTATCGTCATCAACATTTCTGTCGGTTTTGTAGTCAACAATAACCAGCTTGCCGTCCTCCTCAAAGGCACAGTCAACATAGCCCTGAATTACTATCATCTCGTCCGCCGCATTGTCATCAACCTCGGGATACAAATCGCCCGCCCTGATTCCGACCGTAACTTTTTTCTCCCTGAGGAGGAGCGGTGCTTTCTTTATTCTCGCGGCAAGCTCGCTTTCAAAGAATTTTCCGAGATGATCACGTTCGAGGATTTCCGCCTCATCCGTCGTCAGGCGGTGTGCGTTAAGCATACGCTCAATCTGGCTGTCAATGTCGCCGCCCTCGGCGGTGTAGTCGTAAAACTCCATAAACTTGTGCGTCGCCGTTCCCCTGCTTGCGGGATTCACTCCGCTTTTGCTCAAGAAGCGCGGCTTCGCCGAGGCAAAATACTCTGTGCTGAATCCGTCGGACTCAAAATCCGACGGCGCACTCTTTGCCGTAATTCCCGAAAGGGAGCTGTACGGATATTCATACTCTGTGCGCTCTTTTATTTCTTTGAGCAGGCTCTCGTCCGCTTCAGCCGTTTGGGCTTTCGCTCCCTCTTCTTCGGGAGATGAAATGCCGCATATTTTTTCGACCGAAAGCTCTGCCGTAGCAGGAAGCGTCATCGGCGATTCGCCGTTCCACAAACAGGCTGCGTCCGGGTGACGCAAAAAGCCCGTAACTACCCAATCCGCCGCCGAGCCCTCGGAAAACACCGTGAACGGTGAAATCGGCTTGTCGGCATCGAGCTCGGACGCAAGCTCGGAAAGCTTCTTTTCCGTATTGTTATATCTGACAACGCAAATCAATTTTTCCTTGGCACGCGTCATCGCAACATAGAGAACCCTCAGCTCCTCGGAATATCCCGATCTTTTTTCGGCAACTCCGAGTGCCTTTTTTCCGACGGTTGCATATTTGCACTTTCTCTTTTGGTCTCTGCGGTCAAAGCATATACCGTAATCGGGGTGGTATGCTGCCGAGGATCTCGAAAAATCATCGTTGAACCTTGCGCTGAGATCGGCAATTATGCACACGGGGAACTCCAGTCCCTTGCTTTTGTGTATCGTCATAATGTGAACGACATCCGCTGCCTCCGAAACATCGCCTGCGGATTCAAGGTCGCTGTTCTGTCGCTGTATTCGGTCAATAAAGCGTATAAAGCCCGTCAAGCCTCTCCTGCCCGACTCCTCATATTTGGCGGCATAATCAACGAGCATATTGAGGTTCGCGCTTTTCACGGTGCCGTCCTTCATCGCCGCCGCAACGGATCTGAAGCCGGTTATATCGAGCATTTCCAAGATAAAGCTGCTGCACGAAAGCGTTGCGCTCAGCATTCTCAGCCTATCCAAAGCTTCAAGAAATTTTATGCACTTTCCATCGCCGTTTTCCGCCGCTTGAACCACGCAGTGATAAATAGGCTTGCTGCGCTCGCTTATTCTCAGCCCCGCAAGCTCGTCCGGTGTGAACCCGAATATCGGTGAGAGCATAACCGCAAGAAGCGGCACATCCTGAATCGGGTTGTCCGTTATTCTCATCAGACTGAGCATCATACTTATTTCCGGAGAAGCAAAAAATCCCGATTTGCTCGCCACATAAGCAGGTATATTGTTTTTCGCAAGCACATCGGCATAGAGCTCCGCCTTACCGCCGTTCGCCGAGCGCATCAGAATACAGAAATCGCGGTAGCTGACCGTGCGGTATCTGTCCTTTTCGCGAACCGTCATTTTTTCGGCAATCATTGAATTTATCTTGTCGGCTATTACCTGAGCCTCGTCCTCACGGGACACTGTTCTGCCGAGATCACCGACCACGCAAAGCTCCGTCTGCGGAAAGCTGCAGTCCTCATAGTCAGCCGCCGCAACCAGTGCTTCGTTTTCATTGTAGTCGATGGAACCCATCTCTCTTGACATTATCTGAGAAAACAGGAAGTTTATATTCTCGGTAACTCCCCTGCGACTTCTGAAATTGCGGTCAAGCGTTATCTTCGCAGGATAGTTGCCGTCCTCATAGTCCTCAAGAGCATCTCTCTCCCTGAGGAAAATTTCCGGCATCGCCTGACGGAATCGGTAGATACTCTGCTTCACGTCGCCGACGGTAAACAGATTCTCCGAATTGCGTGAAACCGCTCTGAAAAGCGTATTTTGCAGGTCGTTCACGTCTTGATACTCGTCAACCAGTATTTCAACATATTTTTCGGAAAGCGATTCGGCAAGCTTGGTTTTCACCGCTCTGCCGTCCTTGTCAAATCGGACAAGCAAATCCAGTGCAAAATGGCAGATATCCGAAAAGTCATAGGCATTGATCTTTTTCTTTTCCTGCGAAAGTATTTCACCGTACCTTCCGACCGCACAAATAAGCTTTCGCGCAACCGGCTCAAGGTATTTCATATCCTCGGCGTTTTCCGTCTCCGACGCACAGAAAAGCTTTGCCGTCTTTTTCAGACGGTCGGTTATTGTGCTTTTCGTACTTTTGACAAAGGACGCCTGCGGCGACGCATATCCCGTCGGCAGTCTGCCGAGATTTCCGAATTTGACAGTCAGCAGCTCGTTTCTGATATCGTCCCATGTACCCGAATTTACCGTGTTTAACAGTCCGTTAAGCTTTTCCCTGATTTCCGCCATATTTCCGCCGTATCTTTCGGCAACCGTTGAATCCTCTTCCGCACACTTCTCGGTCTTGCGGTAAAGCATAAGACAGTATTCGACGCACTCACGCGCATAATCGACAATAATCCTGCCCCATTGCTGTTCTCTGAGCAGTCTGTCATCACCGTAGACCCCGACAAGCCCGTCAAGCCATTCATCGGGACGGGCAAACGCCTGAGATCCGTTGTATATTTTCATTATGAGATCGGTTACGGCTTTGTCGTCCGTTCCGACGGAAAGCGTGTTCACAAGCTCGATAAAATCCGGTGAATTTTCCCTGTACATTTCATCCATAACCTGCGAGACCGCATCCGCCTGCATAAGTGACAGCTGTGAGGAATCAAGTATTCCGTAATCGGGCGCAATGTCTATATCCCGGAAGTTTTCACGGACTATGTCATTGCAGAATCCGTCTATCGTGCTAATGTTCGCAAACGGAAGCATAACCGCCTGCTTTTTAAGATGCTCGTCGGACGGATTTTTTCTTATCTCCTCGCTGAGGGCGTGAAAAATTCTGTCCTTCATCTGCTGAGTTGCGGCACGCGTAAATGTCACGATAAGCAAACGGTCGGCTGAACACGGATTATCCGTGTCCGTAAGTCTCTTGATGATGCGCTCAACCAAAACGGCGGTCTTTCCCGAACCTGCCGCCGCGGAAACAAGTATAGTTCCGCCGCGTGAGTCTATGGCTTTTTTCTGTTCCCGTGTCCATTCAGGCATCGCTCTCACCTCCCAGCTCCGCAAGGCTCTCCTCGTGCTTCATTGAAGTAATCTCCCTTGTCGGCGTATCCTCGTCGGCAAGGCAAACCTCTTTGTAATCACAGTATTTACAGACATCCTTGTACGGACTGCCTGAGCCCAACGCAACAGCAGGGCTTATGCGGATATCTCCCCTGTGCAGGGATTCCGCCATATTTGCAAGGATTCTTTCGACCCTCTTCATTAAAAGGTTCATCTGCTTCAGCGAAATGAGCGTACCCGAATTGCCGCCGTCCTTTTTGATTGACGCAGGCACGATAACTCCCTTGCCGCCGTTATCCATCATATATATAACTCTGCTGTCGTCAAGTATCATTCCGTTCATCTTCGCGGATTTCATTTTCAACGAGTCGATCGCGTCCTGCTTTTCGTCGCGCTCCACGCTGACAAACGGTGCATTGACCGGCATGTAAAGTACCCCTGCGGGTGTCAGATTCTTGTAGCCGCGGAAGCCGTTTTTCCATATCGCGAAAAGGTAGATGAGCATCTGCATATTCAGCCCGTAAAAGACCTCGTTGAGGTCGAACTTTTTTCCGCCGGATTTGTAATCGACAACGCGGACGTAAGCCGTTCCCTCCTGCTCGGCGATATCCACCCTGTCCACGGAGCCTTTCAGCCTGAGCGTTCCTCCGTCGGCAAGCGGAATGTCGTAGGTGCCGACCTCGCCGTCCCTGTCTATCTTCAATTCAAACGCAACGGGCTTGAAGTCGCTGACGCCGAACTCGACAACCAGTCTGTCGGCAACCTCGCACACGGTTGTGCCGAGACTGCGGTAAAGATGCAGGAATCTTTCGCCGAGCTCCGCACCGTCGGCTAAAATCTCCCTGAAATACTCCTCCAAAATATCATAAACGCATTTGTCGCGGTCACTCTTTTCCATCGCGCAAAGAGCGTCGCTTCCGTAGATGCTTACAAGCTTTTCAAGTATGTAATGTATCGCGGTGCCCTTTTGCATCGGATCAAGCTCCGCAGTTTTCCTCGGCTGCGCATTGAGTCCGTATTTGCAGAAATATTCAAACGGACACTTGTGGTAAACCTCCGTCCTCGACGCGGACATATACATATCCCTGCCGAACAGCTCCGTTGCCGTCGCTTCGTTTTCAATTTTCATTTCCTGCCTGTTGGCACCGCGCCTGAGAGCGGCCAGCCTGTCGGCATAGCTCGGCTGCGTTTCAAAGTATTTTTCAAGCGTTGCGTGGAGTGTGCCGCCCTTCTGTGTCAGTCTCGCCATAAGCGCGAATGCGGAATCGCGGCTCTCGATTTTATCCTTTTCGTCCTCACAAACCGTATCTACAAAGGTGATTTTCGGGAAAATATTTTTTATCTGCGTCACGATTTCGGAGTGGGAGACCTGTGCGCCGCTTCCGTCTCTGCGCGAATATGTAACAAAAAGTCTTTCAGTCGGACTGCAAAGCGTGCTGTAAGCAAGAAAATGCTCCTCCATCATCTTTTCTTCAAGGCTGTCGTCCGTTTTCAGGTCAAGCTCTGCCAGCGTTCGGCGTTCCTTTTCCGAAAGCAGTCCGTCCGGAGACGGTATCATCGGGAACACACCGTCATTCATTCCGACGGCAAAAACAACCTTCGGCGAATTTGTCCTCACCCTGTCTGCGCTTCCGATCACTATCTCATCAAGTCCCTGCGGCAGATTGCCGACCGAATACGTTGACACCACGAGGCTGAAAATTTCGCTGAATCTTGACGCATCAAGCCTGACTCCGCCAAGCGACTCAGCCATTCGGTCAAGTATGTCAATTATAATATTCCATACTCTGTTCTGCTCCGCCGCAAGCTCCGACTGCGCCCGTTCGTTAAGTCTGACGGCAAGCCCTTTCAGATTTTCGGCGGCATTCATATCCACAAGCAGATAATAAACCGCCTGCGAAGCCTCAAGTGCCGTAGCCTCTTTCATTTTCACTCTGAATTTTTGCAGCGGAGATACTATGCGAACCCTTATTGCGTTAATCTGTTCAAGCTCTCTCAAGTCTTTTTCAAGGAGCTGTTCACCCAAGCCGTTCGGGTGAGCCGTCCACTCGTCAAGCCAGCGTCTGCCGTTTATCTGCCAAAGGAGCGCGTAGTTTTCTACCCTTGATATCTCTTCGATTCCGAAATCGGTAAGTCCCGTTTTCAGCAAGCGCATCAGCGCGTCCGTCGAAAAGCCGTCCGAGGCTATTTCCAGAGCCGCCGCAACAAATACGGTCAGCGGCTCCGAGGATATCGGCTGACGCTTATCCTCAAAAACCGGTACACCGTTTTGTGCAAGAGCCGTGCGTATGCGGCGCGAATAGCCGCTTTCGCTTCGGGAGATTATTGCAATGTCGCGGCACCTGAGTCCCTCTGTTCTTATCAGCCGTTTTACCGTGTGAGCAACATATTCACATTCGCTTTCGATGTCCTCCGCCGAGCAGAGCGTGATATTCTCCGTCGGCTCGTCATAGCTTTCGTACTCTCCCGAATATATGCCCCTCTCCAAAGCGGCAAGCTCGGCATTTCCGCTGTCTGCATTTTCAAGATATTCGGGCACGGCGATACCGACGCTGTTTTTCTGCGCCGTCATTATAAGTCTGCGCTTTGTTCTGCGTGTATGGGCAAAGGCACTGAAATCTCCGTCAGCGTTTCCGCTGTCAACGCAGAGGGTCACATACACATCGTCCGCCTGAGCGAAAATACGTTCAAGCACCTTGTATTCCTGCGCCGTGAAGCCGCGGAATCCGTCAATAAAGACCGTTTTCTTGAGGAAATCCTTTTTCTCGTCAAGCGCACGGCAAAGAATATCGAGCGCACATTCGTCATCAAAGAAGCTCTGCTCAACAAGTGCCGTATAGGTCTCCGTCACAAGCAGGATTTCCTGCAGCTTGTTCTTTAAAAGGGAATCCTCCACCGTCGGCAGCTTTTCCCTTATCAATTCGGGAGTGACTGCGCATTGGCGAAATTCACGGATAAGCTTGAGTATGTGCTTGATAACGGCAGGACTGTATCTGTGTCTGCCGAACACCTGAAGCCTGTCGCCTATTTCATCGAGCGCAACACTCATAATTATCGCTCTTGTGCTGTCGTCAAGGACTTTGTCGGAGCTCAGACCGTATTTTTTTAAAAGATTTTTTGCAAGGAACGAAAAGCTGACAACCTCAACCGAGTCGGCACCCTTAGCTCCGAGAAGCTCAAGCATTCTCTTTTCCGTGTGGAAGGAGTACTGCTCCGGAACGATAAGTGTTACCTCATCGCCCTGTTCGACCTTTTCTTTTATTATTCCGTAAAGCCGCGCGGTTTTTCCGCAGCCTGTTCTTCCGGTAATCAGCCTGAGCATAATTTCCCTCCGTACTGTTTATGTAATGATTATATAATAATTCCGTCATAAAAGCAACCAAATAAAAAAATCAGCAGTACCATTTCGGGTACCGCTGAATGTTATATGGGCATATTTTCCAATCCGGTTCTTCTGAAAACAGTCGAACCGTAGATTTTCATCTCTTTCTGCCGCTCTATGACCTTGACATTTTCAATCTCACTTTCTTGGGCATAGGCTGCCGAAACATTTACTTCAACAGGCTGTGAAAATGCGCTCGTTGCCTTTTCGTTCGTCGAGAAAGCGACAACCTTGTAAAAATAATCTCCCGAAGCCGTTGCCGAAAAGTCGGTAAAGCTTGTTGTCCGCACCTCATTTATTGCCAGGTAAAGTCCGTTTCTGTCCGTTGAACGGTATATGACATACTTATCCGCACCGTCAACCCTATCCCATTGAAGCTTTGCAAAGCCGTTTTCGTCATTGCCGCATTCGTCGATTTTCGGAGTTGCCAGCTTTGCCGTGATATACATTACGTCGGAGATATCGCTGTCATACTTTTCCTTTTGCGCAAGAGTTTTCAGCTTGTAATAGTAACGCTGACCCTCTTTCACATCCTTGTCAATAAATTCTGTTTCGTCGCCCTTCAGCTTTCTGTGCTCCTTGTATTTGCCGTCGGAGGTTTCGCAGCGGTAAACTATATATCCCTTTGCGTTGTCAACCTTGTCCCAGCTTATGCTTATCTCGTTTTTCGAGACATTCTCGAGCTTTATATTTTGCGGCGTTCCGATAAGAACATTGACGTCGACCGACGCAAACGCCGAACCGTAGTTGGTCTTTGCCGTAAGCGTCACCTTGCCGTAGCCCTTTCCCGTAATAATACCATCCTTGTCGATAACGGCAACATCGGGATCCGACGAGGTCCATGTGACTCCCTTATCCGTCGAACCGACCGGCAGCTGCGCCCACATTATTTCCGCAGTCTGTCCGATGCCGACATTGACGGAGGTCTCGCTGAGTACAAGCTGCTGCGGAACATCATTGACAGTCACAACGGCATACATCGGTCCGGTGAACAGATTTCCGTTAACAGTAACATAAGCTCTGTAATAATATGTTGTATTCGGCTTAAGCTTTCCGACTTTTTTCTCAACATCCATGCTGAGCGTCAACTCTTTTTGAGATGTGGCGGAAGCAACAGAATATCGGTTGAGATCGTTCTTGTTTTCGCCGAAATAGAAGCCTGCTGTGCCGATATAGTGCCCTGCATTGTTTTTAACAGAGCCGTTGAGTGTGGCGTTGGTACAGGTTATTGCGGAAGCCGACGTGGTTATAACCGAAAGATTCGACTTTGAATAAACAGTTGAATCCGAACGTGATGCACTTGCACCGGAAACCGATGCCGCAAACGAGTATGAACCGACATAGGTCGCCGCGTCATTGTACTTCGGCACACCATAGCCCAGAATGTACGAGCCGTTGAGCTCACGGGTTCTTCCGTCGCACATATATCCCTCGTCTCCGCCCGTGTTGCCCTCAATCGTATAGAGATTTCCGCCGGATACGCCGGTTACGATGCCGATATGCTGTGCGCTTGAACCGCCGTCCCAGTTAAAGAAAACCATATCGCCCGGCTTCGGAACATAGCCCGAACTGCGCGAATAATAAATTGATCTGCTGCTGTACCAGTCGGTAAGCGAACCGCAGTTGCCGAGACGCGGAACAATCGACGACGGGATTCCCGCCTTTGATGCGCACCACGAAATAAAATATGCGCACCATGCGCCGTTCGGCTCCCCGAACGAGTCGCCGTACTTCGTGTATCCGCCGTCACTTGACGAGGAAATCGGTCTGCCCGAGCTGTCCAGCTCGGTATACCCGAGTTGAGTTTTTGCGACGCCGATCAAATCGGCAATATGCGAACCGGTATTTCTGTGAGTATTCGGAAAATAGTCAGGATAGCTCGCCGCCGCAGCTTCAAAGGCAACAAGAAAGCACAGCGTCAATGCTAAAATTGCCGCGCCGACTCTTTTAAAACCTGTACGCATAACGTCACTATCCTTTCTTTCGTATACCTTGATTTTAACAAACTTTGCTTCTTATGTCAACGAAGCAGAACGCTTATAATACCGGTAAGTGATCCCAGTATCATAAGTCCCGCAAGCACAAGGGCGATTATTTTTGATGTTTTTCTGCTCATTTTTTGTTTCTGTCCTTTCTCCTGCCAAGCATTCCCGCCTTTGAAAAAGCCGTGATAAACATTCCGGTCAACGCACCTGCCGCACCGATTATCAGATCGGTCATCGTGTCGATAAGACCGGCTTCGGTGTTGAAGGCGGAGCGTTGCAGATTGAGTCCGTAGAGCCTGTCCATCGTGAATTCATAAAACTCCCAGCCTGTCAGAAGCATAACGGAAAACGCCAAACCGAACATAGCCGCCAGCGCAGGGCTCAGCTTTTTGTCCTTCGGCTGTCTGCTCTGAATGATTACCGCCAGCTCATAGCTTCCTGCGGCGGCAATGTAACCGGAAAAGAAGTGTTCGGGAATGTCTATATGTTCAAAAGCCGTGAACTTATTAACCGTCGATCCGACGACAACGCCGAAGCATATCAGCAGATTGAGCATCGTCTGGATTCGGTAAGGAACAAGCGTGATAAACGTTTTTCCGCCGAGAAGCTGAAAAAGATCCCACAAAAAGGTAAATATAATTGCGAACATCGCTTCGAGAAATTCCGTTGTGTAGCCGGCAAAAAGCATTACCGCACCCCACAGGAAAAGCAGTCCGCGGCAAATATACCATGTCGCCCGGTGCGAAAGCGGAATTTTCGGAATCGGATTTAATGTCTTTTTTTTCATACATTCACCTGTTTTGAGTAAATTGTCAAAGGTAACTGATACTTATAACTTTTTTATTATACTTCATTTCACTGCTCAAATCAATAGTTAAAAATGCTTTTTGACGGTATAACATAAAAATAAAAATACAACAGAATAAACAGAATAAATATATAATTTGACTTTTTTCGAAAGTTTATTTATAATTCTCCGCATAGGCTATCGAAAGGATGACAGAGTATGGAAATAATTGTTGCCGGAGCGGGACACGGCGGACTTGTCGCTGCCGCAAGGCTGGCACAAAACGGACACAACGTAAGCGTTTATGAAAAAACCGAACGCAGCGAGCTCGGACACGATTGGGAGGATCGCTTCACCTTTGAGCTCTTGCTCAAGGCGACTGCCGGCGACCGTCTTCCCGATAACATTTGGCGTTACAGAGGCGATTGCGCGTTTGTTTCTCCTAATTATAAAACCAAGGTTGTAATTAACTACACGGACGGGAACCGTCAAAAAATAATGTGGCGCAAGCCGCTTATTGATATGCTTATAAGCCATGCGGAGAGCTGCGGTGCAAACCTCATTTTCAATGACGAGGTTCTGTCGCCCATTATTTCGGGGGAAAAGGTTGTCGGAATAAAAACATCCTCGGGCGACCGTTACGCCGACCTTGTGATTGACGCCGCCGGAGTGTTTTCTCCTGTCAGGAAGAACCTGCCGCAAAGCTTCGGAATTGAAAATATGCCCGAACGCGGCGATGTATTCTACGCCTACCGTGCATACTACGAGAAAAAGGAAAACTCCGATATGCCGAATGTTCCGTTTGAAGTTTATCTTTGTCACGCAGGTGAGCCCGGTCTCTCGTGGTGCTGTACCAATTCCGACAGCGTTGACATTTTAATCGGACGAATTGATCCGCTCAAGGAGACTGAGCTGAACAAACACATCAGCAACTTTAAGAATACTCACCCGTGGACGGGCGACAAGATTATCCACGGCGGCAATCGGGGAATCATTCCGGTGAGACGTCCGCTTGCTTTAATGACGGCAGACGGTTATGCCGCAGTCGGCGACAGCGCATTTATGACAACTCCTATGAACGGAATGGGAATTGACCTTTCCCTTTCGGCGGGCAGTCTGCTTGCAGACACGATTATCAGAAACAACAGCGCGTCCGCCGAATCGCTTTGGGACTACAACCGTGATTTTCATATTCTCTACGGAGGCGACACGGCAAAGAACGAATGCTTAAAGAACTCGCTTTTAAATCTTTCGGGTGACGGCGTTGACTTCCTCTTTGAAAATTCCGTTATACAGGCGTCGGATCTCTCGGGCGCAGGGCAGAATACGAATCTCGGTTCTCTGCTCGGCAAATTTGTCAGAGGAATGAAATGTCCGCCGTACTTTTTCCGAATATTGAGCGGAATAATGAACGGTTCAAAGCTTTCACGAAAGCTTAAGAACGCACCGCGAAATTACAACAAAGACCGTATTTTGAAGTGGCAGCAATCCGTACTGGACACCGTGCTGAAGGTTAAGTAGTGAAAAAGAGAAAGGCAGCCGACCTTTCTCTTTTTCAATTATTTGTAAGAATCAATGTCAAATCGTTTACGTTTGTACCGGTCGGACCCGTCACAATGAGTGCGTCGACCGCTTTCAGGGCGTAGTACGAATTGTTGTTTTCCAGCTCCGCTTCGGGAGATATCCCTGCCTTTATCATTTTTTCGTATGTCTTTCCGTCAACAATTCCGCCGGCCGCATCTGTCGGACCGTCCGTTCCGTCGGAACCGACCGAGGCGAACACAATATTTTCCTTGCCGCACAGCTCTATCGCCGCGCGAAGAGCCATCTCCTGGTTACGTCCGCCCAGTCCCGAGCCTTTCAGCGTGACCGTGGTCTCTCCGCCGTAGACAAACGCATTTTTTCCCGAATGTCTGAGCGAATCCGAAATGAGCCTTGCCGCCGTATCGCTCGCCTCGCCGGTTAAGCTGCGGACCGAATCAGCGACGCTGTAGCCGAGCTCCCGTGCTCTTTTTTCGGCCGCAGAGCAAAGCGAATTTATGTCACCTGCGAAGAAAAACCCACCGTCATTGATTTTCAACCGAACATCGTGCGAAAGAAGCCTGCTTAATTCATCGGCGTATTCCGGCAAATATTTGTTCGCAATTCTCTCAAAATCCGATTTCGTGAGCGGCTCTCTTACCGTTATACCCGAAGCGATAACGCTTTTATCGTTGTTAAGCACATCGGACAGCGCAACGGTATACACCTTAGCCGGATACGCCGCCGCTGCCAGCCGACCGCCTTTAACAAGGGATATTCTGCGCCTTATCGCATTTATTTCATCAATCTCCGCTCCCCTTGCAAGAAGCCTTCGGGTTATTTCCCGTTGAGTCTCCGAAGGCAAAACGCTCTTTTCCATAAGCGCACTTCCGCCGCCGGAAAGCAAAACGATAAGAATATCGTTTTCTTTCAAGCCCTCGGCTGTGTCGAGAGCCTTTTCGGCAGCCAGAATGCTGTTTTCGTCGCTGACGGGATGAGCTGCTTCAATCGTTTCGAAAAAATCCGAACAAAAATCTCCGCAATGACCGTATTTGGTTATAAGAAGTCCTTTTTTTATTTGACCTCCGAAAACGTCCTGCGCTGCCGACGCCATGGGCACCGCCGCTTTACCGATGCTGAAAACGGTAAGCTCTCCGCCGATTTTTTTCTTCAGCTCATCCAATATTTTCTTTGTTGAATCGTAAGGGTCTGCCGCTCCGACTGCGCAGGAAATGATATCAAGTGCATCCTTTTTCATTGCTTGTCTCCGTTCATTTCGTTATAAATTATTTCGCAGGTTCTTTCGCCCTCGTCATAAAGGAAGATATGACCCGAGCCCTCGAATGTGTAAAGGTGCATATCCGGCAGTATTTCTTTCATTTGCTTCGCCTGATAATATGGCATTGTCTTGTCAGCCGTACCCCATATTGTGCAAACGGGCGTGCCGTTTTCCGCCACCCTTTTGTAGTTCGGAACGGTCACTTCCGGTGCCATCAGTGTGTACCTCAGGCTCGAAAGAGTCGCCTTCGTGAAGCCCTTGTATCTTATGCTCTCGGCGAATTTTTCAAGATAGTAATCGGTTTCATCCTTGCTGTAAATTAGCTCGGAGCAGCATTTTTTGAACAGGGTTTTGGCACCTATCATTTTAAACATAATTTCACCGATCCCCGGAATTTTTGCCAGCTTCATATAAAGCGGCGGGTCAAAATTCATTCCTGCCGGAGCTAAGAGAAAAAGCTTTTTGACTCTTTCGGGATATTGAGCGGCAAATGCGGTTGTTACGGAACCGCCCATAGATGTTCCGATAAGATAAAAGCTGCCGTCGGGAATCAGCTCGTCGGTCAGCTCCTTCAACTGGGTCGCAAACAGCTTCGGAGTATAATGCTTATCAACCCTTTGCGAAAAACCTCTGCCCAGAAGATCATATCGGAGTACCTTGTACCCCTTATTTACAAGAAACTCCGTTATCTTATCATATATGTAGTACGGCGTAGCATATCCGTGAACGAGCACAACGCACTCGCCGTTGCCCCTGAGCTCATAGTGCGTCTCGCCGCATTTCAGTTTTATAAACGAACCGGAGTATTTTGCTTTCTCAGTCTCGGTCAAATCAAATTTTTCTATATCCTTAACCAATTCCCTGAATCGTTTATCCTCCATCTTACACATCACCTCGTATTACATTTATAAAAATTTTAACACATAGAAGCGGAATAATCAAGTAAATACGGTGCTTTTGGACGGAATGATAAAAATGTATGCTTTTGGACAGAATGATGAAAAACTGTTGCATTTTTCAATATAAGGGATTATAATATTCTGCGGAAAACTTTAAAGTGAGGTCTTTCAAATGTCAAATCAGGTATTAGTTGAAACATCAGCACGTCATGTCCACGTTACGCAGGAGGTTCTTGAAGCTCTCTTCGGCAAAGGCTATGAGCTTACGAAGAAGAAGGAGCTTTCCCAGCCGGGTCAGTTTGCTTCGAATGAAAGAGTTCAGGTTATCGGACCCAAAAGCAGCTTTCCTGCCGTTTCGATTCTCGGACCCGTTCGTCCCGAAACCCAGATTGAGCTTTCGGCTTCGGACGCACGTTCAATCGGAGTCAATGCACCCTGCCGTGAGTCCGGCGATATCGCAGGAAGCGGTGCCTGCAAGCTTGTCGGTCCCGCCGGCGAGGTTGAACTCAGCGAGGGCGTCATCGTCGCGAAGCGTCATATCCACGCAACTCCGGAGGATGCCGAGAAATTCGGACTCGAGGATAAGGAAATTGTCTCCGTAAAAATCGACTCAAACGGTCGCTCGCTCATTTTCGGCGACGTGGTCGTCCGAGTCAGCCCCAAGTATGCGCTTGCAATGCACATAGATACGGACGAATCAAACGCAGCCTTTGCAGCCCCCGGTCTTATGGGCGAAATAATTAAATAAATACATAGTAAAGGTAACGGTCTGTCACCTTTAGCGCAGACCAAAGAACAAGACAACAATAAAGCTATAATTCACATTTTGGCAGCAATAAATGCCGGCTGTGAATTATAGCTTTTGCTTTAGGCAATACCGCACAATTGAGGTGTGCGGTATTGCCTTAATGAAAATTACATTTTTACTTTTGGCTGCTTTCGCGTCAAATTGACTTCACCTACACCGTTTTATTCGGTATAGGCAACCGCATCATCAAAGATTTTCTCAACGGTTTTGTCGGGTTTCTTTGTGCAAAGCGTGACAATTACAGCAACCGCCATACTTGCGACGAATCCGGGAATAATCTCGTAAATTCCGAGATCCGAAAGGAATACAAGCCAGCAGATATCAACGACGGCACCGACAACAATACCGGCAACCGCACCCAAGAAATTGAAACGTCTCCAGAACAGACTGAGCATAATTGCGGGACCGAATGCCGCGCCGAACACTCCCCATGCATTGGAAACGAGCGACATAATCGAACCGGAATCGGGATTTGAAGCAATCACCAAAGCGAAAATTGCAATCGCCAGAACAACGATTCTACCCGACCAGAGCATTTCCTTGTCGCCTGCCTTGTTCTTCCTTATAACCGGCTGATAAACATCGCTTGAGAAAGCTGACGCAGCCGCAAGAAGCTGGCTGTCCGCCGTGCTCATTGAAGCGGCAAGAACCGCCGAAAGGAGGATACCTGAAATAACACCGGGGAAAATCTTGCGAACCATCTCAATAAACACGAGCGAGCCCTCATTGATTCTATCATTTAAGCCAAATGCCAGACGGCCGACAATGCCGATAAGAGCTGCAAAGATAACGACGAGAATCGTCCATGAAATACCGATCTTAGCCGACTTTTTGAGCTCTTTCTGAGATTTAAGGGACATAAATCTGATTATGATATGAGGCATACCGAAGTAACCGAGACCCCAACCGAGACCCGAAATAACGTCCTTCCAGTTGCCGAAAGCGTTCCAGAAGCCCGGTGTCTGCTGAGCGACAACAGCCGTGTCGGAAAGAGTAAGCGCAGACGCAGCGGCAATCGGAGCGATAAGCATAGCCGCAAGAATGAGCATACCCTGGAAGAAGTCCGTCCAGCAAACAGCATTGAATCCGCCGAGGAAGGTATATCCGACAATAATAACCGCTGCTATGTACATTGCCGTGCTTTCCTTAATTCCGATAACCGTGTGGAAAAGAGTTCCGCAAGCCTTGACACTTGACGCTGCATAAATCGTGTAAGCAACAAGGAAAACGATGGCACAGATAACCTGCAGGGACTTTGATTTTGAGAGGAATCTGTTTGTAAGATACTGTGGAATCGTGATTGAATCGTTTGCGACGATAGAGAACCGACGAAGTCGCGGTGCCTCTAAAATCCAGCTTATTGTGTATCCTATCGCAAGACCGACGGGAATCCAAACCTGTCCGAGACCGAGAGCATAAATGGAGGTCGGAAGACCCATAAGAACCCATGCGCTCATGTCCGATGCGCCCGCTGAAAGAGCCGTTACCCATGCACCCATCTGGCGTCCGCCGAGGAAATACATCTTTTCGGAGCCATCCTTACTCTTGAAGAAGAAATAGAAACCTATTCCGAGCATAAACAAGAGATAGATGACAAAAACTACAATTTCTGAAATCTTCATATAAATACCCCTTCTATTTGCATTACTTTTTGATTATATCACACGAGCTTTGAAATGTAAACAAAAATTTACCTTTTTCGTATGTTTTCGGCACCTTTTCGGCACAGTCCCTTTCCGTATGTTTTTGTGTATTGACTTTTACCGCAGAAGTGCTATAATAGCACCGGCATTCGCGGATATGGCGGAATTGGCAGACGCGTTGGATTTAGGATCCAATATCTTCTGATGTGCAGGTTCAAGTCCTGTTATCCGCACCATCAACTGCAGATTCTTCTGCATAAAAATCTCATTACAATATATCATTTTTGAAAGGCGGCAATTTTGTGAAAATTATTGTTGTCGGAATCGGCAAGGTCGGCTACACAGTCGCAGATCAGCTTTCCAACGAAAAACATGATGTTACCGTTGTCGATACCAACGAAAAGGTACTCAATTCCGCGCTCAGCGATCTTGATGTTATCGCAGTCGGCGGCAACGGTGCCTCCCGAAGCGTTCTTTTGGAGGCAGGTGTTGAGGACAGTGATCTTGTCATTGCCCTTACGGGAAGTGACGAGATAAATCTGCTTTGCTGCTTGCTTGCAACAAAGCTCGGCACCAACGGCACGATTGCCAGAGTCAGAAATCCCGAATACAACGAGGATATCAGCCTGATAAAGGACAGTCTCGGTCTTTCGATGGCAATAAACCCGGAACGTGAAGCGGCGGAAGAAATACTGCGTATTCTCAAATATCCGTCTGCCAGAAATATTGATACCTTTGCCAAGGGCAAAATAAATATAGTCAGCTTCACTGCGACCAAAAACTGCAGCCTCTGCGGAAAAGCGATTAAGGACTCCTTTTCGGGACTCAAGGCTCGCGCACTTGCCTGCGCCGTTGAGCGCGGCAGCAAAATCTTTATCCCGTTCGGTGATTCGGTTATCGAAGAAAACGACGTTGTCGCCGTGCTTGTGGCTCCTGCCGAAACTCCCGTATTTTTCAGGGAAATCGGTCTGCCCGTAAACTCGGTCAAAAAAACAATGATAATCGGCGGCGGACGAATCGGTCATTACCTTGCCACGGAGATGTGCCGTTTGAATATGGATACAACCATCATTGAGAGCAATCCTAAAACGGCGGAAAATCTCAGCTATCTTTTGCCGAAAGCAAATATTATCTGCGGCGACGGCACGAACCGTTCCCTTCTGACAGAGGAGGGACTTGCCGACATGAGCGCAATTTGCTGCCTCACCGGCTTTGACGAGGAGAACCTGATTCTTTCTCTGTTTGCCAAGAATGTTGTTCCGAACATCAAAACCATAGCAAAAATCAACCGCACCGCTTTCAACGAGGTTATACACTCGCTTGACATCGGCAGCGTTATCTATCCCAAATATATTACGGCAAGCCAGATACTTCAACACGTCAGAGCCAAGAAGAATAACATCGGCAGTAACGTTGAAACGCTTTATAAAATCATTGACAATAAGGTTGAGGCACTTGAATTTCATGTCAGTGAAGAGAGTGAAATCATCAACACCTCGCTTGAGGAGCTTCAGCTCAGAAGCAATGTCATCATAGGTTCTATCAATCGCAAGGGAAATGTATTTATTCCTCGAGGAAAGGATACGCTTCAAGTCGGAGATTCCGTCGTCGTTGTTACAACAATTCAGGGACTTTCCGACCTCGACGATATTAAAAAGGTATAATACTATGAACAAAAAAATGATAGCCTATATTTTAGGTATTCTTCTGATGACCGAGGGCGTGCTGCTTCTCCTCCCGACCCTTGTGGCACTGTACTACAAGGAAAGCATAACCTCGTTTCTCATAACGATTGCCGCAACGGTCATTCCGGGCTTTGTAATAACACGCTTTAAGCCGCACAACAAAACGATTTATTCGATGGAGGGCTTTGCGATTGTTTCGCTCGGCTGGATACTTATCAGCTTGTTCGGTGCTCTCCCCTTTTTCATCAGCGGCGAAATTCCGAGCTACCTCGATGCCGTTTTTGAAGTCGTCTCGGGCTTCACCACGACGGGTGCAAGCATCCTGACCGATGTTGAAGCACTCAGCAAGAGTATGATTTTCTGGCGCAGCTTTACGCATTGGGTCGGCGGTATGGGTGCCCTGGCGTTTATTATGGCAGTTCTTCCCCTCGCAAACGGCGGAGGAAATCTCCAGCTTATGAAAGCCGAAAGTCCCGGTCCCGACGTTGAAAAGCTTGTTCCGAAATCCAAAAGCTCGGCTCGAATCCTTTACGGAATTTACGTTATTATGACAATAGTGCAAATTCTCCTTTTAAGATGCGGCGGTCTTTCTTTCTTTGAAAGCTCAACGCTCAGCTTCGGCACAGCCGGCACCGGCGGCTTCGGCATTGTTAATTCAAGCATTGCGGATTACAGCCTTTACACACAGATAATCATCGGAATATTTATGGCTCTGTTTGGCATTAACTTCAACTTTTACTTTTTTCTCATGTGCGGCAAGCTCAAATCGGCATTCAAAACCACAGAGGTACATGCATATCTCGGCATTATGTTCACTTCAATAATTCTGATTGCAATAAACATAAGAAATTATTTCGGCTCGTTTTTTGAGGCTCTGCATCAGGCAGCGTTTCAGGTCAGCTCGGTTATGACCACCACGGGATATTCCACAACGGACTTTGACAAGTGGCCTGAATTGAGCAGGACAATACTGCTTATCGTTATGTGTATCGGAGCCTGCGCGGGCAGCACCGGCGGTGGCTTTAAGGTTTCGAGAGTAATGATACTTGCCAAATCCGCAAGGCGTGAATTAAAGCGACTGGCTCATCCGAGAAGCGTCAACGTTATCACGATGGACGGCAAGCGTGTCAGCGACGACGTTGTTACGGGAACGAACGTGTTTTTCTTTGTCTATGTCGTCGTCTTTATCGTCTCGCTCCTCATTGTTTCGACCGATAAGCTCGATATGGTTTCCAATATTTCCGGCGTTATCGCAACTCTGAACAATATCGGACCGGGTCTCGGCAAGGTCGGACCGACAGGCAATTTTTCCGTGTATTCGTGGTATTCCAAAATTGTATTTATTTTGGATATGCTGCTCGGACGCCTTGAAATTTTCCCCTTCCTTATGCTCTTCGTCCCGTCATCCGGAAAAAGAAAAAGAGCAAAAATAAAATAATCAAAACATTTATATGTAATTACCGAGCAGCCGCCGATTAAATCGGTAACTGCTCACGGTTAAGGTATGTTACCATAAAATTATTTAAAAGCGGAGGGAATAACAGTGAAGAAAAAAAGAAGTAAGCAATACACAATCATGCTGATTTCGTTTGCGGCATTTATTGTGTTTTCGCTCGTTTACCGGGACGCAAGATACAAGTGGAACGATATCCTTTATATGGTGCTTTCCGACATTGCGCTTTCGGCTTCGTCGGCGGCTGCGGCAGTCTGCATCGCGGCAAACAGAAAGCTCCTCTGTAAAATTCTGACAGGTGTCGCGGGATTTTTATTGCCGAACGCTTTTATCTGGGGACTCGCTCTCCCTCTCGGCGAAATAATCTCCAACGGAGGAAAAGCCACTGCAATTTCGTTCATAGCTATGTTTGCGGCTTATGCGATAATTTCGCTTTGCGCTTTTTTGTTCGGTAGCAGCGGAAAAAATTTAACTTCAAGAATAACGGCGTTTGTCGTCGCGGCTGTTATGCTTGTGTGCTCGGCAATCAGCAGCGAGCCCTTGAAAATCAAGGATACCGAGGAAAAATACAACGAGTCGGTGAAGTCCGTCAATATATATGAAAATGATTTTGAATCCGCACTTCCGCAGACGGAAATTTACAACATTGTCCGCAAGCATTTCAAGTCGCCCTTGGCAGACGGCAAAACCGAAAAGAAATGTATCGTAATCGGCTTTGACGGAACGAGAGCCGATATGTTGACCCAATATAAAGAGCATGAAAAGAGCGCGATCAAAGAAATTATGTCGTCAAACGGTCACGCAAAGCTGATGTATTGCGGCGGTGTTCAGTGGCCGGCGGAAAACACTCAGAAGACGTCAACCGCTCCCGGCTGGTGCTCAATTCTGACCGGATGCTGGGCGGACAGCCACGGTATTTATACAAATTACGTTCCGAAAACCTTGGATAAAAAGTCGCTTTTCCTTACGCTTTTAGAGGACAACACCGTTGATTCGACAAAATTCTGTGTTTCGTGGAACGGACATTTTAATGACGAAACCTGCACCTACTATCCCGAAAAGCAATACGCAGAGGCGAACGGCTTAAACGCATCGTATGTTGACGCATCAGATGACGACGGAACATACAAAAATGTTGCAAGTGATATTTCTTCCGCCGATTGCTCCGATTTCCTGTTCTGCATCTTTGAGGAATGTGACCATGTCGGTCATCAGACCAATTTCACTCCCGAAAATTTCGGCTACATCGACGCTTTCAGGAACAACGACGAATACGCTTACGACATTCTCGAAAAAATTAAAGGCAGAGAAACATACGAAGCCGAGGATTGGCTGATACTTATCACAACCGACCACGGCGGCTATCTCGATGAACACGGCGGAGCTACCAAGCAGGAGAGATACACCTTCGTCGTTTCAAACAAAGAAATATAATAAAATGCAGGCAGCTTTGATATGATTTCAAGGCTGCCTTTTGGCAAAATCAGTTTGAGCAAGCTATAAGGGTATAAAGTAAAAGCTATAATTCACAGTCGGTATTTTGAAGTCTGCCGAGATGTGCATTATAGCTTTTATTGTTTTTTTATTCTTCAGTCTGAGCAAAGTAGCTTAGGTGAAACAGCTTCTTAAACAAAGTCAATCTCCGACATTATCGGACAATGATCCGACGGAAAAGCTCCGTTTGGCTTGTCCTTGATAACCTGATACTTTTCAGCTATGAAGCCGTCGCTGATGAATATAAAGTCAATTATATCCTCGGGCTCATCGTGATGAAAATACGGGTGGAAGGTCGGATAGCTTTCCGTTTCCTCGGCAGCGAACTTGCTGTCCCTGAAAATTCCGCCGTCGACCATATCAACATAGCAATCCGTGCCCTCGGAGATATTGAAATCTCCGGTTATGACAACGGGACAATCAAGCGTTGCGGCGAACTCATTGATGAGTCTTACGCCGTTTTTCCTTGCCTCTGCGCTGATATGATCGAGATGGGTATTCATCGCGACAAACTCTTTTCCGCTCTCCTTGTCGGTGAGCTTTGCCCATGTTGCAATTCTTGTGCAGGCGGTATTCCACGATCTCGACGGAACATCGGGGGTTTCGCTTATCCAAAACCAACCCTTATCTATAAGGGTGAATCTATCCTTCCTGTAAAAAACAGGTGAAAATTCGCCCTCTTCCATGCCGTCGTCTCTGCCGACTCCGACAAAATCATACTCATCCATGCTCTCCCGAAAAACGCCCATCCAGCCGATATGCGCTTCCTGGATTCCGAAAACATCGGGCATATAATTTCTGACTGTTGCTATTACATCGGCGTCTCTGTCCAGCCATGAATGACCCTCGCAGCCGTAGCAAAGAACATTGAAGCTCAGAACCTTCATTCGGCGTTCTCCTCCCGGTTCATTATCTGATAGCTGAGCGTCATCAGGCTGTCGTTCAGGTGAACATTCTCGACCGTTACGCCGGAATAGTTTGACGCAATGTCATAGTGACTGAAATTCCAAAAGTTCTTTATTCCGAGAGCTACAAGCTTATCAACAACCGCAGGGGTTGCCTCGCTCGGAATACAAAGCACGGCAACCTTAGGTTCAACCTCTTTGCAATAAACCTCAAGCTCCTCAACGGGAGAAACCGAAAGTCCTTTGATTTTAAGATCCTGCATTTTGTCTGCATTGCTGTCAAAAAGTCCTACAAGCTTAAAGCCTCTTTCCTCAAAGGTCATGTGCGAAGCAATCGCTCTGCCGAGATTTCCGCAGCCAATCAATATTGTTTTAAATCCGTTGTTTATGCCGAGAATCGCTCCTATTTCCTTTTGAAGCTGATCAACATTGTAGCCGTAGCCCTGCTGACCGAATCCGCCGAAGCAGTTAAGATCCTGTCTTATCTGGGACGCGGTGAATCCCATACGCTGGGACAACTCCTTGGAGGAAATTCTCGTGATGTTGTTTTTCTTTAATTCACCGAGGAATCGGTAATAACGAGGTAAGCGCTTTATGACGGACATAGAAACGGATTTCTTTTCCTTAGCCATAATTTTCCCTCACTTTTATTCGCTGAGTTTTTTTACTGTTTCCATTACATAATTGCCGAACTCAGAGCAGGTGCAGCCCGTGTCACGGCCTGTAATAGTGAGCTTCTTTTCCGTAAACATACAGATATCAAGAGCTCTTTCAAGCAAATCCGCTTTCTCCTGCTCGCCGATGTGGGAAAGGAGCATAACGGAAGCCCTGAGCATTGAGCACGGGTCGGCGTACTGACCTCTGCCCTCCTCCATCATTCTCGGAGCTGAGCCGTGGATAGCCTCAAACATCGCATACTTCTTGCCGATGTTTGCGCTGCCTGCCGTGCCTACGCCGCCTTGGAACTCTGCGGCTTCGTCGGTGATGATGTCACCGTAAAGGTTCGGAAGAACGAACACCTTGAAGTCCTTGCGACGCTTCGGGTCGATGAGCTTTGCGGTTGTGATGTCAATATACCACTCGTCAGTGGTGATTTCCGGATAATCCTTGCCGATATTCTTGCAAAGGTTGAGGAACTTACCGTCTGTGGTCTTGATGATGTTGGCCTTTGTGATGATGGAAACTCTGTCCTTGTGATTTCTTCTTGCATAGTCGTAAGCAAGCTTTGCGATTCTCTCGCAGCCCTCCGTTGTTGTAACAACGAAGTCAACGGCGAGGTCATCGGTCACATTGACGCCCTTTGAGCCGACCGCATATGCGCCCTCGGTGTTCTCACGGAAGAATGTCCAGTCGATGCCCTCCTCCGGAACCTTAACGGGACGGAGATTTGCAAAAAGGTCGAGAGCCTTTCTCATTGCAACATTTGCGCTCTCGATGTTCGGCCACGGACCACCCTGCTGCGGAGTTGTTGTCGGTCCCTTGAGGATAACGTGGCAAGCCTTGAGTTCTTCGAGAACATCGTCGGGAATAGCCTTATTGGCGGCAACACGGTTTTCGATCGTGAGTCCGTCGATAACCTTGAACTCAACCTTGCCTGCCTTTACCTTGTCGGCAAGCATATATTCAAGCACTCTTGCGCTCTCCTTGGTGATGATGGGACCGATGCCGTCGCCGCCGCAAACGCCGATCACGATTTTGTCAAGCTTTTCATAGTCAACGAAATCGCCCTGAGCCTTAATTTTGTCGGAACGGTCGCTCTGCTCACGAATGAGAGCCTCAAACTTTTCAACTGCATTTTTGATTTGTGTATCTGTCATTATTTTTGCTCCTTTACAATATATTTTGCTTTTTTGTCATCAGCACGGAATGACGAAACCGCTCGAACCTGATTGCTGTGACTTATTATAGGTGTATTCAAATATTCTGTATGACCACAGAGTATTTTCCTTTGTTCTTGAATTTGTGCAATAAACTGTTATGCTGTCGGAATCGATTCTGCCGTATTCATCCTTGACAATGCAAGCATTATGATTTCGTTTGTAGCCTGTTTCCTCAGTTCCGAATTTAAAGACCTCGGTGTGAACGGCATCGTCAAATCCATCGGATTCTTTAATTGCGGTCACTCTGGTATAGCTTGAAATAAAATCGGGATCATCCGAAGGATAAGGATGTCCCTCAGACAAAATATAGTATGTTTTTTCTTCCTCATCATACGAGAGATCGGCATTAAGTATACAGTCCGGACTTCCGTCGTTTTGATAAATATTTTTATCCGACAGCTTCTTACTGAAAGCGCATTTCGGATTGGAAAGATCGCTGAAATCCCATTCCTCAATCATGGTATATGATTGCTCCGCCGTACCCTTGGAGTAAGAAAGAAGAACAGTCGATTTTTTATCCTTGCTTAAAAGTGAGGGCTGTCCGACTCCCCATTCAAACTTATCTGTTTTTCTTACATAATCAATAAACGGTTTATCACCGACTCTGATAAACGGTCCCTCGGGTTTTTCGGCAACAGCAAGACCGACCTTGTTCTCGGTACAGTCATTGGATATACAGCCGAGATATGCCATAAGATATCCGTAGGTCTTTCCGTTGTAATTAAACTCGCCCTTGACTACGGCAGGGTCGCAAACATGTCTTGAATCCCATGCGCCTTCCTCGCTCGGAGCAAGAATAATAGTTTCTTTTCCGTACTTGTAATTTCCGAATATGTTTTTCGTTCCTTTACGGTAGCCGATATGATCCGTAACGTCAAACTTATCTTTGTTTGTACAGTAATACATATGCCTTGTTCCGTCTTCCTCGATTACCGACGGACAATAATTATATATTCCGGGAGTAAGGTTGACAAAGACCATTTTCGCAGTAATTCCGAGAGTCGATGTCACGAGGTATAACAAAGTGGTAAAAAATACGCTTATTGTTCTAAACATAGTCACGCTCCTTTTATGATATATCAAGCGTTAGCCCGTAAGCTTCGATTACTTCTGCGACTCTCTTGTATAGTCCAGCAAGCCGCCGGCGAGGAGGATGTCTCTCTGACGCTCGGAAAGCTGATAATCAAGCTTGTAGCTCTCCCCTGTCGTAAGGTTCTTGAGCGTTACATCACTGCCGTTTGCAATGCTGTCACGGATTCCCTCAAGACAAAGCTCATCATTTACGCTGATTTTGTCATAATCGGCTTCGTCTGCAAAGGTGAACGGAATGATACCTGCGTTGACAAGGTTTGCGCAGTGGATACGGGCAAACGACTTTGTGATAACAGCCTTAATTCCGAGATAGAGCGGAACAAGAGCTGCGTGCTCACGGGACGAGCCTTGACCGTAGTTTGCGCCGCCGATGATGATACCCTTGCCTGCAGCCTTACAATGCTCTGCGAACTTTTCGTCGCACTGCTTGAAGCAGAAGTTTGAAAGATAAGGAATATTTGAACGGTAGGGCAAAATCTTTGCGCCTGCCGGCATGATGTGGTCTGTTGTGATATTATCGCCGACCTTGAGGACAGCCTTAGCCGTAATATCCTCGGGCATAGCCTCGGTCTTGGGGAACGGCTTAATGTTCGGACCGTACATGACCTCTACGGAGTCTGCGTCATCAACGCTTGCGGGCATTGCGATCATATTGTCATTGATGATGAACTCGTCGGGCATCTCGATTGCGGGCATTTCGCCAAGCTCACGGGGATCGGTAAGAACACCTGTGAGAGCGGAAGCGGCTGCAACCTCGGGGCTGACAAGGTAAATGCCTGCGTCGGCTGTGCCTGAGCGACCCTCAAAGTTACGGTTAAATGTACGCAGCGATACGCCCTTTGAGTTGGGCGACTGACCCATACCTATGCACGGACCGCAAGCCGATTCAAGAATTCTTGCGCCTGCGTCAATCATATCGGAGAGTGCACCACACAGTGCAAGCATATTAAGAACCTGCTTTGAGCCGGGTGCGATCGAAAGGCTGACCGACGGGCAAACAGTCTTGCCCTTGAGAATTGCGGCAACCTTGAGCATATCCATGAGTGATGAGTTTGTGCATGAGCCGATGCATACCTGATCGATATGAAGCTTGCCGATCTCCTGACAGCTTTTTACATTATCCGGCATATGCGGCATAGCTGCAAGCGGAACAAGCTCGTTGAGGTCAATGTCAATAACCTCGTCGTAGACTGCGTCGTCGTCTGCGCTAAGCTCAACCCAATCCTTTTCACGACCTTGTGCCTTGAGGAAGGCTTTGGTGATATCGTCCGAGGGGAAAACAGAGGTCGTTGCGCCAAGCTCTGCGCCCATATTTGTGATAGTTGCTCTCTCGGGAACGGAAAGAGTCTTAACTCCCTCTCCGCCGTACTCAACGATTTTGCCTACGCCACCCTTAACGGTCATTATCTGCAAAACCTTGAGGATAATATCCTTTGCGGCAACCCACGGCTGAAGCTTGCCCGTGAGGTTGACACGAACCATTTTCGGCATTGTGATATAATATGCGCCGCCGCCCATTGCCACGGCAACATCAAGTCCGCCCGCACCCATTGCAAGCATACCGATTCCGCCGCCTGTCGGCGTATGGCTGTCCGAACCGATGAGTGTTTTTCCGGGAACTCCGAAACGCTCAAGGTGAACCTGATGGCAAATGCCGTTGCCGGGACGGGAGAAGCGAAGTCCCCTTTTCTTGGCGACCGACTGAATAAAACGGTGATCGTCGGCATTTTCAAAGCCTGTCTGCAATGTGTTGTGGTCGATATATGCGACGGAAAGCTCCGTCCTGACACGGTCAATTCCCATAGCCTCAAACTCAAGGTAAGCCATTGTGCCGGTTGCGTCCTGAGTCAGGGTTTGGTCGATTCTCAGACCGATTTCGCTGCCCACCGTCATATCGCCGGAAAGCAGATGATTTTTGATGATTTTCTGAGCTATTGTGTATCCCATAGCACTGAAACCTCCGACTTGTTCAATTTTTTAACAAACTTTATTTTAGTATATAATCCCTTATTTGTCAATGTTTTGACAGTAATTTACGACAAAAGTTCAATATTTTTTAAGGCAATACCGCACAATTTGTGTACGCGAATTACGCAGTATTGCCTTAAAAGATAAAAGACAAAGCTACAATCCACATAAGGTGCATACTTGTTGCCGTTTGTGGATTATAGCTTTTCTTTTACAATTCGGTCTGCGCCGGACGCGACAGCCCGTATATTCTCATCCGCCGAGGTATGCTTTTTTAACCTCGTCGCTCTCCATAAGCTCCTTGCCTGTACCCGAAAGAACTATCTTTCCGGTTTCGAGAACATAGGCTCTGTCGGATATTGCAAGGCTCTTACCTGCGTTCTGCTCAACAAGCAGAATCGTTGTTCCGTCCTTGTTGATATCCTTGATTATTTCAAAGACCTGATCGACAAGCAGCGGAGAAAGTCCCATCGAAGGCTCATCCATCATTAGAAGCTTCGGGTGGCTCATAAGAGCACGACCCATTGCGAGCATCTGCTGCTCGCCGCCGGATAGCGTACCGGCTATCTGATTCTTACGCTCCTCAAGTCGGGGAAAACGGGTGTATATCTTCTTGATATCCTCCTTGAGGTTTTTCTTGTCCTTGAGTGCGAACGCACCCATAAGCAGGTTATCGTAAACCGAAAGCTCCTGGAAAATTCTGCGTCCCTCCGGGCACTGCGTCATACCCATTTCAACAATCCTGTGACAGGGCGTTTTTGTGATATCCTTGCCCTCATAGGTCACATGACCCTCACGGATCGGAATAAGACCCATTATTGATTGCATAGTCGTTGTCTTGCCTGCGCCGTTTGCACCGATAAGTGTCACGATCTCACCCTGATTTACCTCAAAGCTGATACCCTTGATCGCCTGTATAACTCCGTAGTAGACAGAAAGGTCTTTAACTTCCAACATTGCCATAACATCAACCTCCGATATATGCCTTGACAACCTCGGGATCATTGAGGGCGTCGTCTACCTTGCCCTGGCAAAGAACCGTACCGAAGTTGAGAACCGTAATCTCATCACAGAGACCCGAGACGAATTTAAGGTCATGCTCGATGAGAAGAATTGTAATGCCGAAATTGTCACGGAGATATCTCACCGTGTCCATAAGCTCCTGAGTTTCGTGGGGATTCATACCTGCCGCCGGCTCGTCGAGAAGCAGAAGCTTCGGATTTGTCGCAAGAGCACGGGCAATTTCAAGCTTCCTCTGCTTGCCGTAGGGAAGGTTGCAGGCAAGGTTATTTCTCTCCTCGTAAAGGTCAAAAATCTTGAGAATTTCCTTTGCCTTATCTCTCATTCTGACCTCTGTGTCGTAATGCTTCGGAAGCTTTACCATACTGATAAAGGGGTTGCATTTAAACTCGGGCTGATTGTGAAGTCCGACAAGAACATTTCTGATAACGCTCATATTGTTGAAAAGGCGGATATTCTGAAAGGTTCTTGCGATACCCTTGTGGTTTATCTTTTCCTGAGTTTTTCCGTTCAATTCCTCGCCGTCAAGGTAAAAAGTGCCGGTTGTGGGCTTGTAAACTCCGGTCAGAAGATTGAAAACCGTGGTTTTGCCTGCGCCGTTGGGACCGATAAGTCCGTAGATCTGACCCTTTTTTATCTGCAAATTAACATCCTGAACCGCCTTGAGTCCGCCGAATGAAATGCCGAGATTTTTTGTTTCAAGAACATAGTCAGCCATACTTATTTACCCCCTTTCTCGGGTTTGTCGGGTTTGAACGGATCGTTCTGTTTTACGTCCGTTGTAAGAACCTCGTCCATACGAATCTTCGTTGTAACAACATCCCACCTGTTTGTGTCGCCGTACTGCTTTGAAGGATTTTTTATGAGCTTTTCGCGGAGCTTGTTTGCAATGGAGAACCTCTCTCTGACGCTTTTAAGTGCAGGAGCATTGTTGAAGATAACAACAACAATGAGAATGATTGCATAAACAAGATACTTGAGAGCCGCCAGATCACCCGAAAGCTGAGTCTGAAGCTGGAAGTTGAGGTAAGTGATGAATACCGCCGAAATAATCGAGCCGGTGATGTTACCCATACCGCCGAGAACGACCATAACAAGAATCTCAATGGAATAGTTGAATGAGAAGAAGGAGTAAACGACCGGAGTAACATACGAGCCGTAAATAACGCCTGCCATACCTGCAAAGAATGCGGCAAAAACAAAAACAAACAGCTTGTAATAGGTGATGTTGACGCCCATCGCCTTTGCGGCGATCTCGTTATCACGGATAGCCGTAATTGCGCGACCGTGCTTGCTTCTGATAACGTTCTGAATGAGGAAAAGCGAGATAAGAACGGTAACGAGGGCTACAATGTAGAGGTCATTGCCGTACTTCTTTGTCGAAAGACCGAGAGCCGCACCGAATGTCGGGAGATTCTTGAAAATCGTTCTGACAATCTCACCGAATGCCAGTGTAACGATTGCAAGGTAGTCACCCTTGAGTCGAAGAGCCGGAAGTCCGATAATGAGTCCGAACACAGCAGCAACAAGTCCTCCGATAAGCATCGAGATGATGAGCACAAGAAGCTTCGAATCCATTACACCGTAAAGCTCCTTAGCAATGTAGCAGCCGATATATGCGCCGACGCACATAAAGCCTGCATGACCGAGCGAAAGCTCGCCGAGGAAGCCGACAACAAGGTTGAGTGAAACGGCAAGCAAAATGCTGTACGCCATCTGTGCAAGCAAGCCTGAGCTTGAACGGGGAAGATTTCCGAAAGTGCTGATAAGAAGAGGAACAACGAGCATCACAATTATGATAAGATAATTGAATGTATCTTTTATTCTTATTCCTTTTTTGATATTTTTAAGATAATTCATAGCTTATACCTTCTCCCTTCTCTTCTTGCCGAGGATTCCGATCGGTCTTACAAGGAGAATAACTATCAGCAGCGCAAATTCAATAGCCGTTGCGTAAGGAGCAAGAGCAGGAACACTCAAGGCAAGCTTCTCGACAACACCGAGAATAACGCCGCCGAGCATTGCGCCGGGGATTGAACCGATACCGCCGATAACCGCCGCAGCGAAAGCCTTGATGCCGGGCATTGAGCCGAGGGTCGGGCTTATGGACGGAATCTGCATAAGGTAGAAAACGCCCGCGCACGCCGCCAGAGCGGAACCGATAGCAAATGTAATCATAATAATTTTATTTACGTTTACGCCCATAAGCTGTGCCGCTCCCCTGTCCTCGGAAACAGCCTGCATGGCACGACCCGTTCTTGTATAGTTTACGAAAAGGGTAAGAGCGACCATGATAACGGCTCCGACAACGAGGGTAAGTATCGTATTAAGGTTAAGCTCTGCCGAGCCGATGCTGACCATGTGTGTTTCGGTGAGCGTGATAGCTCTGCTCTTTGAGCCGAAGATAAGCTGCGCAATACTCTGGAGAAGGTAGCTGACACCGATAGCCGTGATAAGAACGGCAAGGGGCGACGCACCTCGCAGAGGCTTGTATGCAACTTTTTCAACAACGATACCGACGACCGTGCAGATAACAACCGCAGCAATAACGCCGAGAATCGGATGACCGGTCGCATTAAGTGTGACAAGAATGGCGTAAGCACCTACCATAATGATATCTCCGTGAGCAAAGTTCAACATCTTTGCGATACCGTAGACCATCGTGTAACCCAAAGCGATGAGAGCGTAAATAGCTCCAAGGCTGAGTCCGTCCAATATTGTAGACAACATTTAATCTACTCCTTTTCGTTTATTTCTGAAAAAGCTTAAACCGCTCATCAACCGACACCTGCAAACCGTATTAAATTGGTTTTCAGACGCAGACTGAGCAGCGGTTTAAAATACACCTTTACGGGCGTCGATTGACACCCGTAAAGATTGAGTTATAAAATTCCGTATCCGAGGATTAAAGAACATCCTTAAACTGAAGTGCCTTGTTGCATGCGCCGGTTTCATCCCAAGTCATTGTACCCGTTGCGCCTGTGAGTGAGAAATCATCAGCTGTGATAGCAGCCTTAACCTTTTCGCAAAGGTCGCTCGGGCTGATTGTTACATCGTCAACGCCTGCTGCCTTCATTGCGTTATAGATAGCGTAAACAGCGTCGTATCCGTCAGCAGCGAACTGGTCGGGAGTCTCGCCGTACTTTGCCTTGTAGGCGGTAACAAACTTGCTTACCGTTGCGTCCGTGCTGTCCGCATCAAACGGAGTGATGTACTTAACCTTATTTGTAACGGTCTTGGAGTCGATAAGAGCTGCGATACCGTCAAATCCGTCAGAGCCGACAAGGTCAGCCTTGCAGCCCTTAGCGGTTGCTGCCTTGCAGATAAGTGAGCCTTCCTGATAGTACATCGGGAGGAAGATAACGTCGCAATCCTTGAGCTGCTCAATCTGAGTTGAGAAGTCCTTATTGTTCTCAGCGTCAAATGTAGCGGACTTGAAGCTTACACCCTTAGCATCCATCTCAGCCTTGAAGGCTTCATAGATACCTGTTGAGTAAGTGTCGCTGGTGTTGTAGATAACGCCGATGTTCTTGTAGTTTTTGATAAGGTCGTCTGCGCCGAGAGTACCCTGATCCGGATCGCCGAAGCAAACACGGAAGCCGTTGTCTCTGCCCTCGATAACCTTAGCCGCGGAAGCTGACGGAGTGATGAAGAAGAGGTTGTCCTCAACAGCACTTGCGCCGAAAGCGTCGCAGGAGTCCGTTGTAACGGAACCGAGAGAAATCTGCATACCTGCTTCAAGGAGCGAGTTGTAACCGGTGGTTGCGTCCTGAGCAGTTGCCTTGTCGTCCTTCATGTCGAACTTGAACTTAACACCGTTAAGTCCGCCGGCTGCATTGATTTCCTCAATTGCAAGAGAAGCACCGTTCTTTACAGAGTTACCGTAGGAAGCAGCATCACCCGTAAGAGGACCTGTTGTACCAATGAAATACTCTGTGTTGTTTGCGGTATAGTTACTGCCTGAGCTTTTTGTGCTGCCGCAAGCGGAGAAGCAGAGAGCCACAAAAGTAAGCGCGAGGACTGCCGCAAGAACCTTTTTTACTGACTTTTTCATAAAATGACCTCCTTTTAATTTCCGAGCTGCTTGTGTAACTCGGTAACATCATCTATGATGTGAATAATGATACACTCATAATATTGAGTTGTCAACAGGTAAATTCTAAAAATCCGTCGGTTTTTTAATGAATTTAGCTAAAAAAGCGAGCTGCCTTTTGTACATTTTACACATTACAAATCGTAATGTCATTTTTGACAAAGTGGTTTTATTCAAACGCGGGTATAAATATACAAAATAACCAACAAATATCATAATTTTGTCGCTTTAAAGTGCCGATTTATCCCATCATCGGTATTTCCATGAAAAACCAGCTCAGGCAGTTCAGCAAAAGCATGACGGTCGATATAACTTTTACTGCGCTTTCCGTGATTCTTTTGCCCTTGCTGTCCGTTGATGTTACAAAAAGAATTGCCGCCGAAACAAGCGTAAGCATCTCCGAAAAGAAGAAAACCCGCTGTCCCGAAGCATAAATTGCTGAGCTGAAGCCCAAAACTACGGCACTGCACACCCCTGCCGCATAGCATATCAGTGCCGAAAGACCCGATTTCCTGTCTTTGAGTGCAATCATTATAAGCGAAGCCGTAATCAGGAGCAGTGTTAAAGTACATACAATTATGACAGCGATTCCGACTGTGTCGGATTCGCCCGATGTAAACATTTTCTCGAAAGCCTTATCCGGTATTGCTCCGCAAAAAATGAGCGACAGCGCATTGCTGCCGATAAACGAAAGAACGGAAAATGCCGCAAGCAAAAACGGCATTGCTTTTGCGGAATAAAGGCTTTCTATTTTCAATATCACCGCAATAATAAAAAAGGCGAACACAACAGCCGACATCATAAAGCCGAATGCATAGTAATTTAACAGTCCGCACAGAATTTTGTCGAATATTCCAAATCCGTCGAAGCGTTCAAATCCGTCCGCCTCAGCTTTCATTCTTCCGCTCATTCCCGGTGACGAAAAAAGAACATAAGTCTGAAAAATGCAGAACGGAAGCGATATAAAATGATAGGCTTTAATGCTTTTTGCAGCAATCAACGCAATCAATATCACAAAACAGAAGCCGAGCGTCAGTGCCGCCGATTGCTCCTGTGAACAAGCAACAAGAGCCGAAGCAGCCGATAAAATGAGCCACGGGAGTCGTCTGTACTCTATTTTCATAAGGTCAAAAACGATTGGAATGAGCGTTATGACCATGCAGCCGAACGGGAAAAGATATGTCAGCGAACCCGAAAACCAGAAGGTCGCAGGGTTCAGACAGCCGATAAAAACGAGAAACGGTATGCACACCGCAATGCCGTCCGTCCCATTCTCCGAAAACGAGCGCAACAGCTTCATTATGAAGTATACGACGACAATCCACACCAGCACCGCACAAAGCTTCCAAACGATCAGATTCGTTTTGAGGAAGCTCATCGTCAAAAACTCGCATACAACCCTGCCCGAAATAGTTTCGTATCTCATTTTGAGCCAATCAATCAGGTTGAATCCGTTTTCACTCATTATCCCGAGAAAATGTCCGTCATCGGTCTTGACAATCAGTCTTGTACAGAGGAGATAAAACAGTAAGATTACCGCACAAAAGACAGCGAACGGAGTAAACCTTTTGTTCTTCATCATTGCTCCCCTCCGATCACATACGGCGTATCCTTTGTGCCGTCGCCGTAAACTGTGTTGATGCTTCGTTCGTCGAGCTTGATCGCCGGGCAAACACCTGTCAGCTCATCGGTCGCAGGGGTTTTGTAAAACTCTCCCGACTGAGTAACGGCAACGACGCTCAGAGAGTTTGTTGAGATTGCGGAGCTTGTCCAATACCAACAATTTTTTCGCAGGAACATGAACCTCGTTTTGCATCTCAGCACCGCCGAAAGTGTCGGTTGCTTTTTTCGTTCGCCTGCCGAAAGACCTGACAGCTCCTCCTTTGACGGAATGAACACATCCTCGCAAATACCGTCAAGATTCTCTCTGATTTTCTCTGTCAGAGTGCTCTCGTTCGCGTCCGAGGATTTTCCGTAAGGCGCAAAGTCGATTATATTACAGCTCTGAAGAAGCGTGCCGTCCTCGGAAATAACCCTCCACAGCATTTTTTCATCACGGTAATCGCCGTAGAGCACATAATCACCCTTTTTCAGCGCAACACTCTGCGGTTTCTGAGCGATGTATTCATAGTCAACATTATCAAAAAGCAATGGATAGAGCTTGTCCTTTGCCGCAAAATCAACGGTTGCCGCCGCAATAAATACGGCGGCAAACACACAGCATATAACTGCAATTATCCGTTTTGTTTTCATAATAAATCAGAACTGAGCCTTGAGAGCCTCAACCTTGTCCGTATGCTCCCAAGGAAGGTCAATATCGGTTCTGCCCATGTGGCCGTAAGCCGAGGTTGCGGTATATATCGGTCTGCGAAGGTCGAGCTCGTCGATGATTGCAGCCGGACGAAGGTCAAATACATTCGTCACCGCTTTTGCAAGCTTCTCGTCGGAATGTACTCCCGTGCCGAAGGTGTCAACCATTACGGAAACAGGGCGTGCAACGCCGATTGCATACGCAAGCTGAAGCTCACACTTCCTTGCAAGTCCTGCAGCAACGATATTTTTCGCAATATAGCGGCACATATAAGCCGCCGAGCGGTCAACCTTTGTCGGATCCTTACCGCTGAAGGCTCCGCCGCCGTGGCGGGAATATCCGCCGTAGGTGTCAACGATTATCTTACGACCCGTAAGACCCGAATCGCCCTGCGGTCCGCCCGTTACAAAGCGTCCTGTCGGGTTTACATAAATTTTTGTGTCCTCATCAATAAGCGACAAATCGATCGTCGGCTTGATTACCTTTTCGATAATATCCCTGCGAATCCGGTCAAGCTCAACATCTGCGCTGTGCTGGGAGGAAACAACGATTGCGTCGATACGAACAACCTTATCGTCGTCATATTCAACGGTGACCTGAGTTTTGCCGTCGGCTCTGAGATAGCCGAGATTGCCGTTTTCTCTCTCCTCGGTCAGCCTGAGAGCCAGCTTGTGAGCGAGCGAAATGGGCATCGGCATAAGCTCCGGAGTTTCGTCACAGGCAAAGCCGAACATCATACCCTGATCGCCCGCACCGTTGAGATTGTATTTATCCTCCTCGCCGCCTTTAAGCTCAAACGAAGCGTCAACACCCATCGCAATGTCGGGCGACTGCTTATCCAAAGAAGTGATAATTGCGCAGGTGTTGCCGTCGAAGCCCTTGTCTGCGCTGTCATATCCGATATCGCAGATAGCCTTTCTCGCAATAGCCGGAATGTCGATTTTTGCCGTTGTTGAAATCTCGCCCATGATGAGAACCATACCCGTCGTGCAGCAGGTCTCGCAGGCGACACGACCGTTCGGGTCCTGCGCCATAATAGCATCAAGAACAGAATCGGAAATTCTGTCACAGATTTTATCGGGATGACCCTTTGTTACCGATTCGGATGAGAAAAGATGTTTTGCCATTTTAAAGTACCTCCGTTTTCTGAGTGCGTGACGACCGACCGCCCGTTACTCCTCCGTAAAAAACGCCCCCGGCAAAAACCGAGAGCGTATATAGCCTTATCTTTCGGTTACACCGCAGGATTTAGCACCTTGCCAACGGCAGGTTGCCGAGCTTCATAGGGCCTGTTCCCTCAGCTGCTCTGAATAAGGGGTGTTTCGTTTCACGAAATCTATTAAATTGCATATGAAATTATATACTATAATACCGTAATAGTCAAGAGAAAAATTCAAAATTGATGACCTCGGCTTATTGTTCTAATGTTATCCAAATCTCCGGCGTCAAATTTAAATTGACCGCAGCCTTTTTAAAATCATTTAACGCATCAAGCAAATGGAATGATTTGAAATCTGAAAGTTTATTCAAAGTTTTTCTACTTGTCAACATCCACAGACAAACATTTCGCCCGTTAAATACATTTTCACCTATCTCACCAGCATTAGATAATCGTAACGATGTGGTAGCCTGCTTGACCAAATAGACTAGGTCTGCTTGTTGATGTTGATCCTTTATCATTATAACATTTTCGGCATCCATAAGATCCGCTTTTTCAATACAGTACTTTCCACCAATATAGACATTATCTTTATGTGGTTGAGTATAATTTCCGCTCGCCACCAAAGTATCGATTAGTTCTGTTTCCGTTTGATTTGTTGATGGTTTAATCTCATAATTTATTGCGTTCTGTCATACCTATTTTAACCCATCCATCAAGACACGGATTTGTAAGTATGTAAACTAATCCTTTCGACATCTCTGTTCCTCTTTTTCCGTTCTATTTTTTAAACACAAACAAATACTCGTGTGCTATAAGTAAAAAATTATATTTTACACTATTAGTTTTCCAATATCCCGTTGCCTTGCAGTTGTGTTGCTCTTTGATAATCAGTTCTTTGAGCTTAAAGCCTGCTTCTTCAAAGATACGCATAACATCAAAAGACATCGGTATCATATGACCTTTTTGGCGTGTATCACCCATAAGAACTGCACAGAACTTATCCTTTTTTAGGACACGATAACTTTCAGCCGCAACCTTTTTCATTTCCGCAAGAAAATCCTTTACCTTTAACAAAGACAAATCTTCAGGAATATCCTCGCTGTATTGAATAATATCAGCATAAGGCGGATGGGTACAGATCAAATCAATGCTGTTATCCGGCACGAAATCAAGATTTCTTGCATCACCTTTATGAAGATACACTTTACCGTTAGCACCTTCGTGTTCAAATGCTGTTTTTTCTTTACAACGAGTAAGAGCAACGTCATTAACATCTACACCAATAATGTTTCTGTTAAGCAATTTTGCTTCTACAAGGGTGGTACCACCACCCGCAAACTGATCGAGAACTAAATCGTTCTCTTGTGAATAGCGGAGCAGAATGTTTCGAGGAATATATGGTGACCAATTACCACGCCACTTTGCATCGTGAGTTGCCCAATCGCCACGTTTTGGAAAAGACCAATGGGTAGTCATTTCCAACTCGAAATCTTCCGGCTCCCATTTTGTTATTTTCTTTGCCATTATTTAAAAACCTCGCTAATTACACCATCCTCCAAGTCTTTGATGTTGTAAATGTGCTGCATAACATCAAAAGTTTCTTCGAGGTTGTTTCTTGCGCTTGTCCAACCTTTTCCGTCGGTAAACCAAACGAATGTAAAACCGTCAATTTCTTCGGTTTCCCACGCAAGAGTTTTATAACTACGTGCAGTTTCGTTTAGTTTGCTACCACCACTTCCATAAAAGTTAGTTTCAATACCATAAATCATATTAGGTGTCTTAACAACAAAATCAAAACGTTTTTCCATCTTGCCTTGATTGGAAATAGCAGACAGATCGATGCCCCATTTTGCAGTAATCTGATGGATATACATTTCCTTGAAATAAGTCTTGTCCTTTATAAAACCGGCTTTTTTAATGAAGCTCTCAACTAAATCCTCCATCAAATGACCGCCACGATTTTTGCGACCGTTGGAATCAAGACCTGTTTCAACGCCTGTTGCATAGTCCACCAAATTATTCACTATATGATTTTCTAATAAATCAAACAACCCGGTTGCACGCATAAAATATTTGTATCTCTCATAATGAGAGTGGCTGTTCGGCGGATACTTTCCAAAATCGAATTGAAACAAATGACCGCCATTTTCATCTTGACAGTAGATTTCATTTGCTCGAACTGCTAAGAGCAGAGGGATACACTTTAATACTTCGGGATATTTTCTCATCAAATTTTCAAAATCAGCTTCAATATTTTTAGAACCGATGAGGGAATTTAAGATATTAAGTTCAACCTTGATATTATCGACGTTTCTGTGAACTTTTTCAAAATCTATGTAATAACCATAGTCTGCGATACTGTCGCGAAAACCTGACAACCACGCATTAAAATCTCTTGACATTATTTATTCCTCCTCGCTGTTAGGCGGCACGGGCAATCCTAACTTTGTAAGCGGTATGTATTCAAAATAGTAGTGGCAACGCATACTAATGATATAATCCAAAACGTCTTTATATTTAGGATCTTTAAACCATTCCGAAAGCAAATAGATGTACTCTACATCAATATTGAGCTGTGCCATCAGTTTCTGATACTGCTTTCTCTTAAAATCACAAGTCTGCAATTTTTCGTCAACAGAGCCTGCCACCTGTTGATATTTACATTCAATAATAAAAAGTGTGTTATTGATAATTACATAAATACTATCATCCGGCAGTAGCTTTTTGGAGATAATCTTTGTCCAATCAACCCTAACTTCCTTTAAATATCTATAAAATCCGTGTTTTTTGAATATGCGAGCAACTTTTTCATCATTATAAAACACAACTCCATCAGTTACCCGATACCCTTCTTGACTGTTTAAAAAGGTTGCTAAATCAGTTTTCCCCTCAAATACAAGCCCCGTTTTTGTGTTTCCGCCGCCTTTTCCGTTCTTTATCATAACACTTCTCCTCGAAAATTCTTTATTTAACCTCGCAAGGCTTTCCAGCTTCGCAATGAGCCGAACGACATTCACGACAATACGACTGTGGTATATAACGACCATCACCCATATTTCTGTATCCGAATTCTTGCTCTATATCATCTTTGCCGTATGCCGTCTTTCCACAGCAAGGACATTGTGCATATTCTCCGTATGGCATATATGAACCCCTTAAAAATTGCTAATGAGTAACTCTTTAATTTTTCCTCTTGCTTCACTATTACAGTTAATCATTCGAGTTGCTTCAACTCGTTTGATTTTATGTGCAGAATAGATGTTATCAAAGAAATCATCATCTGTATTTGAATTCTTCGGATCGGAATTGCTGATAACGACTTTTGCGCCTTTTCTGTGCATATCATCAACAAATCGTGCAAGTTCAATCTGTTCCTCATCGTTAAACAAGTTTTCGGTATATGCCGTAAAACTTGCTGTATCTGTAATAGGTCTGTATGGGGGATCGAAATAAACAAAGGTATTTTCGTCAATAAAGTCTGCCGACTCTCTGTAATCACCACATACAATATTAACTCTTTGTAACTTCTCCGATACTGCTCTGAGGTTGTTTTCATCGCAAATCATAGGATTTTTATATGCTCCCATAGGAACGTTAAACAACCCTTTTTTGTTCACTCGGAAAAGACCGTTGAAACAGGTTTTATTAAGAAAAATCATCAATGCCGCTTTTTCGATATTGATGTTCTTGTTTCCATTGACCTTTAAATCATTAAAACGTTCACGCTTTTCCATATAATATGCTTTGCGATTATCCGTATCTAACGGAATGAAATCGTTCTGCATAGCGTAAAGAATTTCAATCAGAGCATCTATGTCATCACGGATAATGTGATACGTATTGATGAGTTCAGCGTTAATATCGCTGATATATACTTCTTCTAAATCATACTTACTGAGAATATCAAACAAAACTGCACCACCGCCAACAAATGGCTCAGCATATTTTTTAATTCTTCCACTATCAAACGGATAGTAACGTTCAATCTCTTTAATGAGCTGACCTTTGCCGCCTGCCCATTTCAAGAAAGGTTTAACCGCTTTTTCATCAGTTTTACTATATCGTGTACTTCTTGCATCTATCGGTTTTTCTGCCGAAGTAGGTATAATCCACATATTGCCCACCATAGTTGCCTCAGCAATTCTTTGTTCAGAACACAGAACCGCTACTCTTCTTTGAGAAATGCCCCACTTATCAGCCGCTTCTCTTGCAGACATAAATTCCATAACAACCTCCTGAATACATCAAGTTCGCACTTGTATAACATTATATTCTAAAACTCGAACAATAGCAATACCATTTTCAAAAAAGATTGTAAACTTTTTTTCAAAAAAGATTGTAAACTTTTCAAATTCAAAATTTATGACCTCGGCAGTCTGCAAATCAAATCAAAAATATCACATATTACAATCATCGGCAGCTCCGCACAATTGAAGCGTGCAGTACTGCCTTAATTTATCCTATAATAATATCCTTATGCTTATCAAGGAAGCGGACATCTACAACGGCTTTGATATAGATTCCGTCCGCACGGTAATCCTCCTTTATCAATACGCCCTCTTCACGGATATAGTTGACGAGGCTGCCCTCTTTATATGGAATCAGAAGCTCTGCCTTTCTGCGTGTGAGCGGAAGCGAAAGCTGGATTTTCGCAAGGAGATTACCCAATCCCTCGCCCGTCTTTGCCGAAATCATAACAAACTCACCCTGAGCGGGAAGCACAAACGAGCCGCCGCAAAGGTCGCATTTGTTGAGCACGGATATTATAGGCTTGTCTGCACAGCCGAGAGCCGCAAGCAGATTCATTGTTACATTAAGGTGCTCGGTACAGCATTCGTCGGAAGCGTCACAGAGGTTGAGAATAACCGTCGCATTCGCCGCTTCCTCAAGCGTCGAGCGAAATGCGTCAACAAGCTGGTGCGGAAGCCGCCTGACAAGTCCGACCGTATCAATGAGCATAACCGTTCTGCCGTCGGGCAGAGTCAGCGCACGGGATGTCGGGTCAAGGGTTGCAAAAAGCTTGTTTTCCGCAAGCACACCGGCATTTGTCAGCGTGTTCATAAGGGTTGATTTGCCTGCGTTCGTGTAGCCGACAATGGCGATCGTTTCCACTCCGTCCTTTTCACGCCTTGCGCGGAGATTTTCCCGCCTTTTCGCAATCTGAACAAGCTCCTCCTGCAGGCTCTGAATCCTGCGGCGAATATGCCGCCTGTCGCTTTCGAGCTTGCTTTCACCGGGACCGCGTGTTCCGATACCTCCGCCGAGCCTTGACATTTCCGCACCCTTACCGCCCAAACGCGGCAGGGAATATTTCAGCTGAGCCAGCTCGACCTGAATTTTTCCCTCATTGCTCCTCGCCCTTGCGGCGAAGATATCGAGAATAAGCGTTGTTCGGTCGATTACCCTGACGTCCGTTTCATCCTCAATATTTCTCTGCTGTGACGGAGTCAGCTCTCCGTCAAAAATGAGCAGATCAACATCGTTTGCTTCGCTGAAAGCCTTTATTTCTTCAAGACGACCCGAACCGACATAGGTTGCCGAATCGGGTTTGTCTCTTTTTTGTATTATTTTCGCCGCAACAACGGCTCCTGCCGTCCTTGCCAGCTCTTCAAGCTCGTCCATGGAAACCTCAGCGTTATAAAGTCCCGTATCTATACCGACAAGGACCGCAGCCTCAGGCTCCCGACTGTTCTCGTAAAATTCCATTTATCAATATCCTTCCGGATTGTTTTTCTGCCATCTCCAGGAATCCTCGCACATTTTCTCAATTCCTCTTTCGGCAACCCAGCCAAGCTCCTCCTTCGCCCTTGTCGGGTCGGAATAGCAGGTTGCCAAATCCCCGGGACGTCGCGGAACTATCTTATATTTTATCTTCCTTCCGCTTGCCTTTTCGAATGCCTTGACAATATCCAGAACGCTGTAACCGACGCCCGTACCGAGATTGTAGATGCAAACTCCGTTTGAGCTTGCGACCTTTTCAACCGCTTTTATATGCCCGAGCGCGAGATCGACAACGTGAATATAATCGCGGACTCCCGTTCCGTCCGGCGTATCATAATCATCACCGAAAACATTTAGATGATCCAGCTTGCCGACCGCAACCTGTGTGATATAAGGCATAAGATTGTTCGGGATTCCGTTCGGATTCTCGCCGATTCGACCGCTCTCGTGAGCTCCGATCGGGTTGAAATAACGCAGAAGTGCTATACTCCATTCGTTATCCGAGGTGTAAAGATCCTGAAGTATAAGCTCAATCATATACTTTGTTGTGCCGTAAGGATTGGTTGTTCCGCCGATCTTCATTGTCTCCTTGAGCGGTGACGGATTGGTCATTCCGTAAACCGTCGCCGAGGAGCTGAAAACCAGCTTCTTGCAGCCCGCGTCACGCATAGCCTCGCAGAGAGTAACCGTTCCGCCGATATTGTTTTCATAATACTCAAGCGGCTTTGCAACACTTTCGCCCACCGCTTTAAGTCCGGCAAAATGAATAACCGTGTCAATCTTATTCTCGGCAAAAACCTTGTCAAGACCTTTGCGGTCTCTTATATCGCACTCACAGAAAGCAAAATCCCTTCCTGTCAGCTCCTTGATTCTGTTTAAAACCTCCGGTGAGCTGTTATAAAAGTTGTCAAGAATAACAACCTCATAACCCGCGTTAAGCAGCTCAACGCAAGTGTGAGAACCGATATATCCGGCTCCGCCTGTTACTAAGATTTTCATAAGATCACCCTGATTGACAAATTTCTTCACATAATGTAATATTATATATACTTTCAAATCAAAATGCAATAATTAAAAGAGGTAAATATGAATAATTTATCGGATATTAACGTTATAAAATCCGTTTTGAGCCGTCACGGCTTTACTTTTTCAAAATCTCTCGGTCAGAATTTTATTATAAATCCCGGCGTATGTCCGCGCATTGCCAAGGAGGGCGGCGCAAGAGAGGGTGTCGGTGTGCTTGAGGTCGGCGCAGGAATCGGTGTGCTGACCGCAGAGCTTGCAAAGCGTGCCGACAAGGTTGTATGCGTTGAGCTTGATACGCGTCTGCTCCCCGTTCTCGACGAAACACTCGGTGAGTTTGACAACGTAAAAATAATCAACGGCGACATTCTCAAGGTTGATCTCCGCAAAATACTTGAAGATGAATTTGGTGATATGCCTGTTGTCGTGTGTGCCAATCTGCCCTATTATATTACCTCCCCCGTTATCATGCGATTGCTTGAAAGCAGGCTGAAAGTCGAATCGGTTACGGTAATGGTTCAGAAAGAGGCCGCTGTAAGACTCTGTGCCGACGTCGGTTCAAGGGATTCGGGTGCCGTAACGGTTGCGGTGAATTACTATGCCGAAGCGCAGAAGCTTTTTGACGTCTCGCGCGGCTCGTTTATGCCGTCGCCGAACGTGGACAGCTCGGTCATACGGCTTGATATTCTGAAGAATCCGCCGATAAAGGTCAGCGACGAAAAATTTTTCTTTTCAGTGGTAAAGGCGGCGTTCAGCCAGCGCAGAAAAACGGCGTCAAACGGAATAAGCTCGGGAACGGGCATAGCGAAGCCGACGGTTATCAAGGCAATTGAAGCCGCAGGTCTCTCTCCGACAGTCCGCGCCGAATCGCTGACGATGGAGCAGCTCGGAGAGCTTTGCGAAGAGTTATACGCACTTAAATAAAAATAGGCAAACAAAAAACGGCAGCTCGGTTGAATGAACTGCCGTTTGTTTTATTATCTGTCCTCGCGGAAGTATGAAAGTCCGAGACTCTGCGGCGGCTGAAACTCTCTCTTCTTAAGCATACTGATTACTATAAGAACGATGATCGTAACAAGGTACGGCGTCATCTTGAAAAGCTCCTGGTCGCTCATACTGAGGTTGGGAATGTAGTTGTAGACAATGAAGAGTCCGCCGAACAGGATTGAACCGAGAATGCTGAGGCTCGGTCTCCAGATGGCGAAAATAACAAGTGCTATCGCAAGCCAGCCTCTGTCGCCGAATGCGTTGTTCGACCACACTCCGCAGGCGTAGTCCATAACATAGTAGAGTCCGCCGAAGCCTGCGATGATGCTGCCGAGACAAATGGACGCATACTTATATTTGCCGACATTGACGCCGGCGGCATCTGCCGTTGCGGGGTTCTCACCGACAGCGCGGAGATTAAGTCCGGAACGGGTGCGGTTGAAATAGATTGAAATTATAATTGCGATTGCGATTGCAACATAAGCAAGGAAGCTGTATGAGAGGAAAATATCCCCGAACCAACCGAGCTTTGAAGCGAAAGGAAGCGATTTTTTGAAAGCAAGGCTTGTAGCCGTGAGCGCAACGGACGGAACATCACTGTTTGTAAGCTTGATAAGCGAGCCGCCGAAGAAGTTGCCGAAGCCGACGCCGAACGTTGTGAGCGCAAGACCCGTAACATTCTGATTCGCACGAAGCGTTACGGTAAGGAACGAATAAATAAGTCCCATTACGAACGAGCCGAGCATCGACGAAAGTATCGGAATAAGAATTGCAAGAAATGTATTCATTTCGGCAGCATTCTGCTCATAGAGAAACGCGCCGATAACGCCCGTGATACCGCCGACATACATAACGCCTGCCGTGCCGAGGTTGAGGTTGCCGCTCTTCTCGGTGAGAATCTCACCCGTTGAGCCGAAAAGAAGCGGAATACCCTGAATAACCGCACGCTGAATAAATGCCACTAACATTATTTAGACGCCTCCTTCTCACGGAATTTCAACTGATAGTTAAGGAAAAACTCGCTGCCGATGATGAAGAAAATAATGATTCCGGTGATGATTTCCGAGAAGGACTCGTTAAGACCGAAGCTCGTTGAAATTTCGCCTGCGCCCCTTTCAAGGAAAACGAGAAGCAGCGATGTGAGAACCATATAAAGCGGGTCAAAATGTGCAAGCCACGAAACCATAATAGCCGTGAAGCCTCTGCCGCCTGCCGTATCGCGGTTGACGGTGTGATCAGTACCGCTGACAAGCAGGAATCCGGCAATACCGCAGAGCGCACCGGAAAGAATCATCGTTCTGATAATAACCTTTTTAACATTGATTCCGATGTATTTAGCTGTGTTTTCGCTCTCGCCGACAACGGTAATTTCGTAGCCGTGCTTGCTGTACCTGAGATAAACATACATAACCGCAGTGAGTACGACAACGATTATGATGTTGCAAAGATAAGCCTTGCCGCCGATTGCGGGAAGCCAGCCCGCTTCCGTCACGTCATTGATAACGCCGATGTGTCCCGAGCCTTTCGGAACCGACCATTCGTATGAGAAATAGGAAACTATGCACATTGCGATGTAGTTCATCATAAGGGTGAACAGCGTTTCGTTGGTGTTCCAGTTCGCCTTGAAAAAAGCGGGAATGATTCCCCAAACGGCACCGGCAACAATGCTGACCGCAACCATAACAATCATAAGCACGACCGGCGAAAGCTTGTCACCGAGGAAAATCATACATGCCGCCGTCGCAAGTCCGCCGGCAAGCACCTGACCCTCCGCGCCGATATTCCAGAATTTCATTTTGAATGCCGGTGTAACCGCCAGCGCAACGCAAAGCAGCATTGCCGTATTCTGTGCAAGCATCCAGAGTCTTCTCTCCGTGCCTACGGCTCCGTCGATCATTTTTACATAAACCTGTATCGGATCCTCACCTGTCAGCAGAACCGTAACGATTCCGCATACAACAAGAGCGGCAACGACCGAGCCGATCCTTACAAGCCAGCTCTGCCATTTCGGCATCGTTGAGCGTTTGATAATGTGAAACAAAGGCTCATGCACCTTTGAGGGATTATTACTCATCGCCTTTACCTCCGTTTGATTTAGTCATAAGCCTGCCGAGCTGCTCCTTGGTAGCTTTTCTCGCGTCAACAATATCTGAGATTTGACCCGAGCTGATAACAACTATTCTGTCGCAAAGCTCCAAAAGAACGTCCAGATCCTCGCCGACGAATATGACCGCAACGCCGTTTTTCTTCTGCTCGTTGAGAAGATTATAGATAAGATATGACGAGTTGATGTCAAGTCCGCGAACGGGATAAGCCGCCATAAGAACTGTCGGAGAAGCCGCAATTTCACGACCGACGAGAACCTTCTGAACATTGCCGCCGGAAAGCTTACGGACGGGGGTGTTGGCACTCGGAGTGACGACCTCAAGCTCATCAATGATTTTTTCAGCAAGGTCTCGCGGCTCTTTCTTCTCAAGGAAAGCCGTCTTGCCCTTCTTGTAGCTTCTGAGCATCATATTGTCAACAATGTCCATATTGCCGACAAGTCCCATACCGAGTCTGTCCTCGGGGACGAACGAGAGCCGGATGCCGAGCTCCTTGATCTGAACCGGAGTTTTGTCACGCAGGTTGTCCTGCTTGCCCGTCTTTGCATTGTTGTAAATAATTGAGCCGTGGGTAAGGTGGCGGAGTCCCGCAATTGATTCGAGCAGCTCACGCTGACCGCTTCCGGCGATACCCGCAATGCCGAGAATCTCGCCCGACTTGGCGGTAAATGAAACATGGTTGAGCACCTTGACGCCGTCACGGTTGACATAGCACATATTATTGATAAGGAGTCTGTCCTCCTTGTTTTCAACCTCTGTTCTCTCGATGTTGAGGTCTATTTTCTTGCCGACCATCATTTCGGTGAGAGCCGATTCCGTTGTTTCGGCTGTCATAACCGTACCGATGTACTGACCCTTTCGAAGAACGGAAACCTTATCGGAAATCTCCATAACCTCATTGAGCTTATGAGTGATGATAATTATTGACTTGTTGTCGTTTCTCATATTTCTGATAACGTCAAAAAGCTTTTTTGTCTCCTGCGGAGTAAGAACCGCCGTCGGCTCATCGAGAATGAGAATATCTGCGCCCCTGTAAAGCACCTTGACGATTTCGACCGTCTGCTTTTCCGAAACCGACATCTGATAAATCTTCTTGTTGAGGTCAAGCTCAAATCCGTATCGTTCAAGAATCTTTTGAATCTTCGCCTTTGACTTTTTGAGATTGTATCTGCCGTCGTCAAAGCCGAGAACTATATTCTCCGTTGCCGAGAATACATCAACAAGCTTGAAATGCTGATGGATCATACCGATTTTCAGATCAAAAGCGTCCTTGGGTGATTTGATAACCACCTCTTTGCCGTCAACAAAGATCTGACCGTGATCGGGAAAATAAATTCCGGAGATCATGTTCATAAGCGTTGTTTTTCCGCTTCCGTTCTCGCCGAGAATCGAGAGAATTTCTCCCTTGTTCACGGTAAGATTAACGTCCTTGTTGGCAACAATGGAGCCAAAGGTCTTTGTAATGTTTCTGAGTTCGATTGCAACCTGTGTACTCACCTTATGCCCTCCAATTTTTTAGGCAACACCGCACAAATTGTGGCGCACGCCTTGCTTGAATATGTTTCCGTCCTGCTGCACCAAAATTCCTTGACTTGCGTCAGCAAGCCTGCAAAATCTTGCACAACCTGACGAAAAATCTTACTGCGCAATCCGCACACATCAATTGTGCGGTATTGCCTTTATTTTGAAAAATGTGTTAAATGCCGCAGCTAAATGAAATGAATTTACCGCATTTTTCAAAACAAACGAAATTTAATAAATCAAAGGCGGAGCGTTGATACTCCGCCTTGAGGTCTAAGTATTTAATCAGCTGCCGAAGTTTGTATCAAGAAGGTTGATACCGTCGATCTGTACATCAAAGTACGGAGCCGAACGGAACTCCGACTCGTGGAAATAGCCGTCCTTAACAGCCTCTGTGTCGGCTGTGTAGTTAGCGTCTGTGTCAACATCTGCCATATAGCTTGTGAGATGCTTGTCAGCGTCAACCTTAGCGTTTGCATTCTTGCCGTCGCCGACAGTTACCGTGAATGTGCTTGTGTCAAATACATGAAGTGTGCCTGCGTCAAGCTGAGCCTTAACCTCATCGATCTTAGCCTGTGTATCCTTAGCGGCTGCCTTGTCATTTACATCGGTAAGAACAACAGAACCCGTCTTGAGAGTACCTGTCCAGTCTGTGTCGATTGCGGTGCCGTCCTGAACGCACTTAATCATATATTCCATATACGGCTCCCAGTTGATTCTGGAAGAAACAATAAATGTGTTCGGGCAAGCGGAAAGTGTGCTTCCGTTATAGGAAACGTTCGGAACACCTGCTGTTTCGCAAGCTGTCGGAGCACCCATTGAATCGGCGTGCTGGCTGATAAGCTTACAGCCGTTGTTGATAAGCTTTGTTGCAGCTTCCTTCTCAAGAGCCTCATCATACCATGAGCCTGTGAAGGAAACATCCATTGTAACGGTCGGGCAAACCGACTTTGCGCCGAGATAGAAGGAAGTGTAGCCGGAGATAACCTCAGCGTAAGTAAATGCGCCGACATAGCCCATCTTAGCGTCCTTAGCTTCGAACTTGCCTGCTGCAATCATTTCGTTGAGCTTAAGACCTGCCGCAACGCCTGCAAGGTAACGACCCTCGTAGATGGAAGCGAAAGCATTGTGATAGTTAGCGACATTCTCGGTGTGAGCCTTTGTGCCGGTAGCGTGGCAGAACTGAACGTTCGGGAACTCCTTAGCTGCCTTTATCATGTAATCCTCGTGGCCGAAGCTGTCAGCAAAGATGATTGAGCATCCCTTGTCGACAAGGTCGGCTGCTGCATCATAGCAAGCGTTCTGCTCAGGGATGTTTGTCTTTTTGATGATTTCAACGCCCATCTTTTTGCAAGCCTCTTCAGCACCTGTCATAAAGTTGTTGTCATAGGTTGAGTTCTCATCGTGCAGGAAAATAAATCCTACCTTGAGCTTCTTTGCCGTGTCATCGCCGCCGTCCTTCTTTGTGCCGCAAGCAGCGAACGAAAAGACCATTGCGATTGCCATAAGAATTGCGAGAATCTTTTTCATGTGTTCTTCCTCCAAATTTTGTTTTATATAGCAATTTTTGCTACCGAGGTTATTTGCAGAAGGTTATCTTGCCGTCGTCCGTCATGGACTCGATTTTCGCCAGCGACTCAACACGGATTCCTTCGCCGCGGATCAATGCTCCGCCCTGCTGAAACGCCTTTTCGATAACTATTCCTGCTCCGACAATTTCCGCATCCGCCGACTTGATAAGCTCAATCAGTCCGCTGAGCGCACAGCCCTGCGCGAGAAAATCGTCGATGATGAGAATTTTATCATCTTTATTAAGAAATTCCTGTGAGACGATAACATCATACGTATTGCCGTGTGTAAAAGATTTGATCGGAGTCGAATAGACATCGGCGGCGATGTTTTTACTCAATGTTTTTTTTGCAAAAACAACAGGAACATGAAAATACTGCGCAGTGATGCAGGCAATTCCTATACCGGATGCCTCGATCGTGAAGATCTTATTCACTCCGCAGTCCTTAAAAAGTCTGTAAAATTCCTTGCCGATTTCGTTTATCAGCTCTACGTCTACCTGGTGATTGAGGAAGCTATCGACTTTTAATACATTTCCCGGAAATACTTTTCCGTCTTTAAGAATTCTATCTTCAAGAATCTGCATTTCAAAGTCCTCCTAAATAAAAATAGACAGCGGGTACCAAACCTACTGCCGAACGACAAACCAACAACGTCTTTGCGCTGCTGATTTCCACCAATAGTAACAGTTAAGGCACTGTCGTAGAGACTGCCGGGCCATTCATCCGGCAATATATCGGCAAATATTTTTATTGAGTCGTCAGTATCCTGACAACAACTATATTTTAACATAATATTAACATTTGTCAACAGTATACGACAACAAATCATTTTTCCATTATCCGCGTTCTTTTTGTCTATTATCTACAATTTTTAAATTAAAATTTTATTCATATATTTTTTACAATCCGTAAATGCCGTTTTTATTGCATTAAAGCTTTCCCTGTGATAGAATATGCATATATATTGATTAAGAGGTAGCTTATGTCACATCTAATAGAACTGAAAAACGCATACAAAATATATAATCCCGGTGAGAACGAGGTCAGAGCACTTGACGGCATCGACCTGCAAATTGACAGCGGTGATTTTGTCGCTATTGTCGGTCAGTCCGGCTCCGGAAAATCAACGCTGATGAATATGCTGGGCTTGCTCGACGTTGTGACAAGCGGAACATACATTCTCAACGGCAAGGATGTTTCCGATATGGACGACGACGAGCTGAGCAGCATACGAAACCGTGAAATCGGCTTCATTTTTCAGGGCTTTAACCTCATACCGAGCCTCACCGCTCAGGGAAACGTTGAACTGCCTCTGATTTACAGAGGGCTGAAAGCCGAAGAGCGGCACCGTCTTGCGACCGAAGCTCTCAAAAGAGTCGGCTTGGAAAAGCGTATGCATCACCTGCCGAATCAGATGTCCGGCGGACAGCAGCAAAGAGTCGCCATTGCCCGTGCCGTTGCGGCTAAGCCGCCCGTTATCCTCGCCGATGAGCCGACAGGAAACCTTGACTCCGCATCGGGAAAAGAGGTTATGCGAATAATAAACGAGCTGTGGGCGGAGGGACGCACCATAATCCTCATCACCCACGACGAGTCAATTGCCGAAAAGGCTCACCGCGTTATAAGAATAAGCGACGGCAAAATCATTGACGACTATATCAATGAAAACATTACACCCGAAAATAATCTTAAGTGACGGACGGTTGGGTTAATGAGAAATTTCTGCTGACATTTTCCGGCCTCCCTTGTAAGCAATGTCATTAGCTTAAGAAGGTTGCTTTTAAAGCTAAAGCTATTTTCATAAAGAAGCCTTGCCTCCATCTGATGAGGGAGGTGGCACGGCGAAGCCGTGACGGAGGGAGAGAAAATACTTATTATAGTCTTTTATGAAAGATTTAAAAATGTCTTTTCGACTACCCCTCAGTCGGCTGCGCCGACAGCTCCCCTGACAAGGTGAGCCTTGTAAGCGACTACAAAAAACTTATCTTAAGCTAACGCCATTACCTAAAAAGGGGGGTGCTTTTCGCTGACTTTCCTTGCTCCCCTATATGGAGCGCCGAGATTCATCTCTGCAAATTAAAGCCAAAAAATCAGGATAAAATATTACCCTTTGCATAAAATAGAAGTAAATCTATTATTATGCAGAGGTTTTTTTATGTGTGGAATTATGGGCTACATCGGCAATGAAAACGCCGTCGACATCATTATAAACGGTCTGGAAGATCTTGAATACAGAGGATACGATTCGGCAGGACTTGCCGTATTTGACGGAAATTCCGTCAAGACCGCTAAGGTAGTAGGCAGTCCGTCCGGACTGCGCCGAAAAGCGTGCGACATCACAGGTGCCATCGGAATCGGTCACACACGCTGGGCAACCCACGGTGCGCCGACCGTCACAAACGCTCATCCGCATACAAGCCGAAGCGGACTGTTCACAGTTGTTCACAACGGCATTATAGAGAACTATGCAGAGCTGAAAGCCGGACTTGAGGACGGGGGCTTTGAATTTAAAAGCGACACGGACACGGAGGTTATTGCACAGCTGCTGGAGCACCTTTATAACGGCGACCTCAAGGGAACCGTCGGTTTAACACTTTCAAAACTAAAGGGCTCTTATGCGCTGGCAATTCTATGCCGTGACTACCCCGATTCGATTGTCTGTGCGAAGCTGTCCAGTCCGCTTTTTGCCGGCACATCAAACGGCTGCGTTTATCTTGCGAGCGATGTATCCGCCGTTGCGGACAAGAGCGACCGCATTTACAGGATAAATGACGGTGAAATAGGTATTGCAAAAAAAGACGGGCTCAAAATCTTTGACCTTGACGGCTGCAGAATCAGAAAAAGCGAAATAAAAATTAAAACCTGCGACCGCAGCTCCGACAAATGCGGATACAAGCACTATATGCTCAAGGAAATTACGGAACAGCCGTCCGCTGTCCGCCGCACGGTCTCGGATATTATCACGGACAGCAATAGGATTCGCTTCAAGGGCTTTAAATTGACTAAAAAGGAAATATGCAGTCTTGACCATATTGTTTTTGTCGCCTGCGGATCGGCATATCACGTCGGAGCTGTCGGAGCCTATACCGGCGAGCGTCTTTTCAAGCGTCATTCGCAAGCCGTTATTGCATCGGAATTTCGATATATGCACCCGCACCTCGACGAAAAAACGCTTGTTGTGATAATCAGTCAGAGCGGTGAAACGGCGGACACGCTTGCGGCAATGCGTATTGCCGAGCAGCACGGAGCCAAAACCGTCGCAATTGTCAACGTCGAGAACAGCACAATTGCACAGGAGTGTAAAAATATCATCTTCACACGCGCCGGAAAGGAAGTCGCCGTCGCCACCACGAAAGCTTACTCGGCACAGCTGGCGGCGGTGTATCTGCTTACACTTTACCTTGCAGATGCCGCCGATACGCTTTCTCAAAAAGAGATTTCGGAATATATCGGTGAGCTTAAAGCCGTTCCCGACAAGATAGAGAAAATACTTTCGGAGCCCGAAAAGATAAAGCCCTTTGCCGACCTTGCCGACCAATCGGAATATATATGCTTCATCGGCAGAGGTTTTGACTACTGCGCAGCAATGGAAGCGTCGCTCAAGTTAAAGGAGATTTCCTATATCCCATGCGAAGCCTACGCTGCGGGTGAGCTGAAGCACGGAACAATATCGCTTATTGATAAGAACAGTCTTACCGTTGCGCTCTGCTGCTTCAACGAGCTGAAAAGCAAAACGCTGGCAAACATCAATGAGGTCAAAGCACGAAACGGAAAAACCGTCATTGTTTCCGACGACGGCGGCGATATTACGATTCCGAAAACAAAGGATATTTTTGTTCCGATGCTTGAGGTGATTCCGATGCAGCTCCTCGCCTATTACACTGCGGAAAAACGCGGCTGTCCGATCGACAAACCGCGCAATCTTGCCAAAAGTGTTACAGTTGAATAGAAAGCTATCCCGATTCCGTCTTGAGCACCGATGTAACGCTCAGTCTGACGGAGTCGGGATATTTGTTATATATGCCTTTGAATAAAATTATGCATTTTTGAGAAGATCACCGAGAACGGTTGCCGTGTGCTCCTCTGTCGGTCTGAGCTCAACATCGGAGTAACACTTCATACCTGTACCCGACGGAAGAAGCTTACCGATGATAACATTCTCCTTGAGTCCGAGCAGCGGATCGGTCTTGCCCTTGATAGCGGCGTCGGTAAGAACCCTCGTCGTCTCCTGGAAGGAAGCGGCTGAAAGGAACGACTCTGTTGCAAGAGAAGCCTTGGTGATACCCATAAGTGTCGGAACGCAGGTTGCGTAGTTCGGCTCTCTGCCCTCAGCCTCAGCCTTTGCCTTAGCCTTTTCGTTGGCAGTATAGAACTCGTGCTTCTCAACGATTGAGCCGGGCAGGAACTCTGTCTCGCCTGCGTCCTCAATCTTAACCTTACGCATCATCTGACGAACGATAACCTCAATGTGCTTATCGTTAATATCAACACCCTGTGTACGGTATGTCTTCTGAACCTCACGGATAAGGTAATCATGAACGGCTGAAACACCTCTGATTGCAAGAACGTCGTGCGGGTTCGGAGCACCGTCGGTGAGAGCCTGACCCTTTGTGACACGGTCGCCATCCTTGACTATCTCACGGAAACCGTAAGGAATAAGGTAGGACTTCGACTCGCCGTTTTCACTGTCGGTGATGACAACGTGGCGGCTCTTTTTGACATCCTCAAACGAAACCGTACCGGAAATCTCCGAAAGAATCGCAAGAGCCTTCGGCTTTCTCGCCTCGAACAGCTCCTCGATACGCGGAAGACCCTGTGTGATATCGCCGGCATCCTTAGCACCGCCGGTGTGGAATGTTCTCATTGTAAGCTGTGTACCGGGCTCACCGATGGACTGTGCGGCGATGATGCCGACTGCCTCACCGATCGTAACAGGGCTGCCTGTTGCAAGGTTGGAGCCGTAGCACTTGATACATACACCGTGCTCTGTCTTACAGGTAAGAAGCGAACGGATAACCACGGAAGCTACCGAGCCTGCCTCTGCCTCGCCGGCGTCAACCTTTGCCTGATGAGTGGTCTTTGCGTGAGTTGCGACTCTGTCCGCATCCTCGGCGTTCATCATTACGGAGCTTTCCATAATGACCTCGCCGGTCTGCTCGTCAATATAGTCGTTGAGAAGGTAACGACCTGTCAGACGCTCTGCAAGATCAACGATCTTTCGGTTGCCGTGGAAGATGTCATAGACCTCAACGCCCTCTGTGCAGTGGCAGTCCTCTTCGCGAATGATGCATTCCTGAGAAACATCAACAAGACGACGGGTAAGGTAACCCGAGTCGGCTGTACGCAGAGCCGTATCGGCAAGTCCCTTACGGGCACCGCGGGACGAGATGAAATATTCAAGTATATTAAGACCCTCACGGTAGTTAGCCTTGATGGGAACTTCAATTGTTTTACCGGCAGTGTTGGCGATAAGTCCGCGCATACCCGCAAGCTGGCGAAGCTGTGAATCGTTACCGCGGGCACCGGAATCAAGCATCATATTGATCGGGTTGTACTTGTCGAAGTTTGCCTTGAGCTCCTTAGCAACCTCCTGAGTACAATTCTCCCAAACCTCGATAACCCTGTCGGAACGCTCGGAGTTTGTGATGAGTCCTCGCTCATAGTTGCGGTTGATCTTGTCAACCTTAGCCTCGGCTTCTTCAATAAGCTCTGCCTTTTTCGGCGGAATCGTTGCGTCAAACGCAGCAACGGTAATACCGCTTCGTGTGGAGTGCTTGTAGCCCTGAGCCTTAATATTATCAAGCATTTCCGCCGCAACGGCTGTGCCGTGAACACGGATACACTTGTCGATGATTTTACCGAGATTGCCCTTCTTGACAAGGAAATCAATCTCAAGCTTGAACATACTGTCTATATCCTCGGGGTTACGCTCAACAAATCCGAGATCCTGAGGAATCGGGTTGTTGAAGATAACCTTACCGAGAGTTGTCTGAACAAGGCGTGTGTAATCAACACCGTCGATTGTCTTTGTCATACGAATCTTGACTGATGAATGGAGAGTGATAATACCCTCATCGTATGCCATAATGGCTTCCTCAACATTGCGGAAAGCCTTACCCTCGCCCGGCTCACCCGGCTTCTCAAGAGTCAGGTAGTAGGAGCCGAGGATCATATCCTGTGTCGGAACGGCAACGGGACGTCCGTCCGAGGGCTTGAGGAGGTTGTTGGCGGCAAGCATGAGGAATCTTGCCTCAGCCTGTGCCTCAGCCGAAAGAGGAACGTGAACAGCCATCTGGTCACCGTCGAAGTCGGCATTGAAAGCCGTACATACGAGCGGATGAAGCTTAATGGCGCGACCCTCAACGAGTACCGGCTCGAAAGCCTGAATACCGAGTCTGTGAAGTGTCGGCGCACGGTTGAGCATTACAGGGTGATCCTTGATAACGACTTCCAGTGCGTCCCAAACCTCGGGATGTACCTTTTCGACCATCTTTCTTGCAGACTTAACGTTGCCTGCCTTTTCTGTTTCAACAAGACGCTTCATAACGAAGGGCTTGAAAAGCTCAAGAGCCATTTCCTTGGGAAGACCGCACTGATAGAGCTTGAGCTCGGGACCTACGACGATAACCGAACGTCCCGAATAGTCAACACGCTTACCGAGAAGGTTCTGACGGAAGCGTCCCTGCTTACCCTTGAGCATATCCGAAAGGGACTTGAGCGCTCTGTTGTTCGGACCCGTTACGGGACGTCCGCGTCTGCCGTTGTCAATAAGTGCGTCAACGGCCTCCTGCAGCATTCTCTTCTCGTTGCGGACGATGATGTCCGGTGCACCGAGCTCAAGGAGCTTCTTAAGGCGGTTGTTACGGTTAATAACACGACGGTAGAGGTCATTAAGATCCGATGTTGCGAATCTGCCGCCGTCGAGCTGAACCATGGGGCGGATATCCGGCGGAATAACCGGAATAACGTCAAGTATCATCCACTCCGGCTTGTTGCCCGAGGTTCTGAAAGCCTCGATAACCTCAAGACGCTTAAGAGCCTTCGCTCTCTTCTGAGCCGATGTGCCGTTAAGCTCCTCACGCAGCTCCGTTGAAAGAGCGTCAAGGTCAACCTCCTGAAGGAGAGTCTTTACAGCCTCGGCACCCATTCCTGCCTTAAAGTCGTCCTCGTATCTTTCGCGATACTCCATATATGCTTTTTCATCAAGAATCTGCTTCTTCTCAAGCGGTGTATCACCGGGATCGGTGACAATGTACGATGCGAAATAGAGAACCTTTTCGAGATTTCTCGGTGTAATGTCAAGAACAAGACCTATTCTTGACGGGATTCCCTTGAAATACCAGATATGAGATACCGGAGCGGCAAGCTCGATGTGTCCCATACGCTCACGGCGAACCTTGGCTTTTGTGACCTCAACACCGCAGCGGTCGCATATAATGCCCTTGTGGCGGACTCTCTTGTACTTTCCGCAATGGCACTCCCAGTCCTTGGTAGGTCCGAAAATTCTCTCGCAGAAGAGACCGTCTTTTTCCGGTTTAAGGGTACGGTAATTTATAGTTTCGGGCTTGGTTACCTCACCGTATGACCACTCTCTGATCTGTTCCGGTGAAGCAAGACCGATTTTAATTGATTCAAAGGTATTGTTTTCCAATCTGAATGCCCCTTTTCCTTAAGGCAGAGCCGCAAAATTCATGCGGCGTTGCCTCTAAATCTATTTCAATACAACCTACAGTCTGTCATCAGTCAAAGCTCTCTTCGTCATCGTCCGAGAACATCTCGTCAATGTCCTCAAAGATGTCATCGAAGGACTCTTCCTCCTCATCGTCTTCGATGGGATTTCCTTCCTCATCCTCAAGCGCATATCCCTCTGCACCCTCCATGTCGTTCACCTGAGTGAACGCCTTGTCGTCGGAAGAGGTGAATCCGAGCTCGTCATCAAAGTTCTGCTTGAGGTCAATCTCGTTTTCGTCCCTGTCATATACACGAACATCAAGACCGAGTGACTGAAGCTCCTTGACAAGAACCTTGAACGATTCGGGGATTCCCGACTGAGGAACATTGTTGCCCTTTACGATTGCTTCGTAGGTCTTTACACGACCTACAACATCGTCGGACTTAACCGTAAGAATTTCCTGAAGAGTATATGCGGCACCGTAAGCCTCAAGTGCCCAAACCTCCATCTCACCGAAACGCTGACCGCCGAACTGAGCCTTACCGCCCAAGGGCTGCTGTGTAACAAGTGAATAAGGACCTGTTGAACGGGCATGTATCTTATCATCAACAAGGTGGAGAAGCTTGAGGTAATACATTATACCTACGGTTACGGGATTGTCGAACCTGCGTCCGGTGCGTCCGTCGGTGAGAATCGACTTTCCGTCCTCGCGGATGCCGAGCTCCTTGAACATTTCTCTGATATCAAACTCGTGCGCACCGTCGAAAACGGGCGTCATAACCTTCCAGCCGAGATGCTTGGCGGCAAATCCGAGGTTAACCTCAAGAACCTGACCGATATTCATTCGGGACGGAACGCCCAACGGGTTAAGAACGATATCAAGCGGAGTACCGTCCTCAAGGAACGGCATATCTTCCTGAGGAAGAATACGCGAAACAACACCCTTGTTACCGTGGCGACCCGCCATCTTATCGCCGACGGAAAGCTTACGCTTCTGCGCGATATAGCAGCGGACAACCTTGTTTACGCCGGGGCTTAATTCGTCGCTGTTCTCTCTTGTGAACACCTCAACATTGACGATGATACCGTATTCACCGTGAGGAACACGAAGCGACGTGTCTCTGACTTCCTTGGCCTTTTCGCCGAAAATAGCACGGAGAAGCCTCTCCTCGGGTGTAAGCTCTGTCTCTCCCTTGGGAGTAACCTTACCGACAAGGATATCACCGGAGCGAACCTCTGCACCGACGCGGATAATTCCGCGCTCATCAAGATCCTTGAGAGCGTCATCGCCGACATTCGGGATGTCTCTTGTGATCTCCTCGGGTCCGAGCTTGGTGTCTCTTGCTTCAATTTCAAATTCTTCTATATGAATTGATGTATAAACATCATCTCTTACGAGCTTTTCATTGATAAGAACGGCGTCCTCGTAGTTGTAGCCTTCCCATGTCATAAATCCGATGAGGGCATTCTTACCGAGTGAGATTTCGCCGTGATCGGTTGCGGGACCGTCGGCAATAACGTCGCCCTTCTTGATCTCCTGACCAAGCTCAACGATCGGCTTCTGGTTGATGCAGGTGCCCTGGTTGGAGCGCATAAACTTAATGAGGTTGTATCTGTCTATGCCCTGAGCAGTCTGAATTTCAATGTAGTCGGCGTTGACATGAACAACAACACCGTCATTTTTACAAAGAACAACGGTACCGGAATCAACAGCTGCCTTGTACTCCATACCGGTTCCGACAATCGGAGAATCGGTGCGCAGAAGAGGAACTGCCTGTCGCTGCATGTTTGAACCCATGAGGGCACGGTTTGCGTCATCGTTCTCAAGGAACGGAATCATCGCGGTAGCAACGGAAACAAGCATCTTCGGCGAAACGTCCATAAAGCTGACTCTTGAATTGTCAATCTCATGGAACTCGTCGCGGTAACGAGCCATAACCTTACGTCTTACAAAATGACCGTTTTCATCAAGCGGCTCGTTCGCCTGGGCAACGATGAACTCGTCCTCCCGGTCAGCGGTCATGTAAACAACCTCGTCAAGAACCTTGCCGTCAACAACACGTCTGTACGGAGCCTCAATGAAGCCGTACTTGTTGATTTTTGCAAAGGTTGCAAGGTAGGAAATAAGTCCGATGTTGGGACCTTCCGGGGTCTCAATGGGACACATACGTCCGTAGTGACTGTAATGAACGTCACGAACCTCGAATCCGGCACGGTCACGCGAAAGTCCTCCGGGACCGAGTGCCGAAAGGCGGCGCTTGTGAGTAAGCTCTGCAAGCGGGTTTGTCTGATCCATAAACTGTGACAGCGGCGAGGAGCCGAAGAACTCCTTGATTGCCATAAGCACGGGACGTATATTTATAAGGGTCTGCGGAGTAATCTTGTCGTCGTCCTCCTGAGCCTGAAGCGTCATTCTCTCACGAACGACTCTTTCCATTCTAGCAAGACCGATTCTGAACTGGTTTTGAAGAAGCTCGCCGACAGAGCGGATACGACGGTTACCGAGGTGGTCGATATCGTCGGTTCTGCCGATGCCGAAAGCTATTGAATTGACATAGTTTACAGATGAAAAAATATCATCTATTGTAATGTGCTTCGGAATAAGGTCGTCGCAGCGATCCTTGAGAAGTCCGAGCAACGCATTGTCGTCCTCAACGTCAGCTTCAAGTATCTCCCTGAGCACGGAGAAGGAAACCTTTTCGTTGATTCCGATTTCATCAAGCTGTTTCTCGGTGAACTGCGGGAAATAAGGCTTGATATCAACCATTCCGTTGGAAATTACCTTGATTTCCTTGTCGTCGTCAACCTTGACGAGCACGACGTTGACACCTGCCTGCTCGATTTCAACAGCCTTTTCCTTGGAAACGGTCTCTCCCGCCTCGGCGAGAAGCTCACCGGTAAGCGGAGCGATAACGGGCTGAGAAAGAGTTGTGCCGACAATGCGGTCAAACAGGGAAAGCTTTTTGTTGTATTTGTATCTGCCGACTCTGGAGATATCGTAACGGTACGGATCAAAGAACAGATTGTCAAGGTGGGACTGAGCCGTTTCAAGTGTTGCGGGCTCGCCGGGACGAAGCTTCTTGAACACTTCCATAAGAGCTTCTTCCGTGTTCTGGGTCTCATCCCTCTCAAGCGTTGCCTCAAGACGGGGATCATAGCCAAAGAACTCACGGATATCGGTGTTTGAGCTGAGACCGAGAGCTCTGATAAACGTTGTGATGAAAATCTTTCTGTTCTTGTCAATACGGACATAGAAAAGATCGTTTACATCTGTTTCGTATTCAAGCCATGCGCCTCGATTCGGGATAACGGTATTGGAATAAAGCTCAATACCCGTCTTATCGTGGGTCATATCATAGTATACGCCCGGTGAACGAACAAGCTGTGAAACAATCGCACGCTCGGCACCGTTAATAATAAAGGTACCGCTGTCCGTCATAATCGGGAAGTCGCCCATGTAGACTTCGCTCTCTTTTACGACGCCGGTTTCTTTGTTGAGAAGACGTGCCTTTACGCGCATCGGTGCGGAATAACTCGCATCACGCTCCTTGCACTCTCTGATTGTGTACTTCGGCTTGTCGTCCATTCTGTAATCGACAAACTTGAGCACCCAGTTACCGGTATAATCGGTAATATCCGCAATGTCACGGAATACCTCTTTAAGTCCGGTATCCAGGAACCACTTGTATGAGTCCTTCTGAATCTCAATGAGGTTGGGCATTTCCATAACCTCTTTGATTTTTCCGAAGCTCATTCGGGTTCTGCTGCCCCTTGCAACGGGAGAAACATTCGTCATTGACTAACCACTCCGTTCTTTTTGTTTTCATCCGTGTGTAAAGCACTTGTTGATTTTAAGGCAATACCGCACAATCGGGGTGTTCGAATTGTGCTATGGTTTAATCTGCGGTTACCGAACAAGGCGTTTGCCTCAATTTGTGCGGTATTACCTTAACAGTTTTTGCTCGAAAAACAGGCATAATTTTCCTAAGGAAAAAAGACCCAAGGACACACAATGCCATTATAATCGTTATAGCATTATACTTCATTAACTAAAATATGTCAAGCAAAAAATTGCGAAAAATTAACTTTTTCCGAAAAAATCCCGAAGCCTCGATAAATCACCCTGTATTCTATGGCGGAGAGATGAAAAACTCCCTTCGGAGTCCCGATGCCTTTTTCAAAAATACTGACAATTTTTATAAAATATATAAATTTTACGGATATCATATTGAAAAAGTGCACCAATCTGTGCTACAATACACGACAATAAACCAAAAAGGAGTGTGAATATGTCAACTGCAACCGCAAACGAAGCAGAGAACCTTGAGATTGAACAAGTGCAGGAAAAAATCGCTGCCGACAGAAATCTCAACAAGAACCGTCGTTATGTCGGAACGAAAGAAACTCTCGCCTATATCATATATGATATTTCCGCCAGCTTCAACATCACAAAGTACGACGACATTTTCCTCACCGATATCGTTCAAATAGGTTTGCGATTCCAAACGGTCGTTACCTTCGTTATCGGAATATGGGACATCATCAACGACATTTTTCTTGCTGCCATCATCGACAGAACCCGTACTCGCTTCGGAAAATTCAAGCCATACCTTGTGCTGTATGCAGGTCCCGGCTTGCTTTTGAGCTTTTTCTACTGGATGATGCCTGTGTTCTTTGCCGGAATGGGGTCATATAATGTTACAAAGCTGACATCGTATATGATTTTCGCTATTTTCAACAACTTGGCAGGCTCAATGAACGCCATTGCCAGAACCGGTATGCTTTCGACAATTACGCCGAATGTTGTTGACCGTACAAGGCTTATTACTCAGGCTAACCTCTTCTCGGGCTTTGTTGAGAAAGGTCCGGAAATACTGATGGGCTTGCTCATTGATATTTTCAACAATTCGGGCTTGGGCAAAAAGCTGCCTACCCTCTTTGTCAGCGCAGGTCTTATTACCTCGTTGGCGTCGGGTGTTATGGCTCTTTATTTCTCGATCGTAGCAAAAGAAAGAGTTTTGCAGAAGAATGAAAAGCCGAGTATTTTCCAGGGTGTAAGATCCGTCATTACGAACAAGCCGCTGCTTGTTTTGACCTTGGCTGAATTTTTAAGCGCATTCAGCATAAGCTCGGGAACAAATTATTACTACATAAATGTTCTCGGTCTTGCATCAATGTCAACGATCGTAGGTATCCCCGGCGCAGTCGTATCGCCGATCAGCTATTCCTATGTTACAAAGGCGAGAGAGCATTTCTCGACCAAAACACTTTGGATATTCAGCTCCTTGCTTCCCGATGTTCTTATGCTCGGTGTATTCGGAGTCGGCTCCATCAATAACAACTTCAAGAAGAGAGTCGCAATGATCCCTGCCTTTATGATTCGTGAAACAATATGGATGGGCGTTTACGGAATCACAAAGGTTATTCCCGAGGAAATGCGTAACGAATGCATTGACTACGGCGAATGGAAAACAGGCGTCAGAACAGAGGGAATGACAGGCGTTGCAAAGGGTCTTGCCCAGAAGCTTGTCCTTACACTCGGCGGAACGATCAAGTCGTTCATCCTCAGCCGTATAGGCTACAAGGAGGGCGCAGGCTACGGCAATCAGTCAACCCACACAGAGTATATGCTGTTTGCAATGTGCACGATTATCCCCGTTGTTACCGGCATTTTGGGTCTTTTCCCAAAATTCTTCTATCCGATTGACGCAAAGACACGAGACAGAATGTACCGTGAGCTTGCCGAAAGAAGACAAGCCGTCGCCGAAGAGATCAACAGCAAAGCTGCTGATATTCAGGTTGAGCCTCAGCCGGAGGCATAAAACACATACTGTCAAGAGAACCGTCAGGACTGTCCCGACGGTTCTTATTCTATGTAACAACCGTTTGAGTCGGAGCGCAATTATCAGCGAGAACGTTTGTTGCCGAAAACACCAAAAGCGCAGGCAATGCTTGATTTCGAGCGTTTTCGACCGCAAAACAGTCTCCGAGAATCGTGCTATAATTTAAGCGGCGGTTACATATATTAACGCTCCTCGGAATTTTTATATTTCTCAATACAGACAGTTTGAATAATATATATAAAAATTATCATAAATGTATTGAAATATTGTGTCATTGTGTGATATAATGCATTAAAACAGTCAAAAAGGAGTGTGAATATGTCAACTGCAACCGCAAATGAAGCGGAAAACCTTGAGATTGAGCGAATTCAGGAGCGAATGGCTGCCGACAGAAATCTCAACAAAAACCGCCGTTATGTCGGAACGAAGGAAACACTTGCCTATGTTATTTACGATATCTCGGCAAGCTTCAACATTTCCAAATACGGTGATGTTTTTATTACCGACATTGTTCAGATAGGTCTGCGATTTCAAACCCTGCTTACCTTCATAAACGGTATATGGGATATTGTCAATGATATTTTCGTCGCAGCCTTTATCGACAAAACCAGAACCAGATTCGGTAAATTCAAGCCATACCTTGTTTTATATGCCGGTCCGGGTCTTATGTTCAGCTTTTTCTATTGGATGATGCCCGTGTTTTACGCCGGAATGGGACCTTACAACACCACCAAGCTTGTGTCCTATTTGATTTTCCAAATTCTTAACGAGCTTGCCGGAACAATCAACAGCATTGCAAAGACAGGAATGCTTTCCACCATAACCCCGAACGTTGTTGAACGAACGCGGCTCATTACTCAGGCTAACCTTTTCTCGGGCTTTGTTGAAAAGGGCCCCGAAATACTGATGGGCTTGCTCATTGATATTTTCAACAATTCCGGCATGGGCAAGAAGCTGCCTACCCTTTTTGTCAGCGCAGGTCTTATCACCTCGTTGGCGTCGGGCATTATGGCTCTTTATTTCTCAATCGTCGCAAAGGAAAGAGTTTTGCAGAAGAATGAGAAGCCCAGCGTTTTCCAAGGCGTAAGATCCGTCATTACGAACAAGCCGCTGCTTGTTTTGACCTTGGCTGAATTTTTAAGTGCATTCAGCATAAGCTCGGGAACAAACTATTACTACATAAACGTTCTCGGCTTGGCTTCGATGTCCACAATCGTCGGCATTCCCGGCGCAGTCGTATCGCCGATAAGCTATTCCTATGTTACGAAGGCAAGAGAGCACTTCTCTACCAAAACTCTTTGGATTTTCAGCTCCCTGCTTCCGGATGTCCTTATGTTCGGCGTGTTCGGAGTCGGCTCAATCAACAACAACTTCAAGAAGAGATCCGCTATGATACCCGCCTTTATGATCCGCGAAACAATATGGATGGGCGTTTACGGAATATCCAAGGTTATTCCCGAGGAAATGCGTAACGAATGTATTGACTACGGCGAATGGAAAACAGGCGTCAGAACAGAGGGTATGACAGGCGTTGCAAAGGGTCTTGCTTCCAAGCTTGTCGGTACACTCGGCGGTACGGTCAAGTCGTTCATCCTCAGCCGCATAGGCTACAAGGAGGGTGCGGGCTACGGCAATCAGTCAACTCACACAGAGTATATGCTGTTTGCAATGTGCACAATCATTCCGGTTGTCACCGGTCTTCTGGGACTTTTACCCAAGTTCTTCTATCCCATCGACGCAAAGACACGAGACAGAATGTACCGTGAGCTTGCCGAAAGAAGAAAGGCTGTTGCCGATGAAATCAACCGCAAAGACGAGCAGCTTCAGATTGAACCTCAACCCGAAGCATAAATAATCTTTGCTTGATATTCCAACGGTGTCAAGTATAAAACCCACACAGCTGACCGTAATGTCGACTGTGTGGGTTTTTCATATTAACCGCGCCGACAAAAAATGCAGATATTTCTTCCCGTAAAAGGGAGAATATCTGCATTTTGTTTACGGTCGGGTTATCAGTCAAAGAAGCCGAGACCTCTCAATGCATTGATAAAGCGTTTCATATAGTCAAACGATGTGACAGGCCACATAAATCCCATTCTGTAAAGAACCTGCATAGTATATGCATTGCTTTTGGCGACGGTAAAGGTTTTCTGACCGTGAGCCATATTCTGATACGCAATCATACTCGACAGAATTTTTGCCTTTTCGGGATCCTGCTCTGCCCTGTCAAGCGCAGCCGTATATTCGTCATTCTCGGCACCCTCCGAATGAAGCCCGATTTTGTCCATTTCGGTATAAAGGTCGCCCATAAGAAGAGTGTGATTGTTGAACGGATGGAATACCGTGCACTCCTTCGGAGTCTGCGCAAGCAGAAGAATTGCCTTTGCCACAAAATCTACCGGTGAAAGCTCAAACGGCATTTCCATCATCTCATACGGATATTTGCCGATAAGCAGGGTGGATTTCAGTCTGCCCATAAACGTGTTGGTGGTGAAGTTTATCTGATATTCACCGTCACTGTTTCGCGCCGCAAGCGTGCCGACACGCATAATTTTTGCATTGAAGCCCTTTGAAGCCTCTTCAAGAACAGCTCTTTCAGCAAGGAATTTTGACAAGGTGTACTTTGAGCCCTCATACTGACCGAAATAAAGCTGGTTCTCTCTGAGCCTGTCAACGGAACCCTTTTCTCCGACGAACATACCGCCGACGCTCATTGTTGAAACCTGAATAAGCCGTGCGTTTGCCGCCTTGCAGAAATCAAGCACTTTGAGCGTTCCGTAAAGGTTTACATCCTCAATGTCCGTTCCCTTTGAGAAGTGCTTGACATTTGCGGCGCAGTTGATAACCGTGTCTATACCCTTGTCAAGGAGCCGGTCAAAGCAGGCGCGGTTTGTTACATCGCCGTCCGCAACAAAAACTCTGTCGGGATATTTTTCTTTCAGACTTTCCTCAAAGTAGTAATAGTAAATTGAATTCAATCTGCTTTCGGCAGGGTTGTTGTTCTTGTCACGAATCAGGCAATAAACCTTTCCGGTATATTTGTGCAGCAGCTCGTAGAGAATATGCACGCCGAGGAAGCCCGCCGGTCCCGTCAAAAGAACATTGCCAAGCTCCTGACGCTCTCCGTTTCTGAACGAGTCGATGTTGTTTTTCTTGAGAAGCTCATTGATATTTGTGTAGTCGTAATCCGAAAGGTTTTCGATATTCTCCTCTGTCGAATCAGCTTTGCCGACAAGCCCCGCAAGAGCCTGCGGCGTCGGATTTTCGAAAACATCGTTGTATGCGATTTCAAGGTTTTTCTTCGACGCGGAAATTACAACTCTGGTTGCCGTGAGCGACGTGCCTCCGATGTCAAAGAAATTCTCGTCGGCAAACACGGCGTCAAGCTCGAGAATTTCCGCAAAAATATCGCAGAAGGTCTTTTCAAGCTCATTTTTCGGGAGCTGCCCGTTTTCCGCCTTGTCGAGCTTCGGCTCGGGAAGAGCCTTGGTGTTGATCTTTCCGTTCGGAGTGAGCGGCATTGCGTCAAGCTGCACATAAGCGGACGGAACCATATAATCCGTAAGTGTTTCCTTCAGCTGAGCCTTTATATCCTCCGGATCAAGGTGCCTTTCCGCCGTGTAGTAGGCGCAGATCGCATCGGTTTTGCCGACCTTTCTTATAAGTGCGATTCCGGTTTTAACTCCGTCAAGAGCACTCAGGCATTTTTCAATCTCACCGAGCTCAATGCGCAAGCCTCTCAGCTTGACCTGATTATCGGTTCTGCCGAGAATAATAACCTCGCCGTCCGCCGTCCATTTTGCATAGTCGCCCGAACGGTATGTGCGCTCGCCCTTGAACTCGACAAACGCCTTAGCCGTTTGTTCGGGAAGATTTCTGTAACCAAGTGCCACGCCGCAGCCCTGAATAAGAAGCTCGCCGACAACTCCGACCGGAAGAAGATTATCGTCTGCGTCAACGATATATTCCGTGTAATTTCGCAGCGGTCTGCCGACCGTGATGGTGTCCGCATTGGTGAGATCCTTTGCGTTGGAGGAAACTGTTATTTCCGTCGGACCGTAGGTGTTGATGATGGTTGCGTTCGTTTTTTCACGCAGGATTTTCAACAGCTTGTCGGGATATTTTTCACCGCCGGAAAGTATGACCTTGCAGTTCGCCATTGCCTGAGAGAACTCGTCAAGCTCCATATATTGCAAAAGTCGTGACGGCGTAGAGTTGAACACGTCAACATCATTTTCCTTGAAAAATTTTGCAAGCGCAACGGGATTCATCGTTTGCTCGTCGCTTGCAAATGCGAGCGTAAGACCGTGGCAGAACGAAAGCAGGGTTTCCTTGAGCGACAGGTCGAAGCTGATGGTGGTTACCGAACCGTATGTATGGCAGCTTTCGATAACCTTCCTGCCCTGAATATTTGCTTTGCTGTATGCAAGGTAATTCGCGATGCCTATGTGGCGTAGCATAACACCCTTCGGCTTACCCGTCGAGCCTGAGGTATAGATAAGGTATGCAAGATCCTCGGGCTGAACATCAACCTCCGGATTGCTGTCGTTCGTTCCCGAAAGAAGCTCCGCGGCGTCAACGGTTTTCTCGTATCTGTCGAGCAGCTCACCCTCCGTGATAACAAAGTCGGCGTCGCTGTCCTCGATGATATTGTCGATTCTCTCTTTCGGGTATTCGGGGCACGACGGAATGAATGCTCCGCCCGCCTTGAGAACGCCGAGAAGCGATGTGAAGAACCTTGAGGTTCTGCTGAGCAGGAGAAGAACCTTGCCTCCCTTTCGGAGTCCCTTTTCGATAAGGGCGTTCGCCGTAATGTTTGCAAGACGGTCAAGCTCCTTGTATGTAAGCTTTCCGTCGCAGGCAACCAATGCGATTCTTTCGGGAGTTTTTGCGACCTGCTCTTCAATCATTTTATGAAGTATCTTTGTTTCGACGGGAGCAAGCTCACTGCACTTGAAGCGGTCAAGCTGTGTCAGCGCATCGCTGTCAAGAAGCGAAACCTTCCTGATTTTTCCGTTCGGATTTTCAATTATATTCTCGACGGCGCAGAGGACGGATTTTGCAAGAGTTTTCATCAATTCGCCGCTGTAAAGCGCATCGTTATACTGAACGACAACACTCGGCTTGCCCTCGTGCTCCTCAATATGAACGGCTGTTTTAAACTTTGCCGTATCCATTTCAAGATAATCGCAGAGAACCGCCTCACCGTTAAGCTTCATTTTGTCAACAACGCCGAGCTGATATTCGTACATAATATTCGGCGCATAACCGTACTTCGTGCAAAGCTCGGTATAGGGATAGATCTCGTTTTCTATAGCTCCCGTGAAAACAGCCTTGCTCTTTCGGACAAATTCAAGCGAGGTTATGTCCTCGACCTCGATTCCGAGCGCAAGAGTTTTAACAAACATACCGAAGCAATTTGTGAGCCGTATATCGCTTCTGCCGTTGCTGATAGTGCTTATATACACATTCCTGCCGTTCACAAATCTTGAAACGGCATAGAATGTTCCGGCAAGGAAAAGGTGAGCCGGCGTTACTCCGTTCTCGGAGCAGAATTTCTCGACCCTCGGCATATCGATGGGAACCGCCTGCGAAGCAAGCCTGCCGTCCGCCGCATGACCTCTGAGATCTGCCGTAATTTCGCTTGCGGATTCAAAATCCTTCATCATACAGTCAAAGAACTTTTCCGCATTCTTGAATTTCTCCCCGTTTTCCGCCTTTATCTCATCTTCAACATAGTCGAAGTATGTGTAGCTTTCGGGCTCGATCTCTCCGCCCTCGTACAGCGTCTTGAGCTGCTCCAGGAACAGAGCAACGGATGCACCGTCAAAGATAATGTGATGGAAGTCCCAGAGCAGATAAACCGCCTTTTCCGTTTCTGCAACGGAAATCCTGAACAACGGAGACTTCATAAGATTGTGCGGCTTCACAAAATCCTTTTTGTATGCCTCAAGCTGCTCCTCCGTAAGCTTTTTCACGTGAATCTCAGGCTCTGCCGAGTCTGCATATCTTTGCTCGATCTCGTCGTTTTCAATCGTGAGTCCGGTCACAATATACGGGTGAGCCTTGATGACCTGCTCAATGCAGCCGGCGAGCCTCTGTGCATCTGTCGACTTTGAAAAGGTGATAACCGACGGAATGTTATAGATGGTGCTGTACGGATTCTTCATACAGTCAACATACACTCCGAGCTGGGTTTTTGAAAGCGGATAATAATCCCTGTGCTCTTTCTTCTCTTTTTTCTCGGCGGCTTGAGGCTTCATTGCGCCGCTGAACATAAATTCCTGAAGCTCGTCCTCGATTGAAAGAACCGAGCAGCCCTTCATCATCTTTTTGACCTGCGCCTCAAATCCGAAAGCCTTGTTGAGCTCAACGGCGAGCTTGATGACGGAAAGTGAGGTCATACCGGCATTGATGAGATTTTCGGAAACATCAAAATCCTTGTGTCCGATAACCTTTTCCACAATCTCCGAAATTTTCTTTTCGAGGAAGGTAAGCTCTCTCGGAGCGGAATTTTTCTTCTTTGAAGCGTCCGCCTTGATTTCCGGAAGCTTGCGTCTGTCCAGCTTACCGTTTACATTGAGCGGAATTGCGTCAATTTGCATTGTGGCGGCAGGCACCATGTACGGAGGTTTATGCTCCATAATAAACTCGTTGAGCTTTTGAATGTCGATCTCCTTGTCGGCAACAATGTATGCGTTAATGCACTGACCGCCTCCCTCAAGAGCCTTGGCGACCACGGCACAGTTGGTGATTCCGTCATATTTGCGGATAATTTTATCAACCTCGGAAAGCTCGATACGGAAGCCTCTGATTTTAACCTGACCGTCATTTCTGCCGATATAGTCCACACTGCCGTCCTCGGTAAAGCGGACAATATCGCCCGTGTGATAAAATCTTTCATAGCCCTTTTCGTCGCAGTAGGGGTTCTTTTCGTAAACCTTTGCGGTCTGCTCCGGACGGTTAAGATATCCTCTTGACACCTGATTGCCCGAAGCGCAAAGCTCGCCCAATGCGCCGACAGGAAGCCTTCTTTTGTATTTGTCGATTATATAAAGCTTGACATTGTCAACCGATTTTCCGACCGGAACTCTGTCGTAGAGCTTGTCAACCTTCTGCGATGTAATATAAACGATACACTCCGTCGGACCGTAAATATTTACAAGCACAAAATTTTTCGGCGGCTCAAGCGGAACAAGCCTTTCTCCGCCGGTTATAAGGTATTTGAGCGAATGGTTTTCAATCTCGGTTGCGAACTGTCTTGCAACCTGTGTTGTCATAAAGACATGGGTAACGCCGTTATCCTCAAAATATCTGTTCAGCTTAACCAGGTCAAGTCTGATATCCTCATCAATGACATGGAGCTGAGCACCGGCAACAAGTGCGCAATACATTTCCATAAGGCAGGCGTCAAAGCCGTAGCTGGCATAGGTCGCATAAATGCTGTCGGACGTTACATCATAATTATCTATGTGGGTTCTGCACATTGCGTGTAAATTCCGATGCTCAAGCATAGCTCCCTTGGGAGTGCCTGTTGAACCGGAGGTGTAGATAAGAATGAACAGATCCTCCGGCGACGGTCTCTCGGACATAGGGGCTGCTTTCGGCAGACTCGGAATATTCTTTGTCAGAAGAACCTCGCCCTCGTAATTCGGCAAAAGCTCAAGCAGATTTTCGTCTGCAATGAGAAGCTTTGCGTTTGCGTCCTTGACCATAAACTGAAGCCTCTCGGTCGGATACGACGGGTCAAGCGGTTGATAAGCCGCCCCCGCCTTCATAACGCCGAGTGCCGCAATCGGCATATATTCGCATCTCGGAATGAGAATCGCAACAACATCCTCCTTGCCGATGCCCTTTGAGTGAACAAAGCCGGCAATACGATTCGTAATCCCGTCAACCTCGGAATACGTAAACTTTTTTTCCTTATAAACAACAGCGAGCTTGTCGGGAGCTTTTTTGCAGCTATCCTCAAACAAATCAACAATCGTTTTGCTTTCGTCATACGGGGCTTCGGTTTTATTGAAGCCGTCAAGCTCGGCAAGCTGCTGCTTGCTCACAAGCTCGACCTCGCAAAGCTTTGATTTTTCAAGGAACTGTCCGACGATCGTTATCAGCGAGTCGGCAAACGAGCGGATGGTTTCCTCTCTGAACAAATCGCTTCTGTAATCAAAGCGCAGGTCAAATTTTTCGCCCGATTCAAAAACCATAACATTTATTTTTGAAATTGCGCTCTTGGGAGGTAAAAGCTTTATCTCAAACGGTTGACCGTCGAGTTTAATTGTGTTGGCAATAATGCTGCCCTGATAAGCCATCATAATGTCAGCGGAAAGGTCATAGTCCGCCGCAAGCTTCATGAACGGGTACGAATCGTTTTTGACGGTTTCGATTATGCTACTGCGCACATTTTTAAGAAATTCGCAGACGGGAGTTTCCTCGTCAATATCTGCGTGCATCGGAAGCGTGCGAACCATCATTCCGACAGTGTTTGCAAGCCTCTTGTCAAATCTTCCGTGGGTAACGGTGCACACGGTCGCCTCGTTCTGATTGGTGAACTTTGCGACTGCGTATTCATATGCGCCGAGGAAAACGGTATATGGAGTTATGTTGTGCCCCCATGCAAAGCTGCGCACGGCGTCAACGGAAAATCTGCCCTCTGTCGTCAGCTCAAAGGAGCAACTGGGCTTGTCCTCAAGCTCGGGCTTTTCGGCAAAATCTTCCGTGATTTCGGATTTCTCCTCAACGGCGGAAAAAATATTGTCGTAATACTCCTTTGACTCTCGGTAAGTCTCCGTGCTTTCAAGCTTTTCTTCAAAAGCAGACAGCTCAAGCTGCGTGAATTTTTCCGGAGCAAGCTCCTTTCCGTCGTAGGCAAGCGAAATATCGTTGCAAAAAACCGTGACGGATGTGCCGTCAAAAATAATATGGTGAAAATCCATGATGAACATGTCTTTATCGCCGCATTCAAGAACGGCAAACCTGACAAGAGTGTCCTTCTCAAGGTCAAACGGGGCGACAAAATCCTCGACGGCCTTTTCAAGGTCGTCAACCTGAATAACGGGAATGTCAACATCAATGTCGCTGCGAAGCTTCATCATCGGACTGCCCGTGGAATTGTCTATAAACACTTTCATGCCGGGGTGATTGTCAACCGCTTTTTTGACAGAAGCCTTCAATCTGTCAAGGTCGATCGCTCCCTTGTCAAAGCGGAAAAAGCAGGGAATATTGTACATCGTACCCTGCGGATTGTGCATACATGAAAGATAAATGCCCATTTGGCTGGGCGTGAGCGGATAAAGCTCCCTTTTTTCTTTCTTGCAGGCGTCGAGCATTTCAACCAAATTTTTCATTATGATCAACTCCGTTCATTATGCAGCTCCCCGACTGTTCGGCGGCTGATTAAAGTTTAATTATTGTACGGTTAAAACCGATTACTCTCGAATATTCCACCTTTTTCGAAATCGCCTTTACAACACTCAGCGGATCCGCCTCCTGCCCGTTGCAGTCGAGCGGATTAAACTCCTCGCCGTTATCGCGAACCGAAATCACGGTGCCGTCTCTGTCAGAAAAAATCCTTATATCAATGTCGGCATTTTTCTTTTTGCGGCTCATTCTTTCCGCGCAGTCGGCTGCCATTTCTTCAACAGCTACCGCGATTCTGTTCGCACGGATTTCCTCAATACCGTTCTTTGCAAGAAAAGAGGAAAGATAGAGCGAAACCCCCGCCGCATTTTCCTTTGTTCCTTTAAAGGAAAGTGAGAGAAGCTCATTGTCCCCCGTTTCCTCAAGAAGATAGAAGCTTTTGTATTTGCCGCCGGATTTTTTCTTTTCGACAAGATCAATGAAATAAACGGCAATGAGCGTTCCGATCTGTGCCGCAACAAGCGAAAGCCAAACACCCGTAATGCCGAAGAATTTTGACAAAAGCAATGCCGTCGGTATTATGATAACGATTCCGTTGATGACCGAAATTGCGGTTGAAATCGCCTTCTTCTGCGTTGCCATATAGTAATAAAGCAGCAGGAACGAGAACGCCATTCCGGGGAACGAAAGAGCATTGATTCTCAGAGCCGGAATTGTGTTTGCAATATCCTCGGGCGAGGTGATACCGAAAAATTTGATTACCGGTTCGGGAGCTGCGCATAAAAACAGCATAATAACCACACTCGAGATCGCAAGAATCCTTGCCGCCCTGCGGAACGCATAGCGCACACCGTCGTAGTCCTTTTCGCCGAGGCAGACGCCGATGATGGGTATCATCGTTTGGCTGGCACCCGTGATGAACATCGACATAAAGATCTGGCTCGATGAGCATACGGAGTAGGAAACCATGCCCGCGCTTCCGCCTGCACTCTGAATAATCGTGTTCAAAAACAGCATTTTGACCGCTATGAGCATTGTTCCGAGCGCACCCGACATTCCTATCGACACCATTCTGCCGAGGGATTTGAAAAATTCAGGCAAATTGCCGAGAATTGAGAAATCGAAATGAAGTGTGCTTTTTTTCGTTATGAAGTGTGTTGACATTATTACAAATCCGACCACATATCCCGACACGGTGGCAATCGACGAGCCGGCAATGCCGAGCTTGAAAACGCCCATAAGCAGGTAGTCCAGCACCAGATTTACAACATTGGCGGCAATTACAATGTTTGAAGCGAACTTGGGTCTTGCGTCCGCCCTGACAAAATAAACGGAGCACATCAGCAAAAGGTAGACCGGCGTACCTATTATGAACGGAATATAGTATTGATACAGTAAAGCTTTAAGCTCCGCGTCCTTAGTCAAAAGGGAGCATATCGAGTCCGCCAAGGGCAGCTGAACCGCAATAAAAATAACGCTGAGCGCAATAAGCACGATAAAAGTCGAGGTAAAGACCCTGTCCGCCTGCCTGTCGTCACGCTTTCCTTTTGCGAAGGAAATTATCGAGGAGGCTCCCAGCCCGAAAAGAATCGTAAGAGAAAAATAAAGCTGAGTGATCGGCGACATAAGATTGATTGCTGCAAGTGCGCTCTGTCCGAGAAGATTTCCCGCGATGACCGAATTAAGGATCATCGCAATGTTTGTTGCCATAGCCGTCAGAACCGTCGGAAGAAAATACTCTGCATATTTTTTGTTGACGGTCACGGCATTCCTGCCAAGTGTCATACTGCTCATTTCAGACGGTCTCCTTAATAGCCTGTAGCTGTTCAGGCCTGTTCGATATCAAGATAATCACTCATTCCCGTCATCGAGAAAAGCTCCATAATTATATTGTTGACATTTACGATTTTCAGGCTGCCGCCGCTGCTTTTGAGATTCTTATAAAGTGAAAGGACAACTCTCAGTCCCGAGCTCGAAATATATTCAAGCTCCTTGAAATTGAGTATTACGGTCTCCGTCTCATCATAATCAATGTCGTTTATCTCGCCGACAAGCTGCTGAGACGTCATCGTGTCGAGGCGACCCTTGAGTGTGATAATGACATTTTTGTTGCTGACAGCCTTGCTGATTTCCATAATATACTACCTCCGATAGCCTAATTAGCGGATTTTTAACGTCGTGATTCGTGCCCGATTGCCCCGACGCGGGAAGAGCTTATAAGCTTCTCTCGCCTCCAAAATACCGTCATTGTGCAATATGACAAAAAATCATTGCTCAGCGGCACCCTTTCCGCCGAGGAACTCGAACAAATATATTGACAATATAACATATTTTTCGAAAAATGTAAAGCCTTATATCACAACAAAACAGGTGTTATCGGCAAAATTTTAACAAATTTTAAAAAACGACTGATTTATACGAGGCAAATAAAAATATCTTGCGGTATTATCTCAGTATTCCGTTAAAAAAGTGGCGTTTTCGTGCGTAAAATGCAGTTAGAAGCGTCTCCGACCGAAATGAGTGTAAATTTAACGCAAATATTGCAAAAAAATGCCAAGAATATCTAAAAACAATACAAAAATTTTAGGTTCGAAAAGAGCAAAAAGTACAGCAAAAAAACGGGCAAAAACATTGACATTTTATAAACAATGTATTAAAATAAATATGCAATTAAGAATTATTTAAATAACCGCAGATCAGTTGTAAAAGGTCTAATTTCGACGGTAATTTCACTCATCAAACACCAAAAAAGCCGATTCGTCGGCATCGGAAGTGATGTTGACGAAAGTGCCCCGAAAAGTGCATACCTTTTCAGCGATCGGCGGTTATTTTGATAATTCAGAGGTGGTGGGACATTGTTTAGAAAAAGAAAGATTATTATCGGCTACCCATTTAAGATTGCCTGCCTAATGCTCTCCCTGATCATTATTGCGGCAAGCTGCTTCGTGAGTGCCGGCGCAAAGAAGGCCTACGTTTCCGAGGTTACGCTCGCAACCGGTGAGAACGCGATGACGACGCTGGAGAGCAAGGGCTACTCGGTTCTCTTTCAAGGACTGAACCTGGTGACGAGCGACGGAGCAACGGTTTATCTCGGGTACAAAAAGGGTACGGAAGCGATTACCGGTTTTGTTGTTTCGACTCAAAAGAGCAGCACAATCACCTACGGCGGCGTTTCCTACAAATCGGTATCGTCGGTCAGCCTTAACGAGGGCACAAACGGAACGCCGATTTACCTTTACTTCACCAAGGATGCTTCGGCGGGAGACGGGATCACTTCTCTTGACACTGTTTCAGGCTTTACCGAGCAGGACGAGGTCGTGTCGCTGAGAAACGACGGCTCCTCCCCCGTTCGTATGAACGACGGAACACTTGCGAATCTGGACAAAGGAATTGACGGCAACGAGTTGTATCTCCTGATGTACCGAAGCTCAAGCGTTAAGCGTTACATTTCCGATGCGTACATTGTTTCGGGAAACACTAAGGCAGAGGCGATCAATTCCGCCGCTTCAAAGGGCTGCGACTACTATTTGGACAAAGATATGTCGAGCGGCAACACGGTGACATATATCGCATATCGACGAACCGCCGACAAGAGTCAGGCGATCACAAAGCTAACCGTCAACGGTTCGGAGCTGACTGCGGACAAGGATAAGCAATCGGGCTCCTATTTGATGGATATTTCAAGCAGCAGGCTTTTTAACGACAGCTTTACGACCGGCGACTGGGCAAGCGTTTACGCCTCGTATGACAAATCCGTTTCCAAAAGCTCCGCCGACTACAAGGCTCTGCTGAGCAGCAAAGACGCTTGCAGCTGCGTTTTGACAGGCAACGCCGGAATCTATGCGATTTACGAGGGAACCGTCACGTCAACGGTCAAGGAAGAAGTCACGACGACCGAAGCCGTCACGGCGGAAGAAGCAACCGACGAATACTTCGACATTGACAAAACGGTCACAACAACCGTTGCGGACGAGAACGCCGAGGGAAAATCCGCGGCATCGGCAATAAGCAAGGGAAGCATAATTGCAATTTCCTGCTTCTCGGTTGTCATAATACTGATCCTGATCGGAGCGGTAATCTACAGGAAGAAAGGAAGACGCAAGAAAGCATGAAAAAAACTATCAAAATAATCATTTCCTTAGTGCTTTGCGTTACCTGTATCGTTCAGCCTTGTGCAGCGGGTGCAGCAACCTTTACGGGTAAAGCGTATGTAAAAGAAATGATTATCAGCTACGGCAAGACCGAGGATGACGCCAAGTCGTGGCTTGAAAGCAAGGGCTACAAAACAATCAACTACAACCTCAATGAGGGTGCGGACGACACATTCTCAACCAAGAGAGCAGTTTACCTCGGCTACAAGACGACCTACAACGCCGACGAGGCCATCACCGACATGAAGCTGATGAACATGAAGGGCGGCTACAGCGTTGAGGATTATCAGATGCTTCTCAATGAGCAGAAAAACAACATCGGCGTGTTCATTGAAAACTTCAAGGTCGCGCTTGAGGAATACAGAGATAACTACAAAAACGGTCAGGAGCGTGCGGTTGCGGCTCACGAGATGCTGAACCTGCTCTATGACGACGACACGGAGGCAGCTCTGGGCGACCTGCTTCTCGAAAAAATCAAGGAGGAATATTCCGACGAGGAGTGGAACGCTCTTTCAAAAGACGCGCAGAGCAAGGCTGCCGACATGACGACCATTCTCATGCAGGCGAACACAAGCTCGGTGCTTGCGATAGAGCAGCTCATCTCCCTTGCGACCGATGACAGTACCTCCGTTTGGTCGGACAGATACACGACGGCAAAGACCTACGATGAAATGGTCAGCGAGCTGATGAAAAACGAAAAGCTGACCGTAACTCAGGCCGTAAAGAAGCTTGCCGCAGAGTATGACAGCGACGCAAGCGCAATCGCTTCAAAGCTTGAGGGCTATGCGGACTTCCTCAAAACATACACCGACGAGGAGCTGAGGCTTTCGGATTCCGCCGAGAAGCTTGAAGCATATCAGAACTCCCATAAGGATTTCAATGTTGCAGGCTGGGCTTCGGCAGGTGCTCAGTATGAGGTGCTGAACTCATTAAAGAACGACGATGTCACGCTGTATGAGCTTTTGATGAGCGGCGATTACGACATCGAAAGCGAAGACAGATGTATGCTTTATCCGCTTGTTTCGGTTCTGACCGACGGTCAGAGAGCTTGTCTTGACTTCCTGTCAATGAATCAGATAGTTGCGATCGGTATCAACGACGACGCATCAATCAAAAAAGCGATGGAAAGCATTGATATCAAGGAACTCAACAAGGACACGATTTCCGTTTACTACGGAATCGACCGCACGATATTCAGCAGCGAGGTTGCCCTGACCGGCGACGCATACAGGCTTCAAAGCTCCACCGACAAGGATGCCTCGGGCAATTGGTTCAGCAGCGGAATCTCCCCCACAACAAAGATTATTCTTATCTCTCTCGGCGTTGCCACCGTGGCAAGCGTGGCTTCACTGATTGCAGGCTTCTCCTTCGGCAATGCGGCACTCAAAAGTGTGCAGTCATTGGCAAGCATCGAATCCAAAGCAGCACCGTTTGTCAACAATGTTCTTGAAAGCGTCGCCGACGATGTGAACGAAATTATTGTGGAGCAGGCAGAAGACAGCATATCAGAATATGCCGACGATGTATACGATCTTATCGATGACGCTGACGAGATATTCGGCGCACAGGCAAAAGCAACCGCTAACATCGCTTCGAAAACAATGTGGAGCAAAATTTTCAACTACGCCGGAATTGCCATGACTGCGGTCACATTCATTCTTTTGAGCTATTCCGCATGGAGAACATATCAGGAATTGAAGGAATACTACAATGTGGATTTCACGCCGATTCCGATGCACATGGTCAATCAGGGCGTTGACGAAAATAACGAAAAGGTATTCACCTACTACACCGCCGTTAAGTGCAACCGAGAGGAAGCGCAGATGGTAACGGAAGAAACCAAGATTCTCAAGGCCTTCGGCGATTTGAACGGTGATGTCGGAAAGCAGTGGGTTGCGCTTTACACCTCCAAGGATAAGGCGGCAGGCGACCCCATCACAGCGAACTTCGTTGTTCAGTATGTCAACAGCAGCATTCCGGACGATACAACGGCACTTTCAATGTTCTGCGAAAACACGGCGCAGAATTTGACAAATAAAAAATCCGGGTTCACCTACGCCGACGGCAAGAACGGCATCTACCTTTTCTACGGCACGGACAGCTCGGTATTCGCAGGCAGCGTTTACTCCAACGGCACGCACGCTATTTTCTGCGGCGGAGCAATGATTGTTTGCGGATTTGTATCATATTTCATAATCAAGGGTATCAGAAAAAAGAAAAACGACAAGGAGGCAAAAGCTTATGCATAAGAAAATTTTGAAAGCTTTGGTAAGTGTGGTTCTGGTTCTGGCAATATGCTCGGTAACCTGCACCAACGCATTTGCGGCATCATTTTTGAAGAACACATACGTCAAAGAGGTTTTCCTCAGCTACGGCAACTCGGACGACGAGGCGAAGAAGTACCTCACCGATAACGGCTACGAGGTTGTTGACTATAACCTCAACGAGGGTGCGGACGACACATTCTCGAAAAAGAGATCTGTTTACCTCGGCTACAAGACAACAGAGAAAAGCGACGAAGCCATCACCGACATGAAGCTGATGAATATGAAGGGCGGCTACAGCATTCAGGATTATCAGATGATCCTCACCGAGCAGAAGGAAAACATTCAGCTTTTTCTCGCTGATTTCATCGTTGCCGTCAACGAATACAGAAGCAACTACAAGAAGAATCAGGAGCGTGCAATCGCCGCTCACGACATTCTCAATCTTCTTTATGAGGACGACACACAGCAGTACATGGGCGACCTTCTTCTCAACAAGATAAAGGAAGAATACACCGATGAGGAGTGGAAAGCTCTTTCCGCCGAGGAGCAGGCAAAGTCAGCCGACATGACGACTATCCTCATGCAGGGCAATTCAAACTCAATACTCATCATAGAGCAGGTTATCGCCCTTGCAGCGGACGACGGAGATTCCCTTTGGACAGAAAGATACGAAACAGCCAAGACCTATGACGAGATGCTCAACGAGCTTATGACAAGCGAAAAACTCAGCATAAACGAAGCCACAAAGAAGCTCGCCGCCGAGTATGACGACGACGCAAAGGCAATCGCCTCCAAGCTTACGGATTACAAGACATATCTCGACGAGAACTATGTAAGCTCGGGAATAACGCTTACAAGCTCCGAGGAGGAGCGTGCAGCCTACGAAAAAGACAAGGAAGATTTTGACGCTGCAAACTGGTTCGTAGCCGGTACTCAGTACGAGCTTATGGCAACCTTGAAGAACGACGATATATCGCTTCTTGAACTGATAAACGGTGACGATTATGATGTTCTGGGCGAGGACAGATGCTTGCTCTATCCCCTCGTTTCGGTTCTCACCAAGGGTCAGAGAGCCTGCCTCGATTTCCTCTCGATGTATCAAATCGTTTCCTGCGGAATCAACGGCAATGAGGCAGTAAAGGAAGCCTCCGAAAAAGTTGACCTTTCCGCCTACAAGAAGGAAAATGCCTCCGTTTATGACGGCGTTGACCGTAGTCTTTTCACCGGCGATGTTGCACTGACCAATGAAGCTCTCAGACTTCAGGTGTCAACCGGTGAAAACGCAGTAAAAACCATCGGCGACTATCTTTCAAAAACATCAATTGTTTTGTACGGCGTTTTGGGCTTCTTCTTTGTCGCTACAGCCGCTTCATGGGCCTCGTCCGGCATTCTGAGTTTGGTTGCAAAGAAGATGAACACCGATATCGCATCGGCAACCCGGTCGGCAGAGAGCTATCAAACCATGGCCAGCAAAGCCACCAAATTGGATGATGTTCGTCAATACAACTTTATAAAAGACGGATATTACCAAAAGGCACGAAACATATATAACAAAGTCGGAACGGTTGAAAATTGGAGCAAGATAATGCGCTATACCGGCATTGCCCTGACATGTGTTACACTTGTAATCCTCGGTTTCTCCGCATGGAGCACATACAACGACCTCAAGGAATACTACAACGCAGAGTTCACCCCGATACCGCAGCACATGGTCGATCAGACGACCGACGACAAGGACGAAAAGGTCTATATTTATTATAATGCGGTTGAATGCAACAGAGCTGCCGCCAACATGGTAACGGACAGCAACAAGCTTCTCGGTAATTTCGGCGACCTGAACGGCGATGTCGGCAGACAGTGGGTAGCCCTCTACACCACAACGGACAAGGCAGCCGGCGACCCGATAACAACGGATTTTGTTGTTCAGTATAACGACTCCAACATTCCGAACGACACTGTTGCGCTTTCAATGTTCGGCGAGAGCGTTGCGCAGAACCTGACGAACAAGAAGATGGGCTACACCTACGCCGACGGCAAGAGCGGTATATACCTCTTCTACAGCACAGACACATCAATATTCGCAGGCAGCGTATTCTCCAACGGTGTCTATGCCCTCTGCGGAGCGGGCGCACTGGTAATCTGCGCAGTGGCAATTACCCTTATCGTTAAGGCGAATAAAAAGAAAAAGGCAAACAAGGAGGCAGAGGCTCATGCATAAGAAGATTCTAAGAGCTTTATTAAGCGTGGTTCTGGTTCTGGCAATATGCTCGGTAACCTGCACCAACGCATTTGCGGTATCATTTTTGAAGAACACATACGTCAAAGAGGTTTTCCTCAGCTACGGCAACTCGGACGACGAGGCGAAAAAGTACCTCACCGACAACGGCTACGAGGTAGTTGACTACAACCTCAACGAGGGTGCGGACGACACATTCTCGACTAAGAGAGCCGTTTACCTCGGCTATAAGACAACAGAGAAAAGCGACGAAGCCATCACCGACATGAAGCTGATGAACATGAAGGGCGGCTACAGCGTTCAGGACTATCAGATGCTTCTCACTGAGCAGAAGGACAATATTCAGCTTTTCCTCGCTGATTTCATCGTTGCAGTCAACGAGTACAGAAGCAACTACAAGAAGAATCAGGAGCGTGCGGTTGTCGCTCACGACATTCTCAATATTCTTTATGACGACGACACAAAGCAGTACATGGGCGACCTCCTTCTCAACAAGATAAAGGAAGAATATACCGACGAGGAGTGGAACGCACTTTCAGCCGATGAGAAATCAAAGTCTGCCGACATGACGACAATTCTCATGCAGGGCAATTCAAACTCAATACTCATCATAGAGCAGGTTATCGCCCTTGCATCGGACGACGGCGATTCTCTCTGGATTGACAGATACGAAACCGCCAAGACTTATGACGAAATGCTCAACGAGCTTATGACAAGCAAAAAGCTCAGCATAACCGAAGCGGAAAAGCAGCTCACCGCCGAGTATGACGACGACGCAAAGGCGATCGCCTCCAAGCTTACGGATTACAAGGCATATCTCGACGAAAACTATGTAAGCTCGGGAATAACGCTTACAAGCTCTGAGGAGGAGCGTGCAGCATACGAAAAGGACAAGGAAGATTTTGACGCTGCAAGCTGGTTCGTTGCCGGCACTCAGTACGAGCTTCTGGCAACCCTAAAGAACGACGACATTTCGCTTCTCGACCTTGTAAACAGCGACGATTACGATGTTACGGGCGAGGACAGCTACCTGCTCTACCCTCTCGTTTCGGTTCTCACCAAGGGTCAGAGAGCCTGCCTCGATTTCCTCTCGATGTATCAGATCGTTTCCTGCGGAATCAACGGCAACGAGGCTATTAAGGAAGCCTCCGAAGGAATCAATCTCGCCGCCTATAAGGAGGAAAAAATCTCCGTTTACGACGGCGTTGACCGCACGCTTTTCACCGGCGATGTTGCGCTGACAAGCGAAGCACTCAGACTTCAGGCGTCAACCGGCAAAAGCGCCGTAACGGGTATCGGCAACTATGTTTCGGACCTGTCAATTGCTTTGTACTGTGTTACGGGTCTTACCTTTGTTGCCACGACCGTTTCGTGGATCTCAAACGCCTCTATGAGCAATACCTTGAAAAAAATGAATACAGATTTAAAATCATTTGAAAAGGCAGCAAGCAAATATGCAAAATTAGCCAGAGAAACCGGCGATATTGAAAAGGCAAGAAATTTCGCCCGTTTGAGAGACGCAAATGACAAGGGTGTAAACCAAATAAACGGTGCAATCGGAAGCGCGAAGCATTGGAGCAAAATAATGCGCTATGCCAGCATTACCCTGACATGCATAACGCTCGTTCTCCTCGGCCTTTCCGCATGGAGCACATACAACGACCTCAAGGAATACTACAATGCGGAATTCACCCCGATACCGCAGCACATGGTCAATCAGGCGACCAACGATAAGGACGAAAAGGTCTATACCTATTATAACGCTGTTGAATGCAACCGAGTTGCAGCCAACATGGTAACGGACAGCAACAAGCTTCTCGGCGATTTCGGCGACCTGAACGGCGATGTCGGCAGACAGTGGGTAGCCCTCTACACCACAACGGACAAGGCAGCCGGCGACCCGATAACAACGGATTTTGTTGTTCAGTATAACGACTCCAACATTCCGAACGACACTGTTGCGCTTTCAATGTTCGGCGAGAGCGTTGCGCAGAACCTGACGAACAAAAAGATGAGCTACACCTACGCCGACGGCAAGAGCGGTATCTACCTTTTCTTTGACACCGACACCTCGATATTCGCCGGCAGCATATTCTCCAACGGCACATACGCTCTCTTCGGAGCAGGAATCATTGTGATTTGCGGCGTTGCCGTGATTCTCATAAAAAAGGCATCAAAAAGCAAAAAGAACGGCAAGGAGGCAAATGCACATGCATAAGAAACTTTTGAAAGCATTAGTCAGCGTGGTTTTGGTACTGGCACTTTGTTCGGTTACCTGCACCAACGCATTCGCAGCGTCACTCGCAAAAAGCACCTATGTTAAAGAGGTTTTCCTCAGCTACGGCAGCTCGGACGACGAGGCGAAGAAGTACCTGACCGACAACGGCTACGAGGTTGTTGACCGCAACCTCAACGAAGGCGCAGACGATATCATCTCGAAAAAGAGATCCGTCTACCTCGGCTACAAGACAACGGATAAGAGTGACGAAGCCATCACCGACATGAAGCTGATGAACATGAAGGGCGGCTACAGCGTTCAGGATTATCAGATGCTCCTCACCGAGCAGAAGGAAAACATTAAGGACTTCCTCGATGACTTCATCATTGCGGTTAACGAGTACAGAAACAACTACAAGAAGAATCAGGGTCGTGCGGTTGCCGCTCACGAGATGCTCAATTACCTGTATGAGGACGACACTCAGCAGTACATGGGCGACCTCCTCCTCAACAAGATCAAGGAGGAATACACCGACGAGGAATGGAACGCACTCTCCTCCGAGGAGCAGTCAAAGATCGCCGACATGACAACCATTCTTATGCAGAGCAATTCGGACGCTATACTTATTATAGAGCAGTCTATCGCTCTTGCTTCGGACGACGGCGATTCTCTCTGGATTGAAAGATATGCCGAGGCAAAGACCTATGACGAGATGATCTCCGACCTTATGAGCAGCGAAAAAATCAGCATAACCGAAGCGACAAAGCGACTCGCCGCCGAGTACGACGACGACGCAAAGTCAATCGCCATGAAATTCACGGACTACATCACCTATCTTCAGTACTACACCGGTGCGGATGTTTCCTTCACCAACACTGCGGATGAGGTTGAAGCATATGCAAAGGAGCACGAGGATTTCGACTACACCAACTGGTTCGCTGCCGGCACACAGTATGTTGTGCTGTCACAGCTGATGAATGACGATATTTCCCTTCTTGAGCTTGTCACGAGCGACGAGTTCGACATTCAGAACGAGGACAGATGCTTGCTCTATCCCCTCGTTTCCGTTCTCACCAAGGGTCAGAGAGCCTGCCTCGGTCTGCTTTCGATGTATCAGCTCGTATACTGCGGAATCAGCGGTAACGACGCAATTAAGGAATCAATGTCAAAGGTTGATTTCGGATATTTGGCAGAAAACAAAAACTCAATATACGACGGCGTTGACCGCACCATATTCACCGGCGATGTTGCGCTGACAAACGAAGCTCTCAGGCTTCAGGCTTCGAGCGGCAAGAACGCAGTAACAAGCGTAATAGACTATTTCTCCGTCACATCCGTTCTTCTTTATGTCGGCTTGACCGTTTCAGCCATCGCAATGACTGCGTCATGGAGCTTAAGCCCGTATATGACAAAGCTGGCAGAAAATTATAGCACCGAAGCCAATGTCTTTGAGAATACCTTGACAGGCTTGGAGCGTGCCGAAGAAAAAATGAAGGTCGAGATGGTAGCTCCTGAACAGATCACAAAAAACCATGAGGCACAAAACAGTGCCAAAGCAAGCATGGAGAGTGCACAGCGTGCCTGCGACAGCTCAAAGGTCTGGTCAAAGGTATTCCGCTATGCCGGTATCGCAATGACCTGTATCACCCTCATACTCCTCGGTCTTTCCGCATGGAGCACATACAACGACCTCAAGGCATACTACAATGCAGAGTTCACCCCGATCCCGCTTCACATGGTCAATCAGGCGACCAACGATAAGGACGAAAAGGTCTATACCTATTATAATGCGGTCAAGTGCAACCGAGCTGCCGCCAACATGGTAACGGACAGCAACAAGCTTCTCGGCGACTTCGGCGACCTGAACGGCGATGTCGGCAGACAGTGGGTAGCTCTCTACACCACAACGGACACGGCAGCCGGCAACCCGATAACAACTGACTTCGTTGTTCAGTACAGCGACACCAACATTCCGAACGACACTGTTGCGCTTTCAATGTTCGGCGAGAGCGTTGCGCAGAACCTGACGAACAAGAAGATGGGCTACACCTACGCCGACGGCAAGAGCGGTATATACCTCTTCTACGGCACGGACACCTCGATATTCGCCGGCAGCGTATTCACCAACGGAATCTACGCTCTCTGCGGTGCGGGCGCACTGGTAATTTGCGCAGTGGCTGTTACCCTTATCGTTAAGGCAAACAAGAAGAAAAAGGCCAACAAGGAGGCGGAGGCTCATGCATAAGAAAATTTTAAGAGCTTTAGTCAGCATTGTATTGGTTCTTGCAATATGCTCTGTCAGCTGCACTAACGCATTAGCAGCGTCATTTGGCAAGAAAACCTATATCAAGGAATTCTTCATCAGCTACGGCAGCTCGGACGACGAGGCGAAGAAGTACCTGACCGATAACGGCTACGAGGTTGTTGACAACAACCTCAACGAGGGTGCGGACGACCTCATCTCAAAGAAGAGATCCGTCTACCTCGGCTACAAGACGACAGATAAGAGCGACGAAGCCATCACCGACATGAAGCTGATGAACATGAAGGGCGGCTACAGCGCACAGGATTATCAGATACTCCTCAACGAGCAAAGGGAAAGCATTCAGTCGTTCTTCGAGGAATTCAAGGTTGCCGTCAACGAATACAGAAGCAACTACAAGAAGAATCAGGAGCGTGCAATCGCCGCTCATGATATGCTCAACATGATGTATGACGACGACACCAAGCAGAAGGTCGGCGACCTCCTCCTCAACAAGGTCAAGGAGGAATACACCGACGAGGAGTGGAACGCACTCTCCGCCGAGGAGCAGGCAAAGACAGCCGACATGACGACCATTCTCATGCAGGCAAACGCCAACGCCGTTCTTTCAATCGAGCAGATCATCGCCCTTGCAACGGACGACAACGACAACGCCTGGATTGAAAGATACCAGAGCGCAAAGACCTACGACGAGATGCTTCAGGATGTCATGAGCAAGAACAAGGTTGACGCTTCAAACGCTGCCAAGCTTCTTGCAGCAGAATATGACGACGACGCAAAGGAGATCGCCTCAAGCTTTGAGGATTACAAAACATACCTTTCGATATATACCGACGCAGACATACAGTTGACAAACACTCAGGAAGAAATCACAGCCTATATCAATGAGCATGAGGATTTCGATTCCACGGAATGGTTTGCAGCCGGAACTCAGTACGAGGTTTTGTCACTGCTTGAAAACGACGACATCAACCTTCTTGAGCTTATCACAAGCGACGAGTTCGACCCCGAAAACGACGACAGCATTTATCTTTATCCCCTCGTTTCGGTTCTCTCCAAGGGTCAGAGAGCCTGCCTGAGCTTCCTTCCGATGTATCAGATAATTGCGCTCGGCATAAACGACGACAACACGGTAAAGACAGCAATGGAAACCATAGATCTCGGCTCTGCCGACAGTCTGCAGAACATCTCGATCTATGACGGAGTTGACCGCAGCCTCTTTATCGACGGCAATGTTGCAATGACGAATGATGCGCTCAGACTTCAGGCTTCATCCGGTCAAGACCCCTCAACAAGCGCAGCGGACGCAATTTCCACAACCTCGATCGTTATGTACAGCGTGTTCGCATTCAGTGCCATTATGACAACGATCAGCTGGTCAACGAGCAAGCCATTGACTCTCTTGGCCGAAAGAATCGGCGGCAATGTCTTTCAGACCAATGTTACTGTATTCGCCGACGGCAAAATAAATCTGAAGCTTAAAATGTCAGAAGCCAGAAAGATCGGCGATATGGTAAAAGCCGGAGAATACTCCGACGAAATACGAAGCTTAAACTCTAAAATTAGTTTTAACCGTAAAGTGGGATACTTCTTAACCGACGGCTTTGAAAAATTCTGGAAATATGCCTGCATTGCAATGACCTGCATCACGGTTATCCTCCTCGGTTTATCCGCATGGAGCACATATAACGACTTGAAGGCATACTACAACGCAAGCTTCACCCCCATACCCATGCGTATCATTGACGAGACAGTTAACGACAAGGACGAAAAGGTGTTCACTAATTACGACGCCGTCAAGTGCAACCGAGTTGCCGCCAACATGGTAACGGACAGCAACAAGCTTCTCGGTGACTTCGGCGACCTGAACGGCGATGTCGGCAAGCAGTGGGTAGCCCTCTACACCACAACGGACAAGGCAGCCGGCGACCCGATAACAACGGATTTTGTTGTTCAGTATAACGACTCCAACATTCCGAACGACACTGTTGCGCTTTCAATGTTCGGCGAGAGCGTTGCGCAGAACCTGACGAACAAGAAGATGGGCTACACCTACGCCGACGGCAAGAGCGGTATCTACCTCTTCTACGGCACGGACACCTCGATATTCGCCGGCAGCGTATTCTCCAACGGCGTCTATGCCCTCTGCGGAGCGGGCGCACTGGTAATCTGCGCAGTTGCAATCACCCTTATCGTTAAGGCAAGCAAAAAGAAAAAGACAAACAAGGAGGCGGAGGCTCATGCATAAGAAAGCAAGGCAATACCGCACAATTGGGGTGTACGAATTGCGCAGTAAGCTTTTTCGTCAGGTTGTGCAAAAATTTTGTAGGCTTGCTAACGCAAGTCAAGAAAGTTTTGCGCAGCATGGCGGAAATAGATTCAAGCAAGGCGTGCACAGCAATTTGCGCGGTGTTGCCTTTAAGGCCTCAATCAGTGTGTTTCTGGTTTTGGCAATATGCTTTGTTTCATGCACAAGCGTTTTCGCCGCCTCAAGCAAGGAGCGTTACATCTCCGAGCTTATCCTCTGCTCCGCTGCTTCGGCAGACGAAGCGGAGGCGAAGCTCAAGGATCAGGGCTACAAGCTCCTCGTCTCCGACAATCTGAACGAAAACCTTTCAGAAGGAATGTATCTCGGATATAAATCCACCGCAAATCCGAGCGAAGCCATCACAAACATCTCCGCAATGAACATGCAGGGAAAATACAGCTTCTCCGATTACGAGATACTGATGGAAAAGATGAAGGAGAATGTTTCGGCAACAATCGACGGCTTGATCCCCATGATAACAAGCTACAGAAACAACTATAAGGCAGGCGCAGTAATCGCCACCGAGGTTTACACTATCCTCAACAAATTCTATGAGGACGATTCGGGCAAAAAGATGGGCGACTATCTTCTCACCTGCGACTTGAGCGACACAACGGACATCACAAAGGTATTCATGCAGGGCTGCTCCTCGTTCATCGTTGATATTCAGCAGCTGCTCTTCCTCGCCGGTGAAAGCGAAAGCGATCAGGCTTGGATAGAGAAAATGGCGTCCTCAGACCCGGATTATCTGCTCGATACCTATCTCAAGTCCTATCCGACCCCCAACAAGGCGTTCTCCGCCATCGCCGCAAAATACGGCGACACTGCGGATTCGATAAGATCGACATGGGACAATTTCTATGAGAATCTCAACAAGATTAAGGAAAAATATTTCACCGAAAAGGACGGCAAGCTTGAGTTTAACGAAAGCTATCTTTCCGAAAAGGTCACCGAAACCGTCAATGCCAACAAGACGGAGATAACCGACGACATGACAAGCGATCAGCTCGATGAACAGCTGAACAACACTGCCGCCGAGGCTGAGCTTTACGACAACATCAGCGATATGAAGCTCATCTCCTATCTCGATTCCCTCGAATACGACGGCGGTACGATGCTCACCTTCTTCATGCGCAGCTCGGACGATGTTGACGACGAGGAGCTTTACACCCTCGCCTATTACATGGGCACCTCGCTTGCCGCTCAGGTGAACAATGTCGGACTTCAGCAGGTCATCTCCCGTACCCTTCTTGACGGCGACACGGCAAGCAAAACAAGCTTCGACTCAATCAACAAAACGCTCGAGAGCTTTGAAACGATCTCGATTTACGACGGTGTTGACAGATCCCTCTTTGAAAACGGCGTAGCCCTCACCGGCGCAACCGTCGAAAAATCCGTTTCAAGCGGCAAGAGCTGGTCAGACGGTCTTTTCAACAGAATTTTTCAGCCCTCCGGCGAATATAAATGGGCAGACTACTTCGCATTCTATGTCGCCCCGATGTTCGCTTCGGCTATATTCTGGTTCTGCTCTCACATTGTAAACGCAACAATGGATCAGGCGATAATCAACATGATGGAATCGGCAAGCGTCGAGCTTCCAAATCAGGCTGCTAAGCTGGTAAGCAACGTTTCTCTTATTCACAACGCTCCCGTCTACGAGAGAACAAGCGGCTCCCTCGCCTTCATGTTATTCGGCAAAGGCTCGTTGTCGCAGGGCACAGTCGCCTTCCGTATCGTGCAGGGATTCAAGGTGTTCTTCTTTGTTCTCTCTGCCGTGTTTGCCGTTCTCTCAATCGTTTACCTCTTTGTTACAATCTTTGCCGACGACGACGGAACGGTGGAATACACCTCGATACCGAACCATATTGTCGATACGATCAGCACCGAAAACGGCGACGACTATATAGCTTACAACACGGTCAAAAATCTTTCCGGCAGCGCAGGTGATCTCTACAACTTCACCGGCAAAAACGGCTGGTTCGTGCTTTACAGCACCAAGGATACCTCGGCAGGCGCACCCATCACGACCGATGTCAAGATTGTTAAAGGCTCAACCAGAGCACCGCTTGACCACGAGAACATGACCATGTTCGGCGAAAAGAACGCCGTCAACCTCACCTCAAAGGATTACACCGGCGTTAACGACAAGGCAAACGGAACATATATGTATTTCAGCCGAGGAGAGGTCAGCACCGTCGCTTCCGCATTTACTCAGGGCGGCTTTGCTATCTCAATCGGAATCGGCGCCGTTGCGGGCGTGCTTTTGGGCATAGTCCTGCAAAAAAAGCCCAAGAAAAAGAAGAATAATCCTGCGTTAGCATAGTTGGGAATGATTTTAATGAAATTCAAAAAATTCACAACCTTGATAATAACCCTCGCTTTAGCGATGAGTCTTTGCGCTATCGCCAAAGCTGAGGAAGGCTGCGCCACCGTCATTTGGGGGAACACCTCCGTGACCTACACCTCCTTTGCGGATGCATGGCGCAAGGCTGTTGACACCGGCAGCAGCAGCGAGGTTACCTTTAAGCTCCTCAAAAGCTGGACAGCCGACAGCTCAGGCTCGCTCGGCAGCGGCTCGGGCTTCAGAGGCGGCGGCTTAAGCTACTCCGGCAGCAAAAATCTGACTCTCGATTTGAACGGCTGCGCCATCGACAGAAATCTCCTCAAGCCCGTTTCCGAGGGCACGGTAATCTATGTCGGCTCAACAATGACGATAATCGACTCCAAGAGCGACGAATACACGGTTTCAAAGCTCTTCAAGGGCGGCGCAATTCAAAACGGCTCAAGCACGGCTCGTGCCGGCGGAATCTCCGTTACAGGAAGCGCAACGCTCAACTTCAACGGCGGAACGATTCTCAACTGCGTTTCGACCGATGACGGCGGCGGAATCAGCGTGTTCGGCTCGGGAGCGACGCTCAATGTCAACGGCGGCTCGTTCTACGGCAACCGCACCTATGACGCTTCCGGCGAATGCTGCGGCGGCGCAATCTACTCCAACAGCGCAACCGTTACGGTCAACAATGCGGTTTTTGAGGGAAACTACGCCGAGGATAACGGCGGTGCAATCTACGCCTACGGCGGAACTCTTACCGTTGATAACTCCTCGTTCTATTCCAACTCCTCCATTGAGGAGGGCGGCGCAGTTTGCACCGACGGAAGCGTAACGACAAAAATCAGCAACAGCCTTTTCTCTCAAAACACCTCCACCAACGACGACGGCGGCGCAATTTACTGCGATTCAAACAGCGGAACCTATTTGACCAACTGTCAAATGTACTACAATCATTCCGCTTCCGAGGGCGGCGCACTGCATGTCAACGCCGACAAGGTTTTTGTCATCGGCGGCAGCTATCAATATAACACCGCTGACGACTACGGCGGCGGAATTTATGTTGACAGTCTCTACGACCTGAACGCTTCAGGCAAGCTCATAGTCAAGGACAACACGGTCAACGGCAAGGCAAGCGACCTTTGCCTGCAAAACGGCAGCGCATCAACCGCTTACCTGTACTGCGGCGGCTTCTATGAAGGCTCGTCAATTTGGCTCTGCTCGACCAGCAGCAGCTCAAGACTTGCAATCAAGAGCATTGACAAGTACCAGTATAACAACTACATTCACTTTGACGAGGGCTTCACCCTTGACAAAACAACCTCCACAATACTCAGCAGCGAAAACATTCGTGCCATCGCCTCCGTTCTCGGCAAGGGCAACACGGCTTATATCATCTCCGGCGCATTGCTGATAATTGTTCTGGCGATCGTCATTGTGATAATTGTTAAAAAGAAAAAGAAGAAGGGAGCAAAAAAAGATGACTAAACCCAAGAAAAGAACCATACATTTCCTTCTTGCTTCTATCTCTGCTATTTTAGTATTCGCATTGATATTCACTTCCTACGGCTCGGTATTCGGCGTTGTTGCTGCCTACGGCTCGAAATACATCTCCGAGGTCAAGCTCTTCTACGGCAAGACCCTGGACGAAGCGATTGAGCACTGCGAGTCCGCCGACTATATCCCCGTTAAGAAAAATGTAAACCATTCCGCCTCGGGCGACCTCAGCGAGTACGGCATCTATATTGTCGGCTACAAGACCACCGACAACCCCGACGAGGGCATAACGGATATATCGCTGCTCCAGATGAACAGCGGCTATCAGGATTATACCTACGGAGATGTCGCCGAAAGAGCGATGGAAAAGCTCGGCAATGTTCCGACGGAGCTTTCCTACGCCGTTGATGAATTTGCGGATAACTATGAAAACAAAAGTCCGGCAGCCATCGCCGCCGTCAATGTTCTCAACTGCTACCATATTGACGAGATGAACAACATGAAGCTCGGCGACTATATGGTCAGCGGTGACTGCAATGTTGATTTCATCAAAAAGCTCATGTCCCGCTCAAGCACCGCCGTTGTTTCGGCATTCTGTAATGCGCTTGTTGCCGGCGTTGCCGATTACGGTGACGAAAACTGGGCAACCAGAATAGGCTCATCAAAGGTCAAGTCCCTGCTTAACGGCGACAACGACGAAATGCTCGATGTGCAGTACAAGGTGCTCGCAAGCGAGCTTGTGTCCAGCCTGCAGGAATTTTCGAAGGGCTACAATGAGGCCAAGGATCGCTACGATGCGAACAACAAAAAGGTTGAAAAGATTGACGCCGACAGCAACGATGTAACCGATATCCCCGAAAAGACCGTGGAGGATATGACGACCGGCGGCGAAATCAAAACCGAGGACGGCGACACATACTTCCTCGTAGCCTATGAGGTGCTCAATCAATATAACTACGACGAGACAACAAAGCTCGGCGATTACATTGTTTCTCTGGGCAACTCAACCTATGATGAATTTGAAAATTTGAGAAAAATTTATCCGCTTGTTGACAGCCTCACCGACGGTCAGCTCGCAACAATGAGACTGAGCGGCGTCGCCTTCTCCGCATTCTATCTGCGTAACGATTCGGGCATTATCGACGAAGCAAATAAGCAGCTTAAATCGATAAAAGAATCAATAAAGTCAGGCAACGGCGGCGAAAGCATGTCAATCTGGATCGGAACGGATCAGACGGTTTACAATCAAAAGGTTGCCGTCACGAAGGACGCATACAGAGCTAATTCGGCAGGTCAGATTTATAACACGCTCACCACGCCGGACGATCTTGATACTTTTCTTTCCGAGGCGCAATCAAAGATCAACATCGTCATGACCGTTGTCGGCATCTGCTATGTTGTAACCGGAATAGTAACCAAAACTATTGTATCGTTTGTCGGCTTCATGGGTGCTGCATCGGGCGCATGGGCTGTATGCTGTGCAGGCGTCGGCGCAGGCGTATTCAGCACGATATTCGGTCTTCTCGGCTGTGCGATCATAATTCTCAACTATGTTGCGCTGGTTGCACTGATCGTCATATTGATTGTTATGCTGGTCAAGTACCTGTGGGAGCTTTACCATGACGACGACGAAGAAGCATTCACCGATATTCCGTCCGTCATGTACGACGAAGCACAAAACAGGTATGTTCGGTATGATTTGATAACCATTGATTTGAGTGCGACCGACGAAGACACCTTAAACAGAATGAAGTTGAGTAACCTCGAGGGCATGCTGCCTAAAAACTATTTCTGTAACATAAACGGCACAAACGCCAGAAGATGGAACGCTCTTTATACGACAAAGAGTAAATATCTCGGCGATCCGATTTGCTCCTCAGAGATTAACGATCTCATCGTCGTTCAGTATGACAACAATATAACACCGCAGGGCTACAAAGCCGTCAAGTGCTTCGGCGAGGTTTCGGCAGCTAACCTGAATGCAAATTCACGCGCCGATTCCGCATCGGTTTATATGTTCTATAAATCAACGGCAAACGAGATAAACGAGGGCGAGGAAGAAAAAACAACAACCGGAACGCAGTACATTTCAAAGCTTTCGCTTTCCGTTGAGAGCAGCGAAACGGCGGCAAAGGCAGCCTTGACCAAGTCGGGCTACAAGGTTCTTGATGTTAACCTCACACCCTCCACCGCTTCGATAAAGAAATATACCTATGTCGGCTTTGCCACAACAACGAACGCAAACGACGCAGTAACGGATATCAGAATATCCGCCAGAAATTCAGCGTCCGCTTATCTTTTCGGCAACGCCTCCTACACCTCCTGCGGAACGACCGCAACCGGCGATACGCTTTACTACACATCGTATAAATCCGCAGGCTCACCGATACTTGCCGACCTGACGATAAGATATTCGCTTGACGATGTTCCGACGGGAGGATATGAGCCGGTCAATATGTTCTGCGGCGGCAACGCCTTCAATTTCAACTGCGGCGGCACGGAGGTTGACAATTCCGTTGAAAGGGCTCACCGCTCGCAAACCGCCGAGCATTGGAACGATAAGGGTACTTATCTGTATTTCAAGCCCTCCGTTACCTACACCTACGGAGCGGAATACATCTCCGGTATCGTATTGGTCGCCGGCAACCCCAACGGTGAATTCGGCGACTCGGCATCTGATTATATGAAGGCATTGAATCTGAAAAGATTTGACGCCGATTTGACCTCCGCCGCCAAGGTTCAGCTTCCGAGCGAGGCTCACGGCTTTGCTTCAAACGAGCGATGGTGCGCAAATATCGCAACATATATTTGCTACACGACCACTCACAATCCGTACAGAGCGATATACGGAATCAAGTCATATGCCTCGGCACCGGGCAATTATTATGTTCCGACAAATCTCGGAAACCTCACCTCCGGCTCTTATGCCGTTTGCGATGTTTTCTTTGAGCTGCCTTATCTTGTCAGCGGCGGAAGCGCAAAGAAATATTATCTGCGGGGCGTTTATGAAACCCATTCGTATCAGTTTGCGAGCTGCAGCGGCACACTGACCGGCTTGCAGCAGCTGACTCCTATATCAACTCTTGCTCCCGAGGATTACGAGGATGTCGAATGGTCAAGCTCCAATGTCAGAGGAAAGGGTCTGTATGTTCTCGGTCCCGTAGAGGGAGGTACTCCCCTCAGCGTTGACGATATCAAGGTCACTTCGGACACAACTGTTCCCGAGGGCTATATCGGCGTTCAGGATTTTAAAACTCCGAGCAGAACGGCAGCCAACAATCTCGGCTACAAAACCGACAACTCGAAATATATTTCAACCGGCAAAAAATCAAATCCGGTATATATGTATGTTAAGCAGGAAGCTCCGGTGCAGAAGAAATATATTTCATCAATTGCCGTTTCGACCTATACCATCGACAAGGTTGCCGGAACCGATCTTTCACAATACGACAAGGCCACGATAAACACGATCAACGCCGGCGGCAATGAGTACTGTATGCAAACACTTTTGTCGCAATGCACCGACGAGGTAATTCAAACAAACATTGCTCTGGAAAGATCCAAAACAAATTATTCCAACCCAAGCACAATCGCATCGGCTGTTTCCTACATCGGCGTGTCAAGAACGGATTCCTCAACGGAGGCAATTACGGGTATCATAAAATATGTTACCTCCTCCAAAGAGGTGCCGTCGATAATTCAGGTCGGAGGCGTAAGCTACACCAAGGCGGGAGATATGGTGCTTGACCCGAAAGGCTCGTATTATCTTTATTACACAACCTCAACCTCTTCAAACCCCGGAATGCCCCTCACCTCGATAAGCATAAGCGAAGAGGTGTTTGCGCCGGACAGCGCAACAGCCATGTCGACAAAATCCGTTGACAAGAGCAGAACGGAGGTCACGGCAAGTCTTTACGGCGATCCGGAGCAATCTACCTTTATCCACATGGAATATGCCGATTCAACGACATACATGGGCGCAATTTATATCGGTCACGGCAAGACAAAGAAGGAAGCGCAATGCAACCTGCTGAGCCTCGGCTGTAACATTTGCGTGGATATGGATCTCAACGACAACACCGGCGGAGAATATGTCTATATGGGATATTCGAGATATAAACTCCAAAGAAGTGAAATCAGAAAGGGCGTCGCGCTGTACGCCGTCAGAGATATCATCCTGACCGTCGGCGAACCGCATAAGGATCAGATCGTTGTCAACGGACTGACATATACCTGTGCGATTGACGAATACAACATCGGGTCTGATTCAGACGGAACAAAGGGAGTATCCCTCAATTCGGGCACGGGCGGAAAGCAGATATATCTCTATTACACATCCACCATGACCAAAGCGACCGCCTACCCCATTGACAGACTTGGTCTGGCGAGCAAGGATTACGGCATGATCAATAACGATTCCAACAAGTGGGAGCATATTTTTGATGCCAACGGCAACCGAGTGAACCTCAACGAGGGTGCAATTGCAACGATTGACGACGGAAAGCATATTGCGGACAACAGGATCTATCTCTATGCCAGCAGAACAGACAACGCCGTCAAGGAAGGCTGCGAGGTTGATATGAATTCCATCAACAACGAATTCATCGCATATGATGTTTATATGAAGGGAGCGTAAGCTATGAAAAAGTTGAAAATAATAATTCCTCTTCTTTGCGTAATTTGCGCTGCCACAGTTATCATATCCTCCCTCCCCTCACTCGCGGCAAACACCTCCGCCGACAGCGACTGCGAATATGTTTACACCTTCAATGTCAAGGTTGACAATCCCTGCAACTCTTCGGATATGGACAAGGATGCTGTAAATGTTCTCTATTTTGACTATTATTACAACGGTCAAAACGGATATCAGAACGAGTCCAAGGAAACCTTCGATATGTCGTGGAACGGCAGCAGCAATAAAAATTCCGATTTCTTGAACAAATACTTTGTAAGACCGAATGACAACGCATACAACACCTCCTTTGATGTAACTCTCAAGGGCAAGCTGAACAGGGTTTACATTAAGCTGAATATGGACGGCGGCGAGAGATTGTCATTCACGATCGAAAGCATAACCTGCAACGGTAAAAGAATCAACAGCAACACGGACTATGTTTCCTCCGCTTATAACGATTCAACGGCAACCGTTTACTGCTCCATGGAAAAGTCAATAATCGACGAGAACAATTCGCCGTACTTTAAGGAGCACGAAAGCTTTGCAATCTCGGAAAAGGAATTGAACAAAATCGTCAATAACCTTGATGAAAGCCAAAGCTATGCAGGTCAATTCAAGGATCAATACAATTCGGTTATTGATATGGCGGTTCTCAAAAATTGCGTCGCAATCTCAGACGGTGACATCAATCAATACTATTCGCACCACGACGAGGAAAGTATGTACAACTATACCTTCTATTTTGAAGTGGAGAATCCCATTGATCTCACCAATGCGGATTATGACGAGGTAGAAACCTTTTATATCGAAATAAGCTACGTTGACCAAAACGGATACGGCACTGCCAAGAAATATACGCTTGATATGTCGTACAAGTCGGATCTGAAGCGAAATCTTAATCAAAAATATCTCAGCTATTTTGAAAGATATAACGATAACGGCTACAAAACCCATTTTTCGCTTTGGGTTCCCGGCATCATAACAGAGGTCAATTGCAAGCTCAACATGAGAGGCGAAAAGCTGTGTGTCAACTTTGAAAGGATCACGCTTAATTCTATAGCCGTCAATACCGACAGAGATTATGTTTCTTCTGTGTATTACGACTCGAACGCAAAGATTCCGTGCAGTGTCCCCGCTTCGCAAATTGCCGTAAGCAAGGATAAATTGCCCGAAAATTACAGCACCGAGCTGACAGACCGGTACGGCGCAGTAGTATCGGAAAATCTCTTTAACAAGGCGAAGCAAGACCCGCAAAGATATCTTTATCATCAATAATCAATATTTGGGCGCAAAGCAACCCGGCAGTTCAAATCGAGCTGCCGGGTATTTTTTTAGGATAATACCGCACAATCGTGATGTGCGAATTGAGCAAGGAGTACACCTCAATTTGTGCGATATCGCCTTAGACTATCTTTTTAAATAAATCTTTTTTTCGTCCGGAATCCTTTATGATTCTTTTATAAACAAAGATGTTGACAACCAGATATATCGAAATCGGAAGAATATATCCGATACGGTTTGCGACAACGGACTCAGCCTCAACCAGCAGATTGAAAACCGAGTGGAACACAACGGCAAGGTTAAATGTACAAAGCGTTCCGCACAGATAAAGCTTCCGTTTCTTGCGAATATAAGGAATATAGTTAGCAATCAACATCGTGCTGATACTGTGCATTAAGCCTGTGCTGAAGCCACGTATTACTGCAAAAAGCAGATTAACCGTTGCAATATGCTGGGTCAAGATAATGATGTTTTCCAGCATGGCAAATCCGACACCTATTGCAAAGGCGACCGTAGTGACGGATTTTCTGTCGTTGGAAAAGACCGACGCATAGTATATGACCGGCAATACCTTAACGAGCTCCTCTGTCAAAGGTGTAACATTTGTCGTGAAATACAGAGTCGTGCTTCTTGTCAGACGCAGAAGCAATCCGTTCACCTCGCTGACAAAAAGGCAGCAAAACATTCCCATCAAGAGCGCAACGACAACTTTTCTTGATTTCTTCTCAATAGGAACAAGCATCATTGCCACAGGAACGGCAATACAAATAAAAAGTATGTAGCTCATTGAATCCATTTTCTTGCCTCCTTATTAAGAAATGGCAAAAATACAATATAGAAGACGCCGAGCAACGCTTGGACGAAAATTACAGGGGTCTGCAAACCGAAGCAATATAAGCCGATCTCCGAAAGAGAAAGGAACTCAAGAGCCAAACAGACAAGGTTAAATCTTCTTAGCGAATTGATTATTCCGTCCTCAACATCGGGAATAATCAGGTGCTTCACATTGAAATAACCGGCAAGTCCGGCAAAAAGTGTAAGAATAATAAAGAAAATGCGCACCGGAAGCTGAGCATAATCGTAGAAAAATGCGACAACCGCAACCGCCAATTCAAGAGTCGGAACAATTACGGGGATAAGCCTGTATTTCGTAAATCTTTCTTTCTTTTCGTCAACCAGATTGTCGATCGTGCCGACATTCGGAAGATACAAAAACAGGAAAAATGTGGCGAATCCCAAAAATCCGATGTTAAAGGAGCTCGGCAATTCTCCGTAGCACAAAAGCGTTATGGTATAAAACGCTCTTGAAAATACCTGACAGGCAATAGGAAAAACCATCAGCTTGAAATACAGCGGTTGTTTTTTTCTGTACATAGCCGTCAAACCGTAGATCAAGCCGATACACGCACATACAAGCAAGTATATGTTTATAATTATAATCTTCATCTAAAGGTCTCCTAATCTGTTTTAAGCAAAGCGCATATCGCAGCCTGCGTGATACCTCAATATTGACATTATAGCATAACAAAAATAATTGTTCAATACTTTTTCTTAAAGCAATTAAGGCAACACCGCACAAATTGAGGCGCACGCCTTGCTTGAAGCTATTTCCGTTATGCTGCACAAAAATTCCTTGACTTGCGTCAGCAAGCCTGCAAATTTTTGTACATCCTGACGAAAAAACTTACTGTGCAATTCGCACACCTCAATTGTTCGGTATTGCCTTAAAAATCAAAATGTCAGCTCATCAACGCTCGAAACGAGATTGATAAGACGATCCTTATAAAATTCAATCATCTGCTCACGGTTCGGCTCGTTGCGGCGTATTGTTCGACGGAGCAGTCTCATATAACCGATAATTCTTGCCTTGTTCTCAACCTCGTTGATTTTCGACTCGTCCTGCGTGCCGAGATACATGGCAAGCGACCTGCGCCAGAACTTCACCGCAACCTCATGCGGGATTCCGAGGAAGCCCAGAATCACATCATGGTCAGCCTCAGAGAAACCGATAAATGCGTTAAACATTGAACCGAGTTCAAAAATCGGGTGTCCCACGCAGAGAGTATCCATATCTATAAGCAGAGCCTCACCGTCGCGCACCATAACATTGTTGGTATGATAATCTCCGTGCAGCATGGTGTTCTGTTCGGGGACAGCCTCCACCATTTTATAAAGCTTGTCACCGATATCCTCCGACAAATAATCACGGTCAAACGCCGCCCACTCAAGCGCAACCTGCTTCATATCAGGCATATCGCCGGGCTTAACATGAGTCGAATGAATCTGCTTGAGCATATCAACATAATACTTGAGAGGTAACTCCAAATTTTCGGGATCTTTTTTTATCATCTTGGAAAGCGAGGATGCCGCAAGCAGCTCCATCACCGTTCCGTAGCCCTCGCCGATGCGGACGATATCATAGGGAATAGCCGTGTTGATGCCGAGCACCAACGCTTTGCGGGCAAGCTCACGTTCACGCTGAATTTCCGGCAATGCGTCCGGATTGAAATAAACCTTTATTATGGTTTCCTCGTCATAGCGGTAGACCGCTCCGTTTGCGCCCTTGCCGATCATTTCGCAGCCGTCGGCAGAAAGCTGGCGGTATGCCTTCTTAACCGTCATCATCTCCGTAAAGCCTGTCATATCCAATATATCATAAACCTCGGCTGAAGTGTTGATTATCGACAGCTTCGGATCTTCCTTGCGCAATCTCAGAAGAATACGCAAGCCCGCACTGGAGATATATTCCAAATCCTTCGCGTCAACAATGACCGATGCTCCGCCTGTCTCGCTGCGTGCCTGTGCAATATCCTTTTCCACCTCGGTCGCATTGGATGCATCCACTCGTCCGTTAAGGAAAACAGTCAATGTGTCCCCGTTTAAATTATATGTAACCTGCTTGCTCATAGCTTACACCTCCGCAAATACTGCCTGTATCAATCGATTAAATTCCTGCCACGCCGACGTATCGGAAAGCTCCCGAATATTATCTGCAATGGTTCGGTAATACCATGCCTGCTGCGCCGGATCCTTTTGATTAAAACGCTGCCACATTGCATGGCCCTCTTTTTTCCAATCGGAATAAACCGCACGGATATTGGCAAGCTTGTCACCCAAATAAAGAATTTTTACATCCAAATCATTTGTTTTTTGCAGAAGCTCTATTGCTTCCTCTTTTCTCACCTTCCATGTGACATCGGCAGGAAGCTCCTCCCTCTTATTCTCCGTCTCCGATGCCACAAGTTCCGCTACCCGTTTACCGAAGCTGTTTTCAACCTCACTAATGGCAACACCCGCGTCCTCGACAACATCGTGCAGCATCGCCGCCGCAATAACCTCCTGCTTGTCTGTTACGGAAGCCACGATGACCGCCGCCTCCATCGGGTGAAGAATGTACGGAACATCGGATTTTTTCCTGCGCATTGCATCATGCGCCCTTGTTGCAAATATTATTGCCTCGCTAACCAATTCCATCATTCAATCACCAAAAGATCGGCAAAGCCCGTCATCTCAAGAACATCCATAACCGTCTCGCAAACGTCTGTCAGCTTCATTCCGCCAAGCTTGCTCATCTTTTTATGCGAGCCGAGCAGCACACGCAGCCCTGCCGAAGAAACATATGTAACCTCTTTCATATCCAAAATCAGTTCGGTAGTATCTGCCGGAAGTGCATTGATTGCCTCTTCAAGCTCCGGTGACGTAACGGTATCAAGCCTTCCCTCAATATGCAATATTGTAGCCTTGCCCTTTTTTTCGGTGGTTATCGTCATTTTTTTACCTCTCCTTTCAAAGCTTTCGTCATTGTAAGTCTGTTTTCGCCGTTTTCACGGACATAGGAAACAGTATCCATCGTCTTCTTAATAATAAATATTCCGAGTCCTCCGACCTCACGCTGCTCTGCCGGGATTGTTATATCCGGGTCGGATTTTGACAGAGGATCAAACGGCACCCCTCTGTCGCTGATAATGAATGTCGCAATTTTCGTTTTCGGATCAACGGCGACAGATACCTTCGCATTTCCGCTGCCGTTCGGATAGGCATAGTGCGCAATATTGACAAAAGCCTCCTCCATGGCAACGCAAACAGCAGTCTGTATTTTCAGCGGACAGTCTGCCTTTTCGAGCTCACCCTCAATAAAGCCGAGCATATCGGCAATATTTTCGTCCTTTGCTTCAAAAGTTCGTTCAAGCATAGCTTCGTCCCCCTTGAAATCAAGCAGCAGCATCGTTATATCATCAAACTGCGGTGCTTCTCCGGCAAAGCTCTGAAGCTCGCCTCGAAGAGCCTTGAGCATTTCCTCGACATCAAGCGCAGAATTGTCGTTCAGGAAGCTTTTAAGGCGTTCCTCACCGTAAAGCCGCTGCTGTGAATCGGTCGTTTCCGTAACGCCGTCGGTATACAAAAACAGACGGTCGCCCGGTGCAAATTTCATCGTACTCTGACGGTACTTTATCTCGTCCATACCCGCCAAAACAAAGCCGCTGCGCTCCCTGAGATATTCAAACTCACCGCCCTCATTTTTGACAAGCGGAGGATTGTGACCTGCGTTTGCATAGGTAAGCGTACCGTCGGTCAGCTCAAGCACACCCAGCCATGCGGTTACAAACAGTCCTGCGTCGTTGCCGTCGCAAAGGAGCCTGTTTACCGTGGTGAAAACCTCCGCGGGTTCCATTCCCGTCTGAGTATAATTTTTAATAAGTGTTTTGGCAATAACCATAAATAACGCCGCAGGAACTCCCTTGCCGGAAACATCGGCAACAATGACGGCGAGCTTATTTTCGCCTATCATAAAGAAATCGTAAAAATCACCGCCGACCTCTTTGGCAGGGTTCATCAATGCATAGAGGTCAAATTCATTATGCTCCGGAAACGGCGGAAATATACACGGGAGCATGTGTGCCTGAATATCGGAAGCCAAAGTCAGCTCCGCATTGATACGCTCCTTTTCCGCCATAACGCTTTGGAGATTATCAACATATTTAACCAAATCCTGAATCATAGAGATATATGAACGGGCAAGCTCACCGACCTCCGTTGAGTCCCTTGCATAATCCTCACAGGCATCAATCATCTTGTCAAGCCGTATTTCCGTTGCCTGTCCCTTGCAGTAGGTTCCGGCAATCTGCGCCAGCTCCTCGATCGGGCGGGAAATTCTTTGTTCGGTGAAACGCATAAAGCCGATTGAAAGCGCAAAATATGCATTCATCGCCATTGTTTCAAACAGGTAGATCTTGCTCCACAGTCCGATTTCCCTGTCTGTGCTGTATTTATCCGTAATGTAGACCGCCAAGCCGACAAGCACACAGATACAAAGTCCGGTGATAAGAGTATTGATAATCATTCTCTCATTCATTGAGAAGTGAACAACTTTTTTGTCGTCTCCCTTCTTCATGCTTTCGATACGCATTTGAAGCAAATGACCGGCAATCAAAAGCGGCGCACCGAACAGAAGTCCCGAATCAAAGCTGTTTACAAGCACGAAGAAATTATCCAACGAGAAAATCTTTGTAACGTCGTACACATGATTCAAAACGCTTGTGAAAATTACGGTGAGAAAAGCATTTAAAACAAGCAACAGACAGAATTTCAAAATTCTCGTAACACTGTTAAGCCTAAATTCCGCTCCTCCGCGCTCGGTATTCAGCTTTTTCCAAAGAAAATATGCACTCATTGCATAGAGAATTTGCAGCAGACTGTTGAACAAAGCGTATAACGGTTCATAGCCTGCAATAAGGTCACAGATCAGATTGCCTACCGCACAGCCCAAAGCCGCCGGCATACCGAAAATCATACCGAGAACCGGAGTCAGCGCAGCCGCCGGACGCATCTGTGTAACCTCCGACGCCGCCGCCCAAAGCTTGAACGGCGCAGTCATCAGCACAAACAGTATAAGGTTTACTCCGAACACAAAAAATGCTGCGCCGGATTTGCTGAGTTTTTGCTTCATAGATTCCACCTCTGTTTCTGTCTTAAAAAGTTCAGGCAACGTTCCTTGTAATCGGGAGCTTCGTCATACACACCGTGCCCGTAGCCGTCACCGTAAAGATATATTTCACAGTCAAGTGCCTCTGCAAGCTGCCGTGAGCCTTCCGCGGTCACAACACGGTCGTTCTGCGCACCTATAACCAAGCTCGGACAGTTAACGGAAGAAAGCTCGTCAAGGCAGTCAAAGCTTTCGCAAGCCTTCGCCAGAATTATAAAACGGCGATATTCCTCGTCGGTTATACCCCGTCCGACAGCAACCAGCATTTCGCGGTATTTTGCAAGGGTCGCCTCGGAATAAACCTTATCGGCAAAGCTTTCAAGAAGTCCGATTTCGTCTCTTTCCTCTGCAAGACGAACCCACTCGCCTATCGTTTTAACGGCAGTTTCATTTGCCTTTGCAAGAGTTGAGCCGAGAATCATTTTATGAATAAGCTCGGGAAAGTCAATTGCAAGATACTGGGCAATCATTCCGCCCTGAGATGCACCGAACACATCGGCATTTTTAATATTCAATGCCTTCATTGCCTGTGCAGTATCCTTTGCCATATCCCGAACCGTGTAGCCATCTTGTATATCTTCGGCTCTGTCAAAAACATACACCGTGTACTCCTCGGAAAAAATCCTGTAAGCCTGAGCTATCGCTCCTGCCGAGCGCATAACGCTGTGTATTGACAATCCGGGCAGTATCACAAAGCTTTTATCTCCGCTTCCGAATACGGTGTAGTCCATTTTATGCCCCCCTGTCGAAGTCGATTTGCACACCGTCTTTTAAGTGCACAAAAACACGCATATATTATAGCATTAAGAAAAAAATAACACAATATTTTTTTGCGCATTTTCGGGATTTGTTTACAGTTTTTTTACAGTTTTTTTCACAAAGCTCAAGTATTTTCCCCTCGGTCCAGAATGGGTTTTCGGCATCATATAAATATCTCTGCACCGTATTAAAAACAAGTACAGCCGAGGGCATTTTGAAATGTCGATTTTGAGACAGAAAAAGAGCCTCGCTCGAAGTGAGCGAAGCTCTGAAAGTGTTGATTTATATGGATTATTACGCAAGTAACAAGGTTCTGACACTTGTGTCAGGTTCTTACTTCATAGCCTCTTCGACTGCAACGGCTGTTGCAACGGTAGCACCAACCATCGGGTTGTTGCCCTCGAAAGAGAAATTGATTTTTGAGTCTTTTTGGGGTAACAAAAATCCGCAAGTCTTGATTCTGCGTGCTTTGAGGCAGAAGTTCAGATTTGCGGATATTTTTCGATATGAGAAGATGTGTGCAAAATCGGCTGTTTTTGGCGAATTATGAGGACAAATGAGGACCGAACCACATTTTGCAAGTCCTATTTTCACAGTACCGTTTTTGTCACTTGCTAAGGTGAGTATCTAATCTTTACATACATTATTATACATACTTTTTGCATATAGTCAAGGGGTAAAAGCAAATATTTTTGACTCCTCCTCCCCTGCCTATTTCGGCTATACAACCTGACATTTGACAAGTTGTTTGAAAAGCAAGAATTATTATAAAATCAATATATAATAAACTAAACGTGTAAAAAATATTTAAAACGAATTAGATGCTCATCAATTCTCTTGCTCTTTCCTGAACGAATCTCTCTAATGCTTTGACTCTTTTGGCAGGAAGATTATAGTTTCTATCCATTTTGAATTTGAATGTTGTAATCGGTTTAAGCTGCCTCCGCTGGCGGTCGGTTATATATGCTTTAGCGATGTCATCAAAGGAGACTCCAAACGCCGATGCCCTTGTGTTTGCGTATGCCTTTAAATCAGCCATATCTGTGTTGACCGCATACGGGAACAAGCCAAGACCGTTATCAAAAATCGGTGCAAGCGAAATCGGCTTGTTGGTTTTATTGTCCACATAACAACTTGAATGAAATCAAGAAAACCAGACTTGCCTACGACAATATAACTGTTCAGCTCTCAAAGAAGAATACCCGTTTCCAATATAAGCTTATCAAGAAAGGCGGACGGGCCTCTGAATTCGAAAATGCGATTGAATGGCTTTGCCTGTCCGGTATTGTGTCACAGGTCTACAAGGTGGAGCAAATCAAAAAGCCGCTTGAAAACTACCGTGATATTGATGCGTTCAAGATTTATGTGTCCGACTTAGGGCTGCTTTGCGCCAAGAAAGATTTAGCCGCTAATGACATTCTCTATATGGTCGAGGAAATTAACGACTTCAAGGGCGGTATGGCGGAGAACTATGTCAATGTGCAGCTTTCCATTAACGGCTACCACACCTACTATTGGGAGTCGGAGCGTGGGGCTGAAATTGATTTTATCATTCAGCGTGACGGTCAGCTCATTCCCATTGAGGTCAAGTCTGCCGACAACACCAGAGCTAAGCGCTTAAAGGTCTATATGGACACCTACAAGCCCGCCTATGCTATCAAGCTCTCTGCCAAAAACTTCGGCTTTGAGGACAATAAAAAAATTGTTCCTCTCTATGCCGCATTTTGTATCTGAAATCAATATTGCAGCAGTAACGCTCACAGAAAATGTGGGCGTTATTTTACTTTATTAAGCCATAAATATCCATCCAAACCCGCCGGAGTTTTTCACTCTTCGGCGGATATTTTTATTCGTCTATAGAATAAAGCATGAACAATCTATTAACTAAATGTAAATTATTATTGTTTGAGACCAAATGAGACTAAATGAGACTAAAAACAGCTCCAAAAAGAATTCTTGACGAACATATTTACATACGAGGGGAGGAAAATTGTTGACCCCCTTCGAAAAAACATGTAAAGGAGGAATTCTTGTGGATAAAGAATTCTTTAACGACGAATTTAAAAAGGCTGTTACAGCGGACGGATGGGAAATCCTTGACTCGGGAGCAACCCGTAACATTGATTATAACAATCGCTGTTTGGTAATTGCCAAAACTCAAAAAAATGCGGAGATTTTTAAAACCCCCGCAAGCAAAGCATCAAAAAAGCCCGTAAAATCAAGGGATTTGGGCACACCCCCAAAAACCGTTATGGTAAATTCAAGGGATGGGGGTGGATGTAGTTCTTCTGTTGCTCCCATCTCTTCAGACTCCACCTCTCTTACTGATTTTGAAATCAACTTGCCTGATAGTTTATCTCTTATGCGCTCATCTGAGCATAGACTTCTGATTCGTGCCGAGCCTTTCTGGGTCGGTCAACCCGATAATGTTATTAGCTACAACTTTAGTGTTGTTATTGACGACTATGTTCTAACCGCTATCTTCTTTGTCTTTGATGATGTTGTTTGTAATCTCAGCATTGATTATTTGCTTGGACGTTTTCTTGATTGCTTTATGTTATCTGCCTGTTACGACCGTCGCAAAGTTATATCCTTTGAATATATTCCCTATCTTACACCATCCGGTAAGCCTAAGGTCTGTAGCTCTACAGCGTTTAAAGATGCTCAAGCCCATGCTGCTTTCTATTTTGATTGCAACCGTAATGTTGCGACATCTATCCCTAAGGACAATCTTCCTAAGCTAAACTCTACTATTTATACGCTCGTTAAAACTACTTGTGATTATAAATCTCATGACTGTATTCCTATAACTTTATTGCTGAATTTTGGCTTGAAATTTTTCTCGTCGGTCGATACCGTCAGAAAATACAGTTCTAACTTCTTAAAGTTGCACAGTAATATTATAACTGATTTACATCATGGTATATTTACTTCTCAATCCTTTAACCATTTTGTAAGCTCTTATGTATCCAGCGGTTGGAATCATTGCTATCTGTTAAACATCGACATCCGTGATGCTGTTTGCCTTAATTGTTGCGGTAACGACAACAGTGTTCCCGAGATTTACGGCAACTATTGCAACTGTTATCAGTATGATTTTAACATCAAGGGATTTGAGGGTAATTTCAAGCGTCTGCTCGACAAATACCTTGCTTTTTGTCCACTCAAGTACTTGCAATACGCTTGTTCGGTTAATAACAACATTCTCATTTTCCAAAGCCGTATTTGGGGTATAAATCGCAGTATACCATGTACCGTAACATCGGCCGCTTGCAAAGTTGCACAGTATTTTATAAGCAAGGATTTGGACTGCTCTAATATTATTGATTACCACAAAATATATTCCGGTGTCAAAGAAGTAAACAATAAATTGCGATTAACACTACAAAACCAATTTGCTCGCAACAGTGTTCGTTTCCCAATCAATGATGCTGCCGAAACAGTTCAACGGTTTGGTTCGTTGTCTTATACCGGCGGATGCAATGCTTGCTTCTCTGTTGATGTTCATCACGGTCGCCAAACCTTTGACCTTGACATTTGCAGTGCTTATCCTACGGCTATGATGCTGGTTCCGGCGATAGATTATAGTAATCCTATTGCACATATGTTGCCAAAAAATTATGTGCTTACCCTCGACGATTTCATTGTTGACGGCAGGGAAAATCCTATGTTGCCGTTATTTGCAAAGGTTACATATCGCTTTCCGCCTAATTGTTTGTTCCCTAATCTAAAGCGTAATAGCGAAAATGATGATAAAGCTCCGTGTTATCCTCTTATCGAGGATACGCCTGTATACTGTTCCGGCCCTGAGCTTTATGTTGCATTAAAAATGGGTGCCGAAATAACAGTTGTTAACGGTGTCGTTGCTAATGTTTTAAAGGATAATTTAGGCAAAACGGTTTACCCGTATCGTCGCATTGTTACAGAGCTTGTCAAAGCTCGTTCCGATGCTGCAAAAGCCCACGGTAAAAATTGCCTTGCGGCAAAGCTGTATAAATTTATAATCAACTCACTTTACGGCAAAATTGCTCAAAATGTGCACGACATGTACAGCCCGAATAAGACAAGATTAAATAACGCTGAGAGTTTGATAACCAATAATGTCTCGGCGGCGCTTATCACATCGTTTACTCGCAGCGTATTGTTTGCATCATTTTGCGGTATACACAAGAGCGGTTATCATGTATACAGTGCTACAACCGATGGCTTAATTACGGATATGCCATTTGAAGAATTTAATGTCCTTCCACTTTTTGGATTGCGTGAATATCTTACCGAATCACGAGCCCTAATAACCGATGATGCTAATCCAAAAGTGTGGGAAGTTAAACACGAGCAAACTGACCTGCTTAACTTAACTACCCGTGGTAACGCAAGTCTAACAGTTGCTGACCCTGAGCACAATGTTCTCGGCGGCGTAATCGCGCGTAATGGTGCCGGTTCCGAAAACCCCGACTTACCAAAAGAATCTTATGCAAATCGCAAGGCATATATTTTGAGCGTCGTAAGTAGAACCGGAAAAATAGCCGTTACATACAAGCAGTACACTTTACTGTCCGAAATGCAAAAGTCGAACTGCCCCTATACGGAATCCTCACATTTAAAAAACTTGTCCATGGACTTTGACATGAAGCGAAAGCCGTTAAGAGAGTCACTTGCTACTGAGTGGATTGAAATTGACGGCGAAAAATATGAGGTTGCTCATATTGAAACAGTACCGTTTAAAGATAATGCCGAGTATCTTCTTTATAAAGCGGTTGCGGACAAGCAGCAATGTTTGCGTACTGTTGCAGATTGGTTAAGATTCTTTAATGACATTGAGTGTGTATCAGCCGGTGTTGCATCAGGTCCTCGAGAGAACGAAAATTACCGATGGAAATGTTTTCGAGACTGCATTGCCGGTTATCGTGCAGGTATGTGGGATATACCTTACCTTAATACACCGGGACTTAATGTTATGCAAAAAGTTGAGTGGCTCCAGTCAATAAACGATTGTCCGAGTCATGTTTTTTCTCGCAAAACATGGGACAAGCTCAGTGAGAAGAGCTATATTAAAAAGATTTTGCCACTCGATGTTTTAAAGGATACTCTTGAAAGAATTGTATCTTTAAGTCCTGTTTCCGAAGTTAAAAACCTCGAAACTGAATTAAAGGATAATGAGTCTGATGTAAACAACACCACACCGTGCATATCATCTATTACTGCCTCGGAAATTGAGACCAAGCCGGAAAGATATCTTGAAGTCGACGGAATCCGAATGTATTTTGACGATGAAAACGAAGAATTGCTCAACGAGTCACTGAATTCTCCTTATTATGACAATCCTTATGCCGAGGATGATTACGACAGTATCAACTGTTCGAGAACAATTGAAATTTATGACGGGGATATTCCGGATAGCTCGGATTTTGAAGATATCGACGAATTCTTCGAAAAGTTTGATTCAAAAACAAATGATATTGGTTCTTCCTGCGTAGGAACATCTGCGGTCGTCAATACTGAGGCCACAACCAACAATACTAATGTCAATATAGGGGCGTTAAACAGCGGTTATACCGATATACCGGATGTTGACTATGATTTATATGACGATGACTATCTTCCGTATTGATAAGTTTGAGAGCATGCAAAGGACAATAGTTAGATAACCGCTGATAATTGCATTCCTTAATCAGCGGTTACTTACCCCTTCATCAGCATAAGCTGTTATCGTTAATTCAAGCTTGATAATGAACGCATTACCAAATCCACATCCTTATTTTCAAGCTCCTGAATAATGTGGAGATAGGTTTTTTGCGTTGTTGTCATACTTGAATGCCCTAATCTTTGTGCAACACTTGCTATCGAAACGCCTGCAAACAAAAGCAAAGATGCGTGTGTATGCCTTAACCCATGAACAGAAATAACCGGTATTTCTGCCTTTGTGCAATGCCTTGTAAGTATATCGTTGACAGTCGAGTTATACACTTTGCCTGAAATAAATATCGGCTTATCTTCAGGCAGGTTTTTAACAAGCGTGGAAAACTGAATTATCAACTGCCAATCAATCTGTATTTTTCTGATTGACGACTGATTTTTGGTCGGCATAAAACCGCCATCGCCTTTATAATCCCACGTCTTGTTAATCGATAATGATTGTTTAGAAAAATCAAAATCTTTAGGTGTTATCGCTAATGCTTCGGAAAACCTCATTCCTGTTTTTGCGACCAATAAAATAAACCAATCCCAATTTATCTCTTGTCCCAAATCCAAATTTGACAACAATTTATGCAATTCGAATTGATTAAGGTATTTGATTTTTTTGTGCCGTGGTTTTTTACCTTTGATAATGGCCTTTCGGGTAGGGTCTCTTTCTATAAGACCTTCATCAACAGCATCCAGGATTGCTCCTTTTAGTTGGTGATGGAAATCCATCGTCGTTTGTCTTTCATGTGACTGAGCATAATCATTTAACAGCTTCTGATAAGTCATTCTTGACAGTTCACATAACTTCAGCTCCGGAGCTAATTGCTTTATCCAGGACTGCGTAAGTAAATACTTATCCATCGTGACCTTTCTTATCGCCCCCTCTTTATACACCATAATCCATTGAGCGTAATACTCGTAAAACAAATCTGTTTCGTTTATGTTATTCAGCATAATACTCTCCAACATTAAAAGTCGGCTTACGCTGATGAAGGGTGATGAGGTGGTCGAGGTTGCGGAATACAATACCTATCTTA
>CAVELL010000011.1:0-6519 GCA_963616775.1 Eggerthellaceae bacterium | reverse complement strand
TGTGATAAACAAATAAGCCCGCAAAACCGATCCCAAAACAGAATAAACGAACACCGTGGCGAAAGAAATTTCGCCACGGCTTTTTTCTTGAGGTTATGTCGAAAATGTTGCGGCAAAATGCCTGCAATGTGTCCTATACGAAAAATGCGCACCGCAAAAAACACAATTAAGATAAAATTAAACATAAAAAACTTCAAAAAATACGAAAATATACTTGAATATTTAAAATTTTTGTGATATTATTACACTGTGTAAAGTGGAAAAGTGAAAAATTTCCGTGATTACGGCTACGGGTCTTGATTTGCGGAGGATTTTCGGCAGTCAAGGCATAATTTCATTATATCCCTGTTCGGGTTTGCATAATAATTGCTTGGGAGGTTATAGACATGACAGGTAAAATTCTAAAAATGAGTAAGAAGTTTTTAAGCTTTATTTTGTGTCTTATTATGCTTCTTACAACCCTCTGCTTCTTCGACATCGGATCGGTTCTGTCCGACGCCTTGGTCACGGTGACGCAGAAGGACAAGATGAAGGGTGCTCTTTCGAGCCAGTACGCTTATGCGCCGGAGATAATATACCTCGCTCCGGGCAGCACCTCTTTCCGATATTACAGTGATTACAACCCGGACAACTCGGCGGCGATAGCGGAAAACAAAACGTCATCAACGCTTGAGTTCGACTACAAGGGCGCAAGCTCCATTATCTTTGCGGTCAACAATGTCTACGCAAAGGAAAGCGGCACACAGGTGGCTGCCGGTAATCTCAACATCAACGGCACAACTGTTTCTACATATGCCGGTTGCTCCGCAGACTCAACGGATTTTGTCAACAGCTCGGCAACGCCGATTGCAACAAGCACGAACGGCTCGGTAAGGGTGAGTCTCACGAGCGGCTCTCTCGCCGGTGCGGTTCCGGGTACGACATACATCATTCAGTGGGTAATAAAATATGTCGTTTACGGACAAAGCCACGTTACTTATATGTACACGGGCGTGTATGCTCCTCTGCTCGACCAGGCGGGCACATCTACGGCGCAGGGGTATGCAAAGACCGGCGAATCGGAAATCAACCATTCTTATACATTTATAACGGGCGCGTTCAGATACAGCGGCGGCAACCGTTACACAAAGTTCACGGGCACCTCCGGCGGACTGCGGACGGCTCCGCTTATTCGCTTTGTCGGTACCGCTCAGGATTCATCAAACCCGACGATTCCTGCCGGTGAGGCGGAGTACGGCAGTACCGCGAATTTCGGCTCCGATGGTGCAAAAGTTAATAATGTTTTTGTACATTCGCGTGATCCTATCAACAAAAACAATCTTGACTACAGGACATATTACTCAACAATTCCTTCAACTTTCTCACAGAATGCGGCGGGAAATGTCAAGCTTGACGGAACAGATGACGGAATTATCGGTTCCGGTATGACCACCGGTACGGCATACATCGTTGCGGATATCTCAAGGTACAGCAACTACAACCAGATACCGTACCTGAGCGCAGGATATGTGCAGTTCTACCACCGAAAGCACGAGAACGGAAACAAGCTCAACTCCATTACGAGCGACACGAGATATCCTGTCGGAAGCACCTCGGGCAGCTCGTACACAAGCATTTCCTGTAATGTTGATACTTCAAATCATACAGGGGGATTAAGCACCTCCGTTGCGAGGGGACTTTACGCCTTCAACGGCGCGATAACATCGGGACTCATAACCTTTAAATTCGATTTCTTCAACGGATGGAAATGGGCTACTTTGACGGAGTCCATCGGTATCAGACATTATAATGCGCTCTATACCGAGGTCGTCAATAAAGGCTCACTGCGCAGCGTGTACAATGCGGCGGCGCACTCGCATATCGACAAAACGACCTACGGTACATCCTATTCAAATTATTATAACCAGCTCAAGACACTTGCCGAAAAGCTCTGTGATCCGCAGGCTTATACGGAGCTTTCAACAACCCTGAATGTCACAAGCATTGAGAACACCGTTGTCAACAACCTGACGGTTAAGGACGACTATGTCTATTTTGTTGTCCCGGAGGCGATTTATCTCACACCGAGCGTTGCGACAAGCGGATCGTTCGGCACACAGTATGTTCTTAACCAAACATTGACATTGAACAGTTCGACAAAGGTTTGTACCGAAACCGTTAATCAGGGCTATGATACAATGAGCAACGGCGGAAAGATTTACTTCTACTATAAAAATGCCGACAAGGTAAAGATTACATATTCCGCATCGGGTGTTTCGGGATTTACGGCGTCGGGTGCGGCAAGCTCGTTCGGCAGCTGGATAGACTGCTCGCCCGACAGTATCACAACGCTGACGGTTAAGAACGGAAGCTCGACAACATACAGCTCTAAGTATATAACCTGGACGGCGACATATTGGGAGGATAATATTGAAAAAACCGTCACGGCAAAGACATACCTTTATGCGCCGTTTGTAAACGCGGTTGCCGGTATTGCCGGTGTAACATGTGAAGACGCAAGAGCTTTCGGACATAGATTTATTTCGGGCGGTTTATCGACAGTAATTTTCGGTATACAAAGAGTCGTGTCAAGCTCCACAGATACCGTTTATTTAGGTTCAAGCGGATACAGAAACGGCGATGACGACAATCAGAAAGGTCAGATAGACCAAACAGGTGTTTATAGATATAAATTGCCTAATTACAGCGATACACCGGCGGGATATGTCGGCGGAGCAAACCCGACAACATCTAACCTTTATGCATCAATAGACGGTTCAGCAAATGCATCAAGCCTATCCGGAACAAGTAACTACTATAAGAGCTCAGGCACATCCGGAAATGCAAAAAGCAACGGAGGTACAGGCGAAATCGTTTTTGACAGTTCGCGTGTTGCACAAATTTCCCATATTCCTAACTTCCATGTTTACTCTTATCTGACGGGAACAAGTGCGAGAAACGGTAACTGGGACAATTTCGATAAATACAATTATTATGCCAAATATGCTTACGGTCAGACATCGCAAGTATCGCAATCAAACAGCTATACCGTAACTGAGTATGAAAGAAGAGAAGGCAACGGTAACGACTACAAAAACAAGACGGCAACAATAGCGTCATTTAATCCTAATGTAACGAAGATCTCTGTTTACAACGGAATGACCTTGGTAAGCTTTATTCAACTTAGCATTAAAAAAGGCAGCGGAGGAACAAGAGACGGTTATGCAACGGCAAAGGTTAATTTTGTCGGAGCCAACCGTTCCGGCCTCAGAAGTGCGGTAGAATATGCGACGAATTACAGCTATGCACTTCAGGCTAAGTATTTCAACACATCAAGCTCCGCATGGACAACTTATGTCTCGAAGCTTTCACAGGCGCAGGAGGCTCTCACAAAAATCGACGGCACGGCGAATTACGGCACATTTGACCGCACAGGTAGCGGCGGATCGGGTCTTGCTGAGGAGCTCAAGGACGCGGTCGACGCTCTCATCGGTACAACACGCACTATGTTGCCGAGAAAGAACACCGCGAACACGGCAACACAGTACAATGTCGGTCTTATGCCCAAGGGTGACGGAACCTACACAATAGCTGCCATCGGTCAGGCGGATAATGAGTCGACAAGCACAATCGCAAGGCAGTTCTACGCCTACGACAGAATCGAATATACCTCGGAAAGCTATGCGGGCTACACCTATGTCGGCTACATAAGGAACGGAGCTGCAGCCGCAGGCAGCACAATGAATGCGGCGACGTACAGCAGCATGTCGTCAACAAGTGACCCGCTGACGAGTTCGTCAAACACCTATCTGCTCTACGGCAACGCCGAGCCGACCGACTATTCGTACACATTCTACTACCTCTATCAGCCTAAGCTGACCTTCGACAATGCGTTACCGATCGACAGTATTGTGGGTGAAATCGGGTGGCACTCGGAAATGGCGGTTGACTATGTAGACGACAGTATCACACTAAAGCTAACGGGAAGCGACGCATATACTGCCGGAAACTATGACGGAATGAAATCCGCAAGATTCCCGGTTATCCCCGGTCACACATACAGGCTTTATGCCGAGGTGGCAACTCAGGGCGCTGTCAATGCTGAGGGAGTACAGCAGACTCCGAGGCTTCCCGTGAGCGCAGGTAATATGTATATCTTCACATTTGCAGACGAGACAGTGTCAGGTACGCCTATTTATACTGCCTACGGTGCTGGCACAGACGGAATCATAAACGGAACATACACGATTCCTGCCGGCAGAACCTATGCGACTGTTCGATTAGGAGTTCCCGGCTCGTTGTCCGCAATCGGCGACAGCTTCACATTCAAGAACATTTATGTTCAGGACATCACCAATGCCGACGGAGAAGCCGACGACATTAAGATGGCAGAGCCGAAGAGCAAGCATGTTGCCCCGGCAACGGAGGTCGGCGCACTCGCCTCAACGGACAGAACGGGCTACAGGTTCAAGGGCTGGAACACGAAAACGGACGGAACGGGCGAAGCGTACACGGAAGCAACGGTTATGCCGGCAAAGAGCGTGCAGCTTTTCTCGCAGTGGGAAAAGGCACAGTACAAGACCGAGTTCAACCTCAACTATCTCGGCTCTAAGCAGACAAACCTTTTCGCTCCGTACTATATCGGCTCGGACGGAAGATATGCGCTCAGGAGTACGGTCAGCGTTGAGAACGGCACGGTGACCTACGACTACAATCTCGGCGAGGATACATACACCGTCAACAAAACGGGATCAAGCACGGCGGCGATATTTTCGACGGCTCAGGAAAACCTGCGGCTCGTTGATATCGGTAACGGCGGTCAGTACAAGCTGAAGGTGACGAAGATAAGCGACGGCGGCTCAACCTCCAATGCGTCTATCACCGTTCAACCGATGAAGAACGGTCAGGATGTCGGCGGCTGGACATCGCTCAGTGCGACGGCGGCGAACGGAACAGTGGCAACCTGCCCGACGGATTCCTCGCTCAACCTCTCGGACAGCGATTATCTTACTCTGAGAATCTATGTTCACGGCGGCGGTTCGGCTTACACAATAACCAACCTGAAGCTTAAAATCGAGCTTACCAAGGAGACAACAAACTCGGGCAATACCCCGATGGCGAGGTACACCGAGTACAACACTGAGCTTGGGGCACTTCCGACGCCGGAACGCACGGGCTACACTTTCGGCGGCTGGTATGTGTCGGGGTTAGTCCAGATCGACTTAACCCAAGTAACCGAAAGCACACTCACGCAGGCACAGGATCAGATCCTCTATGCAAAGTGGACGCCGAAAAACTATACAATCACATTCAACGCCAACAACGGTAAAATGGGCGACGATACGACTAAAAGCTTTGGGTTGCTTTATGATTCAAGAAAGGTTCTTGATGATCCCAATAAAGATTTGGCTCAAGTAGATTGGCTTGACCCTCAGCGCACGGGCTATGAGTTCGTCGGCTGGTATGACTCACCGGAAGAAGGCGCAACTCAGGTGTACAACGCAAACGGTGAAGCGGTTGAAAGCAAATACTGGCATGACGGCGAGAAAGAAGAAGTGCGCACGGGCACCGAGGGAGAGCTTTATGTCGAAATTATAAACGATTGGATGTATAAGTGGCCGAGCAACCTGACGGTTTATGCCCGATGGTCAAAGGTTACCTTCACGGTAACATATTCAAAGGGCACACAGACCGACGCAACACTCACCCCGTCCGACAATACGATAACATATTCGATTGAATCCGGCTTCACGACGGCGGGAATCAGCAAAACGGGCTACACCTTCGCCGGCTGGAAGGTCACCGAAACCTCAGGAAAGTGGAACAACTGGACTAGAGGAACGCTTTATAACCAAAACTATGCAATTTCGGCAGGAATGTACGGCAATGTGACCTTGGAGGCTCAGTGGATTGAAACCGCTACGGCAGATAATAAGTCGACCGAATACGGCACGGATAATGTTTCGGCAACGATCACCGAGGGAATCAACACAAACGGAACGGTGAAGTCAAAGACAGTGACAAGATTCACGGACTCCGACTGGACGAATTATCAGGCAAAAATCACAGCGTACAGAAACGCGCTCAGCACGTTTGTGAGTGACGTCACGAACAATGGCAACAGAACCGCACTCGAAACGGCGATTGCAAATCTGAAAGCGGTAACGCTCAACGAGGCGAAGGTTGATAAATCATACATCAACGCATTCTATGTCAAGTCCGATTCTTCGACCACCCACAACCTCAAGCAGATAAATCTCAATCATTACATAACCGCCGATCTTAATGAAATGAAAGATGCGTTTACTGCGGCAACAAATGTCGGAGCAGGTGAAAACCTCTTCACGACGACGGTAACAAACGGAGTAAGCACTTCGGTTATCAGCGAAGCGCAGGAGACGATCAATGCAAAGGTCGAAATAATGGCGCAGAAGTATGATGATAAGAAGGCTGTCACCACCGAGACATCGTACAAGGTGTATGAGAATGCCGATGCGGCAATGGCGGCGACCGACGCAAAAGGAAACAAGATAATCAGCG
>CAVELL010000010.1:0-77672 GCA_963616775.1 Eggerthellaceae bacterium | reverse complement strand
TGATAGCAGTAATGATGTTGGTAACCAATGTCGGCTATCGTGGCTATTTCTACGATTTTGAAACAGGTCTCTATTACCTCCGCTCCCGTTACTATGACCCGGAAATCGGTAGGTTTATAAATGCGGATGATACGGCATACCTCGGATATGACGCTTCGCCCCTCAGCATGAACCTGTTTGCGTATTGTGAGAATAATCCGGTAAATTGCGTGGACAATGATGGCAAAAGGTCTGCGCAGTTAAAAGATAATAAAGCTATTATGATAACTTCAATTATGATGACACTATTGGTAATAGAAGATTATCTGGTGAATTTTACAATAAAGCGCAATAAAAAATATAATGACAAATATATTATTAGTATTGATTTTGTGAAAAATGAATTTTATAAATTTTTATTTGATTTTTATAAAATGATTAAAGATGAGATTTTTGAAATATTATCATTGATTGCTTGTACATATTTTGAAAATGAAGTAAATCGACCCTTTTTATTTTCCGATGATTGCGTAAAAAATGAAATTAAAGAACATTATCTAGGATATATGCATTTTTCTGGATACAACATTAAACCACCAACAGTTATAACTGGTTATTATATTGCACATGGTATATTTTATGTAACTAATCCATATTTATTTGCAAATTTTCGTCAAAGTATTATTGAACGCTGCAAAGAAGCAGATATTAGTGAGGCGGATGCTGTTTCTTATCCAGATGAAGCAAGGGGATTTAATTATTTTGGAGGAATCAGAAATTGCTATAAAAACACTAAATATGATCCGTATTATATTGGTGGAAAAAGAAAACGATCCTATAAAAATACAAATTGGTTAGAAAATGTTAAACTGAGGAGGCCGTAATGAAATTTAAAATTAAAAATTTTGTTATTATCTTTTTATTTATAATTATTATTTTATTTTTAGCATGGATGCTTATATCAAATATTTTGAACGAAAGAAAATTATATGAGTATGAAAAAGATTATAATTCCTTACAATCTTATGATATTGATATAGAGATTCAAAATACAAGTGTTAATGTTAATATGGATGATTATATAGGGCTGGAATGCTATACTGGTAAAACCTATGGATTCAACCGAGAAAACGGTATGTTTTCCCAATTTAATAGTTTAGGTAAAGGAAGTTATAGATATTATATAAATAATAAAATGATAGATGTTGGAAAAGATGCATCAAAGGAACATTGCTTTTTGGTAATGGATGAATCCAGAAATTATAATTTTTGTTACAAATTGGCAAATGATTATAGATATTCAGATTGGTATATAAAAAAAGATTATACTATTCCGAATATAATAACAGATCATGTTAAATGTATTATGATCATCCCAAAGGAAAATATTGTTGTAAATAATGTACTTGAAATTCCAAGGGTTAATACAGATAATTACTTATTTATTAATGATGAAAGATTAATAAGCAAATGTATAACTACATATAAAGCATCTAATGAAAATTTGGATTTTTTAAAATCCGAAATGAATATTTCGCTTGTTGGAGAGTACATCGTGTTAGCAGTTTTTGATAATGATGCAATTTATCAATTTCTTGGGACTTTATAAGATTTTGTATGTTTTATCAGATCGCAAATTGTGGAATGGAAAAAATTTTTTGACAATTAATTTATGCTTTCTATTCTATTGTAATCTTACTGTGATACCTATGTCAAGTGGAACATAGTATCATAAAGCCGTGCATGGTTGCCGAATTTACGACTCCTTTCCAAACGTAACCGCAACCGTGTACGGCAACCACACCATAGGCGCCCCTTTAGGGTAGCGCAGTGTCGACACGGTAGTGAATGACAGTCCGGTGGACTGTCAGAGCCGTGGCGTGACCGAGCCGCAGCGAGACGGGGAACCGCTTGCGGTGGTGGGGATAAAGATAAGGCGGAATATAACTATGCCGAAAAGACGGCAATGACCTATGTTTACGATGCGAACGGAAACATTGTTTCCAAAACACCGTACACAAATGTCACAAGCTCCGACCTTTCGACCGCAACTCAGGGTACAGCTATCGCATACAGTTATACTGACACAAACTGGTCGGATAAGCTGACGTCATATAACGGACAGGCGATAAGCTATGACGCAAGCGGCAATCCGACGTCGTACAAGGGCGAAACGGTAACATGGAACGGCAGACTGATGACGTCGTACACCAAGAACGACCGTCGCTATGAGTATTCGTACAACTCCGACGGAATGAGAACCCTGAAAAAGGTCTATGAAAACGGAGAGCTTGTCTATACCGAAATCTACGTTTGGGACGGCGATGTCCTGCTCGGAAGTCGCTTGGAGGTTGTTGAGAACAACGAACCAATTACTGTAAGATATCTCTATGACGAAAGCGGCGAGCTTTACGGAATGGATTACAACGGAAGCGGATACTTTGCTTTCATTAAAAATCTGCAGGGCGATATTGTTTCAATCGTCCCGCTCAATTCCGAAAGCAATGTCGAAGTCAATATGGAGTATGACGCATGGGGCAAGCCGATAATAAGGCGGGCTTCTTCGGCGGCAGAGGGATTTTTGATAGCAGTAATGATGTTGGTAACCAATGTCGGCTACCGCGGCTATTTCTACGACTTTGAAACAGGTCTCTATTACCTCCGCTCCCGTTACTATGACCCGGAAATCGGTCGCTTCATCAATGCAGATGATACGGATTATTTGGCTTACGACAAATCTCCGCTAAGCATGAATTTGTTTACTTATTGTGAGAATAATCCGGTTTGCAGAATTGATATCAATGGTAGAGTTTCTATTGGTGTTGTAGTAGCAGGCAGCACTGTTATGGTCGGTGGTGTTGCAGGAATTGTTGCGTTTAAAAAATCTTTAGCAGTAAAAATGTATCTGTTATCAATTGCAAATGCAAAAACAAAAAAGGATTTTATTGAATTTAAGCAAAACAATAAATACAGGGATTTTTACACAACGATGGTTAAAAGATTTAAGGAATCAACGGCATTAAAAAGGAGAATAAAAGAATATAATAATAAACACTGGGATTATGAGAATGAACCGATTTCTTTTTATGTACACTCATTAAGTAATTTGTATTCTGACTATGATTTGCATTATTCTTTGGGAGAAGTTGCACATTTTCATTTATATATAAAAAAAAATAAGCTCAAAAAAATATAGAATAAGAATTTTTACTTATGAGAATTATAATTTTGAAAAATGGGGCAAGTCAAAAGTAGATGGTTTTACTAAATGGGTAAATAATAATTTTGGTGCGGGCTTGCAGAATAAAGGGAAGCTTTATCCATACTTTTGGATAATAGACTGCACTTTCGAGGTGAAGATATGAAATTAAATGTTTTTAAAAAAATTATTGTATCTATTCTCGTTCTTATTGCTGTTGCACTGGGACTTGTTGTTTATGGTTTTTTGAGTGCCACTCCGCCGGAAAATGATATTTTGTTATTTGACGACTATTATATTTATCGATTTAACAGTTTGAACTGTAAGATTTATCAAAAAGATTTTTTTGATAGCGAAAACGGATGTGTATCTAACAAAAACATTTATAATGGATGGATATATAAGTATTCTTTTGATTCTAAAAACAAATCAATTATTATGCATACAATGAATGGTGTGGATATGCAATTAAATGAATTGGATAGAACGAATGAAATCTTATATTATCGATTCTACGGTGGAAAAGAATATGCGATTACGGAGGATATCTGGATATTATATGACGGTAAAACAGGAACATCAAATTTTTTCAATTCCGATATATTGTTAAATGATTATTGCAAACAACATAGTATTGCTTTAAATGAATGGTATTATCCAACGGGCAATGGATTTGTAAAGGAAGAAAAAACGAATATTTCAGACAATTGTTATATAAAAACATGGTTATATGGTTATAGTTCATTGATATTAAATGGAGAAGAACTTGTTTTCGGATATATAACTGATGTTAAACAGAACGGAAATATTGTATCCTTTAGACTGAGACAAACGAAGAATGAGTATTCTCCGGAAAACATAAATGCAAATAGTATGCTATCTTCTGTGTCAGATAAACCAATTGGAAAATATAGAGATGATTTTCTTACTTATTTGGATATATATTATGATAAGAGAATCTTAGCTAATATTGAAAGTGGTGAAGTAACAGAAACATAGTATCATAAATCCGTATACGGTTGCTGAAATTACGACGAATTACGACTCCTTTCCAAATGTAACCCGCAACCGTGTATGATATAACAAATCGTATGAGATAAGGAAAGGAATTGTTGAATAACATTGAAAAAGTATCTTATAGTATTTCTTTTAGCGATTGCCTTAATTGGTGCAGGAATATACCTTATCGCAACGGACGACATTATGCTTTTAAATCCCAAGATGATTGTTTCAAACTATCAAACTTGTCAAAAAATGGTTTCAATAACAGAGACATATCGTGGTAGCGATTCTGATATTTTGTGCGTTTATTCCGAACATATCGGCGGCAATAACGGATATGATTACTATTTTGAATCTTATTTTAATTCCCCTAAATATATAGCGGATTATTTTGTCAAGAAAAAAGGCAAAGAAATTATTACAGCTTTCTGCGTTCAGAGACTTGTTCCGGCAATAAAGCAAAATGAAAAAATGGAGGTTCAAGGCTTTTACAATAACGGCTGCATTTATTTCACTGTTGAGGGAAGAAACTCCATTTTCCGTATAGATGATTGCTTAGAAAAAGGTACGGCTACGACGCACAACAGCGTAACAACCGTATTACCTACGGCAACGGAACCGTCATATCCTACACCTATAACGACGACGGAAATATTTCGGAAATTTCGTACAGCACGGGTCAGAGGTATACATACACCTATGAGGATAAAGCCCTCACTGCGTCATACGATTATTCAAGTATGCTTGCCACGATTTATGAGGACGGCAGAGCTTCTGCAATGAAGCTGTTCACCGTTTCCGACGGTCAGCCCGTGCTCGGCGAGACGGTATATTCCTGCTCGGAAACAAGCTGATTTATGACGACGGCAGGGCACCCGTAACGGCGAGGTACCTCTATGACGAAAGCGGCGAAAAGCACTCCATACTATACGGAGATAAAGCTTGACAACACGGTACTGCCGTGATACAATACTAACACTGCCACCGGGTAGAGATGCAATTTTGCGTCCGTTGACACATCATTAGGTCTTGGAAGATGTGTCCGCGGACGCTTTTTGTTTGGAGGAAAACATATTGTCTGAGAAAAGGTACTTCACCAAAGGGGAGCTTCTGCTTTGGAGCTGTTCCGTGATTATAATTACGGTATCTTTCGTCCTGTTTGACAGGTACGGCTTTGTTACACTTGCCGCGTCGCTTATCGGAGTGACATCCTTAATATTCAACGCAAAGGGCAATCCGCTCGGACCCCTGCTGATAATTGCTTTCAGCGGACTGTACGGATATATTTCCTACGGCTTCGCATATTATGGCGAGATGATAACCTATCTCGGAATGTCTGCGCCGATTGCGGCGGTTGCGCTTGCCGCATGGCTGAAAAATCCCTATAAGGGCAACAAGGCACAGGTGACGGTCGGAACGCTCGGAAAACGGGAAGCGGCAGTTATGTCGGTGCTTGCCGTTGCCGTCACAGCGGTGTTCTATTTCATTCTGAGTGCACTGAATACCGCAAATATCGTGCCGAGCACGGTGTCCGTTACAACAAGCTTTCTTGCCGTGTACCTAACCTACAAAAGAAGCGAATACTACGCGCTTGCCTATGCTGCGAATGACGTTGTTCTTATCATTTTGTGGGTACTTGCGTCAATCGAAAATCCGTCATATATTTCGGTAACGGTGTGCTTCGCTGTGTTCCTGATGAATGATATTTACGGTTTTGCCAGTTGGAAAAGGATGAAAAGGGCACAGCAGGAGCAATGAAAAAACGTCCTGCCGCACGACAGGTATAACAAAACAAGGACCGCCCCAAGCAGTCCTTGTTTATGTGCTGAATCAATATTTATATGTATTGTTCATTGTCCATGCGCCGTGAACGGTTGCCGACGGCTTGAGTCCGATAACATTTGCCGTACCGGTTCCGTTAAGAGGCTGATCGATGGAGCTGGAAACGAGAGTTCCGTTTGCATTTACCGTAGCCTTGAGTGTAATTCCCGGATAGTTCATATCGGCTTGAACGATTTTGATCGGACCGAGGTCAACGCTCGCAAGGTCAAGAGGAGCCGCACACTGCTCGGCATACTTGGGCGTCGGGTTCTCAAGGGTTGTTTTCTCCGCGACGGTAACAATCGTTACAACATAGTTCGAACCGCTCTTGGTGATGCTTGCCGATTTTGCGCCTGCCGGCTGAAGCTGTGACTTCGGAAGGAAAGCGTCAATCTTTGTCTTGTTGGCTGCAACGCCGTTGGTGAATGTTTCGGTGTAGGTTGAAGGCTTTGCATATTTTGAAAGAACATTCTCGTTGATGATTTTCTTGAGTGCGTTGCTGTCCGGCTTCATTGTGTCAACAACGATGGAAATGCTTTCATTCTTAACTATTGTGACCTTCTTGGCTTTTGCCGTAGCCTTGATTGCATTGTTGTAGTAAGCAACAATCTGCTCTTTTGAATACTTTGTCGGATCGTTCGCTGCCGCAGAAGAACCGCTGCCGGAGCCTGTAGCCGAAGAGCCTGAGCCTGTTGATGAGCTGCCGCCTGTTGATGAGCTGCCGCCTGCGTCCGCTGTCGGACTCGTTACATCTGTGCCGCTTGCGTTGGGATCGACTGTCTGATCATTGCCTGAGGGCGTTGATGCGTCACCCGTGCCGGTGCCGCCCGTGCTTCCGCCGGAGGTTGTCGCAGCGGCAGGAGCGTGCTTTGCCGCATCAACAACGGCATTGCTGTATTTGCCGATACCGATTACGGAAGAAACGCAAATTGCGCCGACGCAGATAAAGGCTGTAACGGACTTGATGATGGTTTCTTTCATTGATGATGACCTCCATTTTTTATTTGTCGGCATAGTGCCGGATGCCCGATTACATATTCATAACGATCACTGCACATATAATGCACAAAACGACCATTATGAAATTAAGATTTCCGGAAATATAATTCTCTTTTTTCTTGTGAATGCCGTCAAGAAGAACAACGGCGGCTATTGCAAGAATAAATATTCCGAAAAATATCGCTGTATATTTGCCGAAGAACATCGCTATGAGAAAGGCGAGAAACGATATCATTGAAAAAATTGTGACTATAAGCCACGGAAGAGTCATCTTTTCGGCGAAGAATCCCGATTCCGTATTCTTATTCTGTTTTTTGCTCAACACATATCCCTCCCGTCTATAAAATGATATCAAAAAAATATAGTTTCGTCAAGGTTCTTTTGTTATTGACAGGGTATGCATAATGCACAAATTTCAAACAAAAAATATGTTTAAGTTTAAAGATTTATTCTGTGACTTTTCAGTAAAACTATGTTATAATACTAACGTATAAAAAGTTTTTTATTGATTTTTAATAAAATATTTCCGGAAGGCGGAGATCAAAGGTTGTTTGAACAAATAATAAATTTCGAGAGGATGGAGCAGGCAGTCGGTCTTTTCGGCAGCTTTGATGAGAATATCAAATACATAGAAAAGAAATATTCCGTCAGCGTTACCTGCCGAGGTGCACAGATGAAAATCAGCGGTGAAGCCGAAAATGTTTCGCTTGCCGTCAGGGCGATAAACGGGCTGCTCGAACTTATAAATAAGGGTGAGGCTCTCAACGAGCAGAACGTCAGATACGTTACCTCGCTTGTCGACGAGGGCGGCGAGGCTCAGCTCAAGGGAATGAACGGCGACTGTATCTGCGTGACGACGAAGGGCAGACCCGTCAAGCCGAAAACTCTCGGTCAGGAAAAATATGTTCAGTCGATTCGCGACAACACGATTGTTATCGGTGTCGGTCCCGCAGGAACGGGAAAAACCTATCTTGCCGTTGCGATGGCAGTCAGGGCGTTCCGCGCCAAGGAGGTCAACCGAATTATTCTGACAAGACCTGCCGTTGAGGCGGGTGAGAAGCTTGGCTTTCTGCCCGGTGATCTCCAGCAGAAGGTTGATCCCTATCTCCGACCGCTCTACGATGCACTGTTTGATATGCTCGGCGCAGAGAATTTCCAGCGGTATCATGAAAAAGGAAACATCGAGGTCGCTCCGCTTGCTTATATGAGAGGACGAACTCTTGACGACAGCTTTATAATTCTCGATGAGGCGCAGAACACGACGACGGAGCAGATGAAAATGTTTCTCACACGTCTCGGGTTTAACTCAAAGATGGTCGTCACGGGAGACGTAACTCAGATTGATCTGCCCGACGGAAAACGTTCGGGTTTGGTTGAGATAACGAAAATATTAAAAAATGTTGAGGATATTAAAACGGTCAGATTTTCCGAAAAGGATGTTGTACGACACAAGCTGGTACAGGATATCATTAAGGCATACGAAAAATATGAGGAGGCAAAGAAAAGAAAATGACGGACAAAATAAAGGTTATAATTACAAACGACCAGAAAGAAATCAAAATACCGACGGGCGTCAGAATGTTGATACGCCGCTGCTGCAATGCGGTGCTTGCTTACGAGCATTTCGACGGTTCGGCGGAGATAAGCGTTCGCTTTGTTGACGATGAGATTATTCATGAGCTGAACCGTGAGTACAGACATGTCGACCGCAGCACGGACGTTTTGTCATTCCCTCTCGGCGAGAACGGAGTCTATGATATTAACCGCGACACGGGAGCAAAGGTGCTCGGCGATATCGTGATATCAATGCAGCACGCCGTTAAGCAGGCTGAGCTTTACGGTCACTCGCTTCAGCGTGAAATTGCCTTTTTGACGGTACATTCAATGCTTCATCTGCTCGGCTACGACCACGAGGCCGAGGGACTTGAAAGGGTACGTATGCGCGAAAAGGAAGAGGCGGTGCTCACTCAGCTCGGGCTCAAGAGAAACGACAGCTATTATTCGGAGGATAACTGATGACAAAAACCGCATTTATTGCAATAGTCGGCTGTCCGAATGTCGGCAAATCGTCAATACTTAACAGACTGCTCGGTCAGAAAATCGCAATCGTTTCCGATAAGCCGCAGACGACGAGAACCAAGATTATGGGCGTTCTCACCGAGGGTGACACTCAGCTTGTTTTTACGGACACGCCCGGCTTCCACAGACCGAGGAACAAGCTCGGCGAGAAGATGATTCAGGCGGTTTCCGACAGCGTTTCCGGCGTTGATGCCTGCCTGTTCGTCGTTGAACCGGAGGGTGAGCTGAGGACTGCGGAGCTTGAATTGATTGAAAAATTCAAGAAGCAGAAAATGCCCGTTATCCTTGCGATAAACAAGGTTGATATACTCCCCGACAAGGAGGTGCTGATGTCAAGAATAGCGGAAATTTCAAAGCACTACGACTTTGAAGCCGTTGTTCCCGTTTCCGCACTCAGGGGAATCAATATGGACGAGCTTCTTGAAGAGATGAAAAAGCTTGCCGAGGAAAGCGTCTTTTTCTTCCCGGAGGACACTCTGACGGATCAGCCGGAGCGTGTTATCGCAGCGGAAATCATACGCGAAAAGCTTTTGAGAAATCTTGACAGGGAAATTCCGCACGGCGTGGCGGTCAGCATTGAAAAGATGCGCGAACGCGAGGATTCAGACCTGATGGATATCGAGGCGGTTATTTACTGCGAAAAGGACAGCCACAAGGGAATTATCATCGGCAAAAACGGCGCAATGCTCAAACGCATTTCAACAAGGGCACGCGAGGATATGGAAAAGTTTTTCCAATGCCGTATAAACCTGCGCTGTTGGGTTAAGGTCAAGGAGGGCTGGAGAAACCGCGAGGGTCTTATCCACAATTTCGGACTTGATTGATTCCCTTGTTTTGACAGCGATCCAATAAATAAACATTCGATCCCTGCAAATAATTATATTTGGAGGGATCAATATATGAATAACAGCTTTAAGGATCTTGCCGCCTGGGACAAATTCGCTTCAAGCGGAAAGATTTGCGACTATCTTCAATACAAGCATATTTCGGTACAGGAGAACGAGAATGAAATTTCGGACGGACGGACTGATAATACGGGAACAGCAGACGGGCGAGGATGACCGCCTGGTAACGCTGCTCACCCGTGACCACGGCGTTATAAGAGCCTTTGTAAGAGGAGCCAAGCGGATAAAGAGCCGATCACAGAGCGCGACACAGCTTTTTGCCTACGGAAGCTACTCGATTTACAGGGGCAGGGACGCCTATTCCGTTGACGAAGCACAGCCGAAGGAAATATTCTTCGACCTGAGAAACGACCTTGAAAGCCTTGCGCTGGCTCAGTATTTCTGCGAGCTGGCGGCGGAGCTGGCTCCCGTTGAGGACGGTGCGGACGAATATCTGCGGCTTGTTCTCAACGCCCTGCATATACTGATGAACAAAAAAAGACCTCAGCCCCAGATTAAAGCAGTAACGGAGCTGAGACTTATGTGTCTTTCGGGATATATGCCCGACCTTGTCGTATGCGGTGACTGCGAGGAGGAGTACGACGGCGAGCTTTGCTTCAGTCCCGTCGAGGGCAAAATATTCTGCGAGAGGTGTATGGCTAAGCACACGGGTATCAGGCTTCCGTCGGGAGCGCTGAGGGCGATGCGCCATATTTGTTACAGCGAGGACGAAAAACTGTTCTCATTCACGCTGGGTGAGCAGAGCCTGGAGATCCTTTCCGATGTGACGGAAAAATTTCTGCTTGCGCAGACATCGAAAAAGTTTAAAACTCTGGATTTTTATAAGGTGATGAAAGGATGAGCGATTTGAACCGACATCATACCGCACTTGAGCTTGACAAGGTTCTTGAGCTGCTTGCGGCGCACACATCGTGTGAGGACGCAAGGCTTGCCGCTCTGAGCCTTGAACCGCAGACGGACTTTGCCTCTGCACAAGCACTGATGAATCAGACGAAGGATGCGCACATGCTCCTTGCCCGTTTCGGCGGTCCCGCGTTCGGCGGTCTCATAAATGTAAACAACGCACTTTTCAGAGCTGACGCAGGCAGTACGCTCAGTCTCAGAGAGCTTCTCAATGTGGCGGCGGTACTCCATGTTATCAGAACGATTGTGAACTGGCGCAGTAGCAACGAGGGCGTTCAGAGTGTGCTGGACGTGTATTTCAATGCCCTTGTGCCAAACAAATTTCTTGAAGATTCAATAACGACGGCGATAATTTCGGAGGAAGAAATAGCAGACAATGCGTCGCCGGCTCTTGCCGATATCAGAAGAAAAATCAAGGCGCAGGAGTCAAAAGTCAGAGATCAGCTCGGAAAGTATACACACAATTCAAATTACTCAAAGTATCTTCAGGATAATATAATCACCATGCGTAACGGCAGGTATGTTATTCCCGTCAAGAACGAATACAGGAGCGAGGTTGCTGGACTTGTTCATGACACCTCGTCGAGCGGGGCGACAATTTTTATCGAGCCGATGCCGATTGTCGAGGCGAACAACCAAATCAAGCTCCTCAAAAACAAGGAAGAGGACGAAATCGACCGCATACTCGCAGAGCTTTCGGCAAATGTCGGCAGCTTTGCCAACTCCGTAAAAAGCAGCTATGAATGTGCGGTCGAGCTCAATCTGATTTTTGCAAAGGCGCAGCTTGCCTACGCAATGAGGGCGAGCGTGCCCAAGATGAACAATGAGGGAATTATCGAGCTGAAAAGAGTCCGTCATCCGCTCATTGACAGGAATAAAGTCGTGCCGGTCGATATCAGGCTCGGCAGCGATTTTGATACAATAGTTATTACGGGTCCGAACACGGGCGGAAAGACGGTTTCGATAAAGACGATAGGCTTGATGTCGTTGATGGCGATGTGCGGACTGATGCTTCCCGTCGATGACGGAAGCAGAATTTCCGTGTTCGACCGCGTGCTTGCCGATATCGGCGACGAACAGAGCATAGAGCAGTCGCTGTCAACGTTTTCGTCCCACATGACGAAGATAGTAAAAATACTTGAAGAAGCGGATGGCAAAAGCCTTGTGCTGATAGACGAGCTCGGTGCCGGCACGGATCCGGTTGAGGGTGCTGCGCTTGCCGTTTCAATACTTGAACAGCTCAGAAATCAGGGAGCGAAGATTGCCGCAACGACGCACTATGCCGAGCTCAAGTCCTACGCTCTTCAGACCAACGGCGTCATTAACGGAAGCTGTGAGTTTGACGTTCAGTCTCTCAAGCCTACATACAGGCTCCTCATCGGCGTTCCCGGACGTTCAAACGCTTTTGCAATATCAAAGCGGCTCGGAATAAGCGACGACATCATCGAACACGCGCAGGAGCTTGTGTCAAACGAGAATATTCGCTTTGAAGATGTTGTTGACAGGCTTGAACAGAGCCGCGCTAAGATGGAGCGCGAGCAGGACGAGGCTCGCAGGATACGCGAGCAGGCGAACCGCGAGCTTGAAAAAGCGCAGAAGCTCAAGGCGGATATCCAAACGCTCCGTCAAAAGGAGCTGGAGGACGCCAAGGGACAGGCTATGCGAATCACGGAGCAGGCGAAGAGAGAGGCATATCAGCTTCTCAATGACCTTGATATGCTGAAAAAGCAGCAGGCGAAGGAGCGCGACGCCGCAGAGATGGCGCGCAGAGCGCGTGCGGTTATCAAAAAGGATCTCAATGCCATAGATTCGGCGGCGGATCCGATAGTTTCATTCGATGCCGACGGGGATTATACCTTGCCGCGTCCGCTGAAAATCGGCGATACGGTTATCATAGCCGACATAGGAAACGAAGCGACGGTTGTCACTCTGAAAGACAAAAAGGGTCTTGTCACCGTGCAGATGGGCACGATGAAAACGAGAGTCAAGGAGGATAACCTGCGCCTGATTGAAAAGAAAAAATCCGCCGAGAAAAAGCGCACCGCGGTAACGGGGAAAATGGAGAGTCGAATGAATATGGTTGCGAAAACCTCCGTTGACCTTCGGGGTATGAATGTTGAGGAGGGCATAATGGAGCTTGACCGCTACATTGACCATGCGCTGAGAATGGGAATAAACGAGTTTACGGTTATTCACGGTAAGGGCACGGGCGTCCTTCGTTCGGCGGTCAGAGAGTATCTAAAAAAATCAAAGTATGTTAAAACTTCACGACTCGGTACGTTCGGAGAAGGAGAGGACGGAGTAAGCATTGTCACACTCAAATAGCAAAGACAAATTATTTATGGCATTCGCAATGCTTGTTTTCGGCACGTTGGGTCCGTTTGTCAACAATATAAATTTTCCCTCGTCGTTTATATCATTTACGAGGGCATTGACAGGCAGCATTTTTATCGGAATATATATGGCTGTCAGCGGGCACGGCTTTGATAAAAAAGCAATAGCAAAAAACCTAAAGCTTCTTATTCCGTCGGGAATTGTGATGGCATTTAACTGGATATGCCTTTTTGAAGCGTATAAATACACGGGGGTCACGGTCGCAACGCTTTGCTACTATATGGCACCGGTGATTGTTGTAGTGGTTTCGCCGTTTATTTTTAAGGAGCGTTTGACGGCGGTAAAAGGAGCGAGTGTTATTGCCGCAGTTATCGGAGCGGTTCTCATTTCGGGTGTTGTGTCGGGTGCAGCAAAGAGCTTCAAGGGGATTTTTCTCGGGCTTGCAGCCGCCGCCTTGTACAGCACCGTAATTGTTATCAACAAGTTTGTCTGTGAGCTTTCTCCCGTTGAAACAACATTTGTTCAGCTATCGGTTGCTGCGATAACAATGATTCCGTATGTTCTTCTGACCGAAGACATTGTAAGCTTTGATTTTAACGTCAGATCCGTTATACTTACATTGATAGTCGGTGTGTTTCACACGGGATTCGCTTATATGATTTATTTTTCGTCTGTGCAGAAAATCCCCGCTCAGACTACAGCCGTGTTCAGCTACATAGATCCGGTTACCGCGATTATTGTTTCTGCGGTCGTGCTCGGTGAAAGAATGGATGCAGCTCAGACCATCGGTACGGTTCTTATCCTTGCCGCAACCCTTTTCAACGAGCTTGCTCCGATGCTCAGAGAACGGCTGAGAAAAGTGTGAGATATTTCGGTGAAAACTGACACAAATACCCCGAAAAAGAAAGGAGTGTTCTTTATGAAAGACCTGATAATTGTCGGCTCGGGCGGTCTCGGACGTGAGACGGTGTGGACTGCCGAAAGGATAAACTCCGTCAGTCCGGAATGGAATATTCTCGGCTTTATTGACGATAATATTCAAGTACAGGGACAGTATATTGACGGATACAAGGTTATAGGAACGACTGCCGCTGTCGGTAAATATCCCGATGCATACTTTGTCTGCGCTGTCGGCAGCGCAAAGGTAAGAAGACGAATTGTTGAAAAAATGAAGAGCATTGCCGACGTGAAGTTTGCCACGCTTATTGATCCTGCCGCCGTCTTCGGCAAGGATAGGGTGCGGGTCGGCGAGGGCTGTATTATCTGCGCCAACACCTATGTTACGCTTGACATAAAAATCGGCAGCCATATCTATATCGGCGCCAATTCGACTGTCGGCCACGACGCAAGAATAGATGATTTTGTAACGATTTATCCCGGAGTAAATGTTTCGGGCAGCACATATCTCGGCTCGGGCTGTGAAATGGGCACGGGCTCGAAAATAATTCAGGGCTTGTCTGTCGGAATGAACACCGTAGTCGGGGCAGGCGCGGTCGTTGTCAAAAATCTTCCGCCCGACTGCACGGCGGTAGGCGTGCCGGCAAGACCGATAAAAATCAACAGAAGCATATAGGCAACAACTTATAATTGAGGTGTGCGTTTTTGAAGTGTTGCAATATAAAAAGGACGGTATCAAAACTTTCAAAGCTTGATACCGTCTTTTTGTCGGTGTTAAATCGGATTGAATCAGAATCCTATGATGTTGCTGACAAGGTCGCGAAAAATACGCAGTATCGTCAGCAGAACGCTCTTAACACCGCTGAGAAATGAATGACCTGCCCCCTTGTCGCAGGAGAACGTGTATTCAACGGTTACGGAACCGTCATCGAAACTCATTGCTGTCGGCGCATTTCCGTTTATCGTTACACTGATATCGTCGGCAAAAGCGCAGCCGTCGTTGGGTGCGAGCGTGATTTTTGCCGTGTACTCGCCGCCGTCGGCATAGACAAAGTCCGTTCCGGCGGGGTCAAGGATTGCTCCCGTGTTTTTATCATACCAGGTGAAAGCCGTCACCGTGTAGTTCTTGCCGTCTGTTGTAAAATCAATGCTCGGCTTTTCTCCGGCGATCGGGGTGTTTACAGTGACGTTGACAGTTCCCGAAATGATATAAACCGTGCTGTCCTCGGCAGAGACTGCGAGACACATTGTGCCGAAAATCATTATAACCGAGATGAGGATTGCCAAAAGCTTTTTTGTTGTTTTCATAAATCTTTCTCCTTTGTTTTAGTAACAACAGATTAAACCCAAATACGGGTTTGCGTCGTTCTTTCTCCTATATTATAGCACAAGTTTCGTTAATGTCCATATTATTTATTGATAAAAAATACTTTGTATGATATAATTCACGGTAAATGAACACATACCGAATCGAAAGGAATGGTCACAAGAATGTTAAAAGAAAGAGCGGCAGGAGTTTTGATGCATATATCGTCGCTTCCGTCGGACTACGGCATAGGCGTATTTGATTCAAACTGTGTACATTTTGCTGACAGTATTAAAAAAATGGATTTCCGATACTGGCAGGTGCTTCCGTTTAATCCCGTTGACGGTTCAAATTCACCGTACTGTTCGTCGTCGGCTTTTGCGGGGAATTTCCTGTTTATAGATCCGCGCGCACTGTACGAGGACGGACTTTGCACAAAAGCGGAGTTTGAGGATAATCTGTACGGCGGCAGTCCGTACACGGCGGACTATGAATTTGCCGCAGAGAAAAGACTTACCTTGCTCAAGTGCGCTTTTTCACGAATTGATGCAGAGCTTGCCGCAAAAATCAAGGCTTTTGAGGCGGAAAACAAGTGGCTGACGGATTTTTCACTGTATATGGCACTCAAGGAAGCCAACGGTATGAAGCCGTGGTGGGAGTGGGACGACGAATATGCAAGGTATGAGGTCTTTACCGAAAAGCACAGATACGACTATGAGGAGTGTTCGGCTTTTTGGAAGTTCACTCAGTATGTGTTTTTTACCCAATGGAGAAAAATTAAGGCTCATATAAATGCCGACGGTATTGCCGTCATAGGCGATATGCCGATTTATGTTTCGATGGACAGTGCGGACGTGTGGGCTAACCGCGATATGTTCCTTGTCGACGACAGGACGCTGAAACCGCAGAAAATCGCAGGAGTTCCGCCCGATTATTTTTCAAAGGACGGTCAGCTTTGGGGCAATCCGCTTTATGATTGGGACAGAATGGAAAAGGACGGCTATTCCTGGTGGCTTGAAAGAATCGGTGCGGCGATAAGCACATACGATATCGTCAGAATCGACCATTTCAGAGCTTTCGCAAGCTTCTGGCAGGTTCCTGCCGAAAGCAAAACGGCGAGGGTAGGCGAGTGGGCGAAGGGTCCCGGAATGAAGCTCTTTGACAAGGTGTTTGAAAAGTATCCGGACACGCCGATCATTGCCGAGGATCTCGGAGTTTTCGGCGACGATGTGGCGAAGCTTCTGGAGGACACGGATTTTCCGGGGATGAAGGTTATCCAGTTCGGCTTTGACGAGGACTCCGATTCATCACATCTTCCGCACAACGCCGTAAAAAATTCGGTGAACTATGTCGGCACTCACGATAACAACACGCTGTTGGGCTGGCTTTGGGAGGCGGACGAAAAATCAAGACGCTTTGCACTCAGCTATTCGGGCTTCAAGGGAGAAAACTGGGGAGAGGGCGGCTACCGCTCCGCAAGCTGCCGTGCGATAATCGAGACGGTCTGGAAGTCCGTATCAGACACCGCGATAATTTCATTCCAGGATATGTGCGGCTTCGGAAGTGACGCAAGAATGAACATTCCCGGTGTGGCTGACAAAAACTGGCGGTTCAGAACGACGGCGGAAACGGTAGATTCCGTTGACGCGGCATATTACAAGAGCATAAACAGTATATTTAAGCGCAATTACAAAATTTTCTAAAAAAAGACTGTGGCGAATTTCAGTGCTTCGTCACAGTTTTTTGCGTATTATATTTTGAATAATCTGTGTGCGTTTTCGGCGGCAATATTGATCAACTGCTGAGTGTCGGTGTTCCTGACCTCGGCAATTTTCTCCGCCGAGAAAGCAATCAGATCCGACGAATTGCGCTGACCGCGAAACGGAACAGGCGACATATACGGACAGTCGGTTTCAAGCAGAAGCTTGTCCGACGGCAGATATTCCGCGACCTCAAGCGGCTTGCGTGCGTTTTTGAATGTGACCGCTCCGCCGAGACCGATATACATTCCGAGCTTCAGCACCTCTTTAGCCATCTCGACGCTTCCGGAAAAGCAATGAACAACGCCCTTGGGCTTGTATTTTTTCAAAAGGTTCATTGTGTCCTCGTGAGCCTCACGGTCGTGAACGATGACGGGCAGCTCAAGCTCGTTTGCCAGCCTGAGCTGCTTTTCGAAAAAGTCGAGCTGCAAGTCCTTGGGGACGAAATCATAGTGGTATTCAAGTCCGATTTCACCGACGGCAACGCATTTGTCGCGGCGGTACAGCTCCTTGATTTTGTCAAGCTCCCCGTAAGACGCATCGGTTATGTTGCTCGGATGTATTCCGACCGCACAGTAAAAATAATCGTATCTCTCCGTGTACTCCATGCTCCTGAGGCTTGACTGCAGGTCGCAGCCGCAGTTTATGATGTTTACGACACCCTTTGACGGCATTGACTCTAAAAGAGACTCTCTGTCCTCATCGAATTTTTCGTCGTCGTAGTGTGCGTGTGTGTCGAAAATATTGTTGTACATTATCTTATCTTTGCTCCGTTCGGCATACCGTCAACGAAAACGACCTTTGCTTCGTCTCCTGCGTCGGCGGCAAGGATCATTCCGTTGCTCTCCACTCCGCAGAGTACGGCAGGCTTGAGGTTGGAAACGACGATTACCTTGTGACCGATAAGGTCTTCTGGCTTATACCACCTTGCAATGCCGCCGGCGACAATACGCGGTGTTTTGCTTCCGTCGTCAAGTGTGAGCTTGAGAAGCTTTTTGGCTTTCTTAACAGGCTCGCAGTCCTTGATTTCCGCAACCTTAAGCTCAACCCTTGCAAAGTCGTCAATTCCGATTTTTGCAAGACCCTCCGCTTCCTCAACCTCGGCGTTTTCTTCCTTTGCGGCTTCCTGAGAGGCTTCCGCTCTTGCTTCAATCTTTTCAAACATTTCCTTGGCGTCGATTCTCGCAAAGAGCGGCTCGGCCTTGCCGACGGTTGTATCTGACTTGAATGCGCCGAAGGAGCTCAGAGAATCATAGTTTTTTATGTCCGTGTTGAGCTGAACAAAAATCCTGTCAGCCGTATCCGGCAGAAACGGGGAGAGGAGAACTGCGATGAAGCGTATGCTTTCAAGCAGATTATAGAGCACGGTTCCGAGACGTGCTTTCTTTGCTTCGTCCTTAGCGAGTGCCCACGGTGTTGTTTCGTCAATGTATTTGTTGCATCTTTTTGCCAAACTGAATATGGCATCGAGAGTGTCGCTGACTCTGTATTCGGAAAGAAGCTTGTCAACCTTGCCGACGGTTTCAACGGCAAGAGTCTTGAGCTCGTCATCGGGCTCCTCGTTTACGTTGCCCGGCTGAACAACGCCTTCAAAGTATTTGTTTGTCATCGCTATGGTACGGTTGACGAGGTTGCCGAGCGTGTTCGCAAGGTCGGCATTGTAACGTTCAATCATATTTTCGTAAGTGATTGAACCGTCCGAAGCGTATGGCATTTCGGCAAGCAGGTAGTATCTGACCGCGTCAACGCCGAATAGCTCAACAAGGTCGTCGGCATAGATTACGTTGCCCCTTGACTTTGACATCTTGTCTGTGCCGAAAAGGAGCCACGGATGACCGAATACCTGCTTCGGAAGCGGCTCACCGAGAGCCATAAGCATAATCGGCCAGTAAATCGTGTGAAAACGAACAATATCCTTGCCGATTATATGAACGTCGGCAGGCCAGTATTTCTTGTATTGCTCACTCGAACCGTCGGGATCGTAGCCGATTCCCGTAATGTAGTTTGCCAGCGCGTCAAGCCAGACATAAACAACGTGCTTCGGGTCAAAGTCAACGGGAATACCCCACTTGAAGGATGTACGCGAAACGCAGAGATCCTGAAGACCGGGCTTAATGAAGTTGTTGAGCATTTCTTTCTTTCTGCTTTCGGGATAAATGAAGCTCTCGTTGCTCTCGATGTACTCTTCGAGCTGTTTCTGATATTTTGAAAGCTTCAGGAAATATGCCTCTTCGCGTGCGGGCTTAACCTCTCTGCCGCAGTCGGGGCACTTGCCGTCAACGAGCTGGGATTCCGTCCAGAAGGACTCGCACGGTGTGCAGTACATTCCTTCGTAGTGTCCTTTGTAGATATCTCCTTGGTCATAAAGCTTCTTAAAGATTTTCTGTATGACCCTTTCGTGGTCGGGGTCGGTCGTTCTGATGAATTTGTCGTATGTGGTGTTGAGCAGGTCGCAGATTTCTTTGATTTCTCCTGCAACCCTGTCAACGTGCTGCTTGGGCGTGACGCCCTCGGCGGCGGCGATTTCCTCAATCTTTTGACCGTGCTCATCCGTGCCGGTCTGGAAGAAAACGTCGTAGCCCTGCAAACGCTTGTATCTTGCGATTGCGTCCGTCATAACAATCTCGTAGCTGTTGCCGATGTGCGGCTTGCGCGACGTGTATGCAATGGCGGTCGTAATATAAAATTTTCCTTTACTCATTGTATATCCTCCTCTGTTTATTATTGTCATAATTTAAAGCTTTATCGTTGAGATAGTTTTTGGCGTTTCCGACGAAAAAACAGCCAACGATAACAAATAAAAAACGCCTCAAAGCATTATACTTTGAGACGAGAATTAACCCGCGGTACCACTCAATTTGTATTTCCGAAAGGAATACCACTCGACGCCTTAACGCGGCAAACGGGAGACCCTACTGTCGGTTCAGACCTCCGGCTCAAAAGCCATAGATACCTGAAGCTACACCGTCGGCTTACACCTGCCGCCGACTCTCTGCGAGGCTTTGCTTCGATCCTCTTTATCACAGCCGTTGGAAGAATGATAACATTATATCGAAAAAAAGTCAAGTAAAACAAATTTACCGTCGAACTATTCCGATACTTTATTATTTTTTGCCCGTATTTTGCTTCTTATGCTTATAAACAGTGTTCCGATAACCGTACAGGTTATCCACTCGATTGATGAGTTGAAGGTTATGAGCGTTCCGATAATGCCTGCCAACGATTTGCCGAGGGATCGTATGTAGTCGCTGGAGTAGAAGCACAAAAGGAGCGCGGTCACAAAGAATAACGTGTTGAGGAATCCGCCGCCGAATGAGGTGACAAGGTTAGCAAAAACAGGTGAGCAGTTGCGGCTGAAGAAAATGTGCATCCAACCGGAGCAGAGTCCCATGAGAACACGGGGCACTATGCATACCGCAGCCGTGAATACGGGATTGATTTTGATAAGCTCGGCACCGAATGTATAGCTGTCACCGAAGCAGTGGATAAAGCTCGAAACGCCGAACACCAATCCGAGAAGTGTGCCGTAATACGGTCCGTAAAGTATCGCACCGATAACGACCGGAATCGGAAGAAGTGTCAGCGAAGCATACTCGGTTTTGAAATAGCCGAGAGGCGTAAATGACATAATGATTATGACCGCAGCGAGCACCGACACGGAAATATATCGTTTAGCTTTATCATCTTTGATTTCCATTTTTATGACCTTTCTGTCTGTTGTAAATATTCTTCAATCCGTCAAGAATAAGATCCTTATCATAAATTATTTCACGAGTGCAGTTTTTAACGATTTCTCTGGCAAGTCCGCCTGTTGCAACGGTGGTGCGAACCTCTTTCCCGAAATCCTTTTCCATTCTTGCCGTCAGTCCGTCAAGCATTGCGGCTGTGCCGAAAACCGTTCCGGATTTCATACAGTCCACCGTGTTGGTTCCGATTGAGCTTGCGGGTGCCTTGAGACTGACTGCCGGAAGCTGAGAAGTTTTACCGGCAAGAGCCTCGAGCGAAATACCGACTCCTGCGGATATCGTACAGCCACGGAACATTCCGTCCTCATCAAGAAGAATGATTTTTGTTGCCGTGCCGAGGTCAATGATGAAGCAGGGCAGAGGATATTTGTCGATTGCCGCTACAGATACGACGGCGAGGTCGGCACCGACCTGACCGCTGATGCCGTTGACAATTTTAAGTCCCGTTCCGATATCGGAGGCGAGCACTGTCGGCGTGACTCCGAGAACAGTCTCCACCGCACGCGTTACGGCGTCGGTCACCTCCGGAACGACACTGCTGATGATTGCACCCTTGAAGCCGTCACAGCCTGCGGCATGAAGCTTAAAAATGTTCAGAAGCTCAACGGAATACTGGTCACTCGTTCTTTTTCTGTCCGTCGCAAGACGCGATGTGAAAAGGAGACTGTCTCCTTTGAAAATTCCCATCGTAATATTGGTATTGCCGATATCTACCGTTAAAAGCATATCAATCACCGCCTACAAGCCTGCCGACTGAACCAAAACCCGTTTATTGTCAAAAAGTCGAAAAAGCGAACAATTTGTCACCGCATCGCTTCACCGTTTTCGGTAAAAAATGTCCGTAATGAAATATCTGCACTTCTTCTTATGATTTTACCTAATTATATTTGTTTTAAAAAGAAAAGTCAACGCAAATAATACAATGACCATAATTAACTGCGTTTTTAGTCTTTTTAACCATATCTTTACAGGCGGTTTTTGTGTATTTGCTGAAAAAATTTTTTGTGTTGAAATGACTTTAAAAGTATGGTACGATATTTTTGTTGAAATGTGGGGGCTTTTTATGAAGATTTTACAAAAAGGATTCAATTATTCTCAGGACGGACCGGGGAATCGTCTGGTTTATCATCTTCAGGGATGCAATTTCAGATGCAAATGGTGTTCAAACCCGGAGAGTATGCCCTTGGATTCGGAAAAGGCACAGACTGTTACCCCCGACGAGCTTTTCGAAGAGGTTATGCGAAGCCGTATGATGTTTTTTGACGGCGGAGGAGTTACCTTTACCGGCGGAGAGCCGACCTTGCAGGCAGACGAGCTCTTGCAGGTCTTGAAAAAGCTGAAGACTGCAGGAATAAATACGGCGATAGAAACCAACGGTTCAAGCCCGAGGCTCTGTGAAATGTCGGAATTTATCGACTATATGATAGTTGATATGAAAGAGCCCGATGATGAAATACATAAAAAATATGTTTCGCACAGCAATAAAGCTACGGTGGAAAACCTTATAAAGCTTTCTTCCTGTCGCAGGCAGCTTCACGTCAGAATCCCGCTGATAAACCGTGTTAATACGGATCCCGAGCCTTTTGCACGACTGTTTTCAAGGATGAATATGAACAACACTGTTGTGGAAATACTTGCTTATCATGAATACGGCAAGTGCAAGTGGACGCAGGAGTATACAATAAAGGACGGCTTTGTTACCGAGGAGCAGATATGCTCTTTCAGAAAAAGACTTGAAGACGACGGTATAAAATTCGTAACAACCTGATTTGCAGCTTTTACAAGGAGGTTTTTTAATGATATTTGATATCTATACGCCCGATGCCGTAACCGAAAAAGCAAAATTGCTTTTCAAACACGAAAGGGCAAAGCAGAGACTTGACGGCTGGTTCATTGCAAAGGAAAAGGAGCTTGAAATCTACGATTCTCTTTCCGATTTGGACGAGGAAGTTAAGAAAGCCGTTATTCTCAGGGAAATTGTTAAAACTATTCCGATTGATCTTGACGACGAGCAGATTTTTGCAGGCACTCAGGACGACTCGTTTGCAAGAAGCTACGCGCTTATAAATCCGTCCTTTAAGGTGGAGGAGTTCGCGGGTTACTGCGATCCTGCCGCAGTTTTCGGCGATATTGTGCCCAACGATGAGTTCACCGAGGAAAGAATAAAGAAAGCCAAGGGAGAGTTTCTTAAAACGGAATATGCCGAAAAGCTGAAAGCGGTTTATGCCGAGAGCGAAAGCTACACCAAGGAGGTTATCTACTTCTTTGAGCAGGTTACGGGACATCTGATTCCCGATTTCCGCTTTGCGCTTCGCCACGGTCTTAAAGCACTTATCGACGAAATGAGCGGTAAGGAGGGCAACGGCTACAAGGCATTTGTGATTGCCCTTGAGGCGGCGTGTCTGCTTGCGGAAAGATATGAAAAGCTGGCACGGGAAAAGGCGGAGACGCTTCCCGAGCCTAAAAAATCACAGTTTAATCTCATGGCAGATACTCTTGCCAAGGTTCCGCATGACGGAGCGGAGAATCTCTATGAAGCTATCCAGTCGTTTATAATAATGTGGCAAATGATGTGCCTTGAGCAGGCACCGAATCCGTTTGCGTTCTCCGTCGGAAACGCCGACAGAATCTTTGAGCCGTACAGAAACGGACTCAGCCGCGACGAAACGGCGGCTCTGTTCAAGCATTTCCTTGTTTTCTTCAACGTCGCCGACAGAAGCTGGGCAATTTCTCAGAATATAATTATCAGCGGACGCGACCTTTGCGGCAGCGATCTTACCAATCCGACCACCTACGCTCTTCTTGACGCATATTATGATATGAATCTGCCGCAGCCGATTCTTTCGGTCAAGCTCCATAAGAATACTCCGGAAAAGCTCTACCGTGAGCTCGGCAAATTCTTTTTCTCTCCCGGTGTGCTGACGCCGTCAATGTTCAACGATGACGCTCTTTTTGAGACGCTCGGCGCACACGGAATTGACCGTGAGGATCTTCCCGATATAGCGATTGCCGGCTGTCAGGAGCCCTTGATTATGGGTCGGGACAATGCCAACACGACGAATAGCTGGTTCAATCTTCCGAAAATACTCGAAATGACGCTGACGGGCGGCTATTCGCTTATCACGGGCGAAAAGCTTGCCGATGTCCCAAAGGCTTCCCTTGAAAATATAAGAGAGGAGTTCTACAAGAACGTTAAATTCTTTGCTCACGAAATGGCAAGGTCTGCAAACGGCGCGTCCGAAGCGATTTCAACCCAGCGGGTACCGTTCCTTTCCTGTTTTATGGGCGGACAGAACAACGGTATTGACGCAAGAGACATACACCGACAGGGCACCAAATACAACGGAAGCGGCTGTCTGATACACGGAACAAGCGTTGTTGCGGACAGCTTCAGCGCGATCGACAGACTTCTCCGCGAACGTCCGCAGGACGCAGAAAAGCTTATTCCTGCGCTCAAAGCCGATTTTGTCGGTTATGAGGAGCTCCGCGATTTCTTACTCAGTGCTGATAAATTCGGCAATAATATTGAAAAGGTAGACAACGAGGCGGGCGAGATTGCCTCAAAGGTTGCCGACATCGTCGCAAACGAAAAGAACTATCTCGGCAACCCGTTCAGACCTGATTTCAGCACACCGTCAACCCATCTGCTTTACGGCTACTGGGTCGGCGCAACTCCGGACGGCAGAAAGAGCCGCGATATGCTCAACTACGGTGTTGATCCTCTCTACGGAAGTGCGGAGAACGGACTCGGCTTCCGTGTTCTCTCAAATATGAAGATGCCGTTTGATAAGTTCAACGGCGGTTATGCATCGCACCTCGGCGTTGACCCGAAATACTTTAAGGGTGAAACCTACGAGGACAAGGGCTTGGAGTTCAGGGACAAGATTGTCAATCCTCTTTTCTTCAATCCTCTCAAAGAGGGCGTTTCACCGTTCTATCTCTACGTCAACGTCACCACGGCAGAGATACTCAGAAAGGTTCTCGACGAACCCGAAAAATATGCGCCGAGCGGTGTTTATATTATGAGAATCCACGGAACCTTTGTCAATTTCCTTGATCTTTCACCTGCGATTCAGCAGGATATTATACGCCGTCTCGATCCTAAGTCGGCGAATTTGGGATAAAAAGGTGAACAATATCAGTTGCTTACGCGACAGCTTCCCCTCCGATGGGAAGCCTATCTCTTAACATTGTTCTGAAAGGAGTCCTCCGATGAACTCACTCGGAATTGATATCGGCACGACCGGAATTTGCGGAATTTCCGTTGACTGTGAAACGGGAAAGCTGCTTGACTGTGTTAATGTCGAAAATGATTCGTTTATTAAGACCGATAAGCCGTATGAGCGTATTCAGAATGTTGACAGGATAATGAACATTGTCCTCGGCATTACCGAAAAGCTTTTCACTGCCGACACAAAGGCGATCGGAATATCCAACCAGATGCACGGAGTTCTCTACGCCGACGGAAACGGCGCGGCTGTTTCACCGCTGTATACCTGGCAGGACGAAAGAGGAAATCTGGAATACAAGGACGGGCTGACATACGCCGAATACCTGAGCTCGTATACGGGTTACGGACTGGTTTCCGACTTCTGCAACAGGGAGAACGGACTTGTTCCCGAAAATGCAAAGCATATAATGACTGTCGGTGATTATGCTGCGATGCGCCTTTGCGGCACAAGGGAGCCGCTTATGCACGTAACCAATGCGGCGTCACTCGGACTTTTCGATATTAAAAATAAAAAATTTACGGTTGATTACGATCGTCTTCCTCGCGTGACGGATTCGCTTGAAATTGTCGGCGAATACAACGGTGTTCCCGTCACGGTCGCTTTGGGCGACAATCAGGCGAGCTTTATCGGTTCGGTTTGTGATGACGGCGGCGCACTTCTGAATTTCGGCACAGGCTCGCAAATCTCGGTTATAAGCGATTCTCCCGATGCTCCCGACGGTATTGAGGCAAGACCGTTCATCGACGGAAAATTTCTTCTGGCAGGCTGTGCGCTCTGCGGAGGCAGGGCATTTGCGATTGCGTCAAGGTTTGTTTCAATGTGTGCCGAGCTTGCCACGGGAGAAAAGCCCGAAAGCATTTATGCCGCGATAGACAGGGCACTTGAAACAAAAGAAACAACATCTGTTACTGCGGATACGAGGTTCTGCGGAACACGGAGTGATCCGTCGCTCAGGGGTTCTTATTCCGGACTTGACGAGAATAATTTTACGCCCGAAGATATCCTGCTTTCGACCGTTGTCGGAATGTCGTCGGAGCTTTATGAACTGTATAAAAAAATCGGCAGAGAATGTGAAAGCATTGTCTGTTCGGGCAACGGCATCAGGAAGAACGCTGCTCTCAGAAGAGTGACCTCCCGAATGTTCGGACGCACGATAAAGATTCCTCTCTGCAAGGAGGAGGCGGCTTACGGTGCCGCACTTTCCGCAATGGCAGGCGGAGGAATATATCCCGATCTTGAAAGTGCAAGAAAGCTGATTAGCTATGGTTGAAAGGAGTTTTAGAATGTTTTACGATTATCCCGTGTTCTTTGAGAAGAACCGAGTTTTCCGCGTCTATAAGGGCGGAAAGCTGTTTGCCGATTTTTTTTCGGATGACTCGGAGGACGGAAACTATCCCGAAGAGTGGGTTGTTTCAAGTGTACACGCGCTCAACGACGGAAGCACGGACGAGTATGAAGGCGTTTCAAAAATCAGAGGTGAGGATATCTATCTCAATGATGCCCTTGAAAAATACAAGGAGCAGATGATAGGCGACAGAGACGATCTCGGCGTGCTTACCAAGATACTCGACAGCGCGATCCGTCTGCCCGTTCAGGCTCATCCCGACAAGTCTTTTTCGCGTAAATACTTCAATTCGTCATACGGCAAGGAGGAAAGCTGGTATATTCTTGCGACCCGTCCGGGCGGAAAGGTGTTCTATGGCTTTAAGGACGGCGTGACAATGGAGCAGTTTGAAAGGGCGATTGAGGAGAGCGAAAACAGCAAGACTGCTATGGAGGATTTGCTTGAGTCGTTTGATGTTAAGCCGGGCGACGTTATCTATATTCCGGCAAAGATGGTGCACGCCATCGGTGCGGGCTGTTTGCTTCTTGAGGTTCAGGAGCCGTCGGATTTCACGATACAGCCGGAGCGTTGGTGCGGCGATTACAGACTCAGCGACAATGAAATGTATCTCGGAATTGACAAGAAAAGAGCTCTTGAATGCTTTGATGTCGGAATGAAATATCCTGCCCCGATTACCCCTGTTCTTATCGACAGCGAAAGCGGAATGAATTATTACTCACTTATTGACGAGAGAATGACAACAAGCTTTTCCGTCAGGAAAATCGAGCTCGGCGGCGGAAGCTTTAAGCTGAGCAAGGGTGCGGCTGTTTATGTTGTCACCGAGGGCGAGGGCAGACTCACGGGTGACGGATACGAAAATGACGTGAAGAAAGGCGACTATTTCTTCATTCCCGTTGCCGCAGAGGGTAAATTTACCGTCAGCGGAAACGCAGATGTCGTGGAGTGTTATAGGTAAGATTTCTGCCGACATTCATCAGCCTTTCCCTCAAGGCAATGTCATTAGCTCAAGGTTGTCAGTCAAAAAGTCTTGGGTCAAGGACAAGATAGACTTTAGATTTTAGATTGTAGATTTTAGACCTGCGAAAAATTAAGTGCTGCTTTTTCCCATAACATCATCTAACATCTATAGTCTATCTTCTGCCTCCCATTGAAGCAAGGGGAGGTGTCGCGTGAGCGACGGTGGGGATTTGAGAACAACATTTAAGAACAACTCAATCTGCTTTTATTCCTTATCCCTTCCACCGCAAGCGGTTCTTACAATAAGGGGAGACCGGCAAGGCTTCTGCCCACATCGACCCGAGAAAGACTGACGAATTTGTTTTTTGTGCTGAATTTAATCAGCCTTCCTCTTAAGTTAATGACATTGTCCTCAAGGGGAGCCTTGGTAAAATTTTGCCAAACACAATAAGCAGACTTTTTTCGGTACAGCACATAATTTCAGAATTATATATAATTAACTTCCACCAAAGAAAGGAACAAAAAAATGCATACATTAAATCCGAAAGTATTACATAACCAAATTAAACAGATTGAGCCGTATTGCGTGACGGATCGCCTTGAAATAAACTCGTGGAAAAGCTACACGGGTATGCACGTCAGTCCGAACAACATAGTTCTTGACGATAATCCGCCCGTTTGTATGTATCTCGGCGACCGCTGGAAAGTAGGTTACGATGAGACGAGATATTTTGAAGCAGATGTCACGGTGCCTGACAGCTTTGAGGGCAAAAAGGTATATCTCACCGTTGATTTCGGCGGTGAGGCTCTCGTGAGAATAAACGGAAAGATTGTCGGTGCTGTCAGCTCGCGTGAAAATTCGGGCTGGGTACACCGCAAGGAGATTCTTTTCAAGGACGGTCTTAAACCGGGCGAAAAGCTGCATATTCAGGTTGAAGGCGCGGTCGACTGCGCGGGCTTCTGCGATTTTGCAAGAGCGGGCGCAAAATATATGGAATATATGCTCAAGCAGGCGGAGCTTACCATTGTCGACAGGCTCACGGAAAGCTACTGGTTCGATATTTCAACGGCATGGGACGCTTATGAAAACTGCGAGGATCCTTACGTCAAAACAAGGCTTTTCAACGCGATAGACGACTCGGTTCATCAGCTTGATTTTGACCTCGGCGGCGAAGCCTTTATAGCCTCTGTGCCGAGCGCGGTGAACATTCTTTGGGGGGAAATCGAAAAGATTAACTACTCTTCCCCGGGTGAAATAATTATGGCAGGTCACAGTCATCTCGACGTTGCATGGCTGTGGACGGTCAAGGAGATAACGAGAAAAACCGCAAGAACATTCTCAAACAATCTTGCGCTTATGGATAACTATCCCGACTTCAAATTTACTCAGAGTCAGGCTGTTCTCTATGACTTTATGAAAAAACACTATCCCGATATTTTCGAGAGAGTCAAAGAAAAGGTCAAAAACGGACAATGGGAAATTGTCGGCAATGCGTGGGTAGAAGCGGACACAAACATTGCAAGCGGTGAGTCGCTGATACGTCAGCTTCTTTACGGACGTGAGTTCTTTATGAAAGAGTTCGGCGTTTCCTCCGATATTTATTGGCTGCCCGACTGCTTCGGCTTTACGTGGGCTCTGCCGCAGATTATAAAGCGTTCGGGAATGAAGTACTTTATGACTTCAAAGCTCTTTTTCAACGACACAAACGAATTTCCTCACAGTGTGTTTCGCTGGCGTTCGCACAGCGGCGATGAGATATTGGCTTATCTTTGCAAAAAGCCGTATCAGAGTGAATTTGATGCAGAATATGTTACCGGATTGCGTAAAAACAACCGTCAGAACGGACTGGTTGACGTTTCGTGCGGAATGTTCGGCTACGGTGACGGCGGCGGCGGATGCACCTTTAAGCAGGTTGAAACGGGTAAGCGTCTTGAAAAGCTGCCCGGCATTCCAAAGACAAGAAACGGAAAAGTTTCCGAATTTTTCCATTCTATTGATAAGGATTTTGACAAGCTTCCCGTTTGGGACGGCGAGCTCTATTACGAGAATCACCGCGGAACCTTTACGAGCCAGGCATTTATTAAGAAGAATAACCGACGCGGCGAATATATGATGAGAAACGCCGAAATTCTCAATCTCATCGGCGGAGATTATCCTGCCGAGGATATGGAAAAAGCGTGGAAAATCCTGCTGATAAATCAGTTTCACGACATTCTTCCGGGCACCTCAATTCACGAGGCAATGGAAAACACACGCAAGGAATACGGCGAACTGCGCGAGCTCGGCGGCAGTCTCGTGCGTATGGGTAAGGATAAGGTGCTCGGCGGCGTCAAGGTAAAGGACGATTCGGTAATTGTCTGGAATATGCTCAACTGGGAGACAAAGGGTATCGTCAAGGTCGAGATACCTTACAGGGTAAAAGGAATAAAGAACAGCGACGGCAAGCTTCTCATAAGCAAAAGCTATGAGGAGGACGGCAAAATATTTATTGAATTTCTTGCCGATTCCGTTCCCGCATTAGGCTACGGTGTTTTCACTCTCTGTGATGAGACGGCGGAAAGCGACAATGTAAAGGTAACGAAGAACCTGCTTGAAAACAAGTATCTGAGGGTTGTTATTGATGATAACGGACTGCTTGACGCTGTCTATGACAAATCGACAGGCAGACAGATACTCACCGACAAGGGAAATCTTTTGACCATTTCGCACGACAAGCCGATTCACGAGAGCGCGTGGAATCTTGAATTTGACTATCAGATGAAATTCTGGGAGCTTCGTGATGCTCAGAGCATAGAGGTAGTCGAAGAATCACCGCTCAGGGGCGTGATTCGCGTTGTCAGACGGTTTAACAAGTCAACAATTACTCAGGATATAATACTTGAAAAGGATAAGCCGACGGTCGATTTTGATACGACAGTTGACTGGTACGAGAGGGAAAAGGTTCTCAAAGCAGCGTTCCCCGTGAATATCAGAAGCAGAAGTGTAAGCTGTGAGGTTGCACACGGTGCAGCCGAATATCCGACCCATTACAACACGAGTTACGACCAAGCAAAGTTTGAGTTCTGCGCTCACAAATGGGCAGACCTTTCCGAGGGAGGCTATGGCGCAAGCATCATTAACGACTGCAAGTACGGCTACAATGTCCACGACAATGTGATGAAAATTACACTTATGCGCGGACCGATTGTTCCGGATCCGAAAGGCGATCTCGGCGTCAATACGTTCAGATATTCGTTCTATCCGCACAAGGGAACATGGCGCGATGCCGATACCGTGAAGCTCGGATTTCAGGAGAACATAAGGCTCGAGGGCGAATTTGCAGCTGCAAGCGGCGGAGACAGCACGGGTCATTCATACGCTCACATTGACGGCGAAAGTGTTATTCTTGATGCACTCAAGCCTGCTCAGGACGGCAGGGGAGTTATCGTCAGAATGTATGAGGCGGAAACCCGTCATTGCACGGTAGGAGTATCGTTCGATCTTGATTGTTCAAGGGTTGTTGAATGTAATCTCATGGAGTGCGACGAGACGGAAATACCGTGTGAAAACGGAAGCTTTACATTCTCGATGAAACCGCATGAGGTAAAGACATTCAGACTTATATAAAGCGTGAAGATAAGGTTGACGTGTTCGGATTAAAAGCCGAACACGTCGATTTTTCGTTTGTCTATCAAAAAATCACTTAATATATTTCCAAAATAAAACAATAACCCTAAAAATGTTTGCAATTAGTTACAAAAAGTTACAACATTCACAAAAAAGTCATATAGATGTAACATTTTAGTGATATAAATATAGGTGTCGAAAAACTTTGAAGGACGGTTATTTATGAAAAAAATCAACCCTATAAAAAGAACGGCACTTGTTTTTCTCAGCATAGTTATGGTTGTATGCTGCATACCTTTTACGGCAGGTGCGGTTTCCGAAAATGCAAAGACGATTTTCGAGTTCTGCGTTAAGGAGCTCGGTCTTAATAACGCTGCGGCGTGCGGCGTGCTTGCAAACATCGAGATGGAGTCGGATTTTAATCCTAATCTTTACGGTGACGGCGGCTCGAGCTACGGTATCTGCCAGTGGAACACCTCAAGATTTGACAATCTCAGAAACTATTGCAACAAGAACGGATATTCGTGGAAATCGCTTGACGGTCAGCTTTATTTCCTTAAATATGAGCTTTCAAACAATAAGAGCGACACAGGCTATATACTCGATAAGCTTAAGGATGTTTCGAACTCGGCTCAGGGTGCCTACGATGCGGGCTATGACTGGTGCTATTATTTTGAGCGTCCGGCAAACAAAACCGAAAAGTCTCAGAACAGAGGCAGAATCGCAAGAGACGAATACTGGCCGACATTCAAGAACACTACGTTTACCAAGCCCACGCCCGCACCGACATACACCCTCGGTGATGTCAACAGCGACAAGAAGATAAATTCGGCGGATGCACTTGATATTCTTCGTTACACAACGGGTCTTATAACCTTTAATGCTACTCAGCTCAAAGCAGGCGACCTCAATAACGACAACAAGGTTAATTCCACCGACGCACTTATTGTTCTTTCCATTTCAACGGGAAGCGTAAGCAAATCAAACGTATAAGAATACAATAAAATTATCCCGAAAAGATTTACAGGTCTTTTCGGGACAATTCATTTTATAATATTTGTTGTCGTATTCGGGTCAAAAAGGTGAAGTCTCTCTGTAAGTATGCCGATTTCGACATTTTTGTTGACGGAGGCTTCGGCAGGAACACCGGCAACAAGTCTTTGACCGGCATAGTCAAGATACAGAAAGCTTTGACTTCCCGTCATTTCGCTTACCTCGAGCCCAGCGGTGATGACCTTGTCCGGGTTCTCCGAAAGAAATGTTCCGTCAACGGTGATGTCCTCCGGACGTATACCTACCTTGATATTTTTTCCGTTGTATGATGCGACGGCGTCATTGCCCGAAAAGGCGTTTGTCACGTTCAACTCGTCGTTTGCAAGCACGAGAAAAACCTCTTCGTCTCTGACCGAGACGCTCGCATCGAGAAAATTCATTTGCGGCGAGCCGATGAAGCCGGCAACAAACATATTGTATGGATGTCTGTAAAGATTTTGCGGCGTGTCAACCTGCTGTATGACTCCGTCCTTCATAACAACGATGCGGTCGCCCATCGTCATCGCCTCGGTCTGGTCGTGCGTGACATAAATAAATGTGGTTTCAAGTCTCTGATGCAGCTTTTTGATTTCCGTCCGCATGGTTGTTCTCAGCTTTGCGTCAAGGTTAGAGAGAGGCTCATCAAGCAGAAACACCGAGGGTGAGCGCACCATTGCTCTGCCGAGTGCGACACGCTGACGCTGACCTCCCGAAAGGGCTTTGGGCTTGCGCCTGAGCAAATGCTCGATGTCGAGCACCCTTGCCGCCTCGCGCACGCGGCTGTCGATTTCGTCCTTCGGAACCTTTCTCAATTCCAATCCGAATGCCATATTTTTATAGACCGTCATGTGGGGATAAAGGGCATAGCTTTGAAAGACCATAGCGATGTCCCTGTCCTTGGGCGCAACATCATTTACAACACGGTCACCGATTTTCAGCTCGCCCCTTGTAATGTCCTCCAGTCCGGCAATCATCCGCAAGGTTGTCGATTTTCCGCAGCCCGACGGACCGACGAGAATTATAAATTCCCTGTCATTTATTTCGAGATTGAAGTCATTGACGGCGGTTGTACCGTCGTCAAAAATTTTATATACATTTTTCAAATTTATGCTTGCCATATTTATCCTTTCACGGCTCCCGCAACGATGCCTCTGATGATATATTTCTGACACGACAAATAGAACACGACAATCGGAATGATTGAGAGCACGAGCATAGCCATCATGGCACCCATGTCAACCGAGCCGTAGCCGCCGCGGAGATATTGAACCGCTATCGGTATTGTTTTGTATTCGCTTCCGATAAGCAGATAGGGGAGCAGATAATCGTTCCATATCCACATCGCATCAAGTATGGCGACAGTTATCGCTGTCGGCTTCATTATCGGGAAAACCACATAAAAAAACGTTTGCAGGGGACTGCAGCCGTCAATCATTGCTGCTTCCTCAATTTCAAGCGGAACGGATTTTACAAATCCGCTGAACATAAACACCGCCAGTCCCGCGCCGAAGCCGAGGTACACGAGGATAAGCCCCCACGGCGAGTCGAGATTGAGCTCGGAGACGGTCTTGGTCATTGTGAACATAACCATCTGGAACGGAACGATCATCGAAAAAACAAACATATAATAAAGAAATTTTGTAAATTTGTTTTTTACCCTGACAATGTACCACGCTGTCATGGAAGTAAAGAGCACAATTGCGACGACGGAAAAAAACGTGATGAAAAGAGACCAGCCGAAGGCAGAGAAAAACCCTGTTTTCTGTATGCCGCCGATGTAGTTTTCAAGTCCGGCAAAGGTTTCCGCATTCGGCAGAGTGAACGGTGCGTCGCTGATATGGAATTTCCCTTTAAACGAATTGAAGAGAACAATGAATATCGGCGCAAGAAAGGCGGCTCCGACACATATCAGCAGGATATAAAGCAGCGTATTTATGACTTTTTTTATGGTTACTCCGCTCATTGCTCCACCTCTTTCCTGCGCGTAAGAATGAGCTGTGCGAACGATATGATTGCAACTATGATGAAGAATATAACCGCTTTTGCCTGACCGACGCCCTCCCGGCCGATTTTGCCGTAAAAGGTGTTGTAGATATCAAGCGCAAGCATTGCGGTTTGCTTCGAAGGCGCACCTGCCGTCAAGGCAAGGTTCTGGTCGAACAGCTTAAAGGAATTGGTGATCGTGAGAAAGAGACAGATTGTTACACTCGGCATAACAAGCGGAATCGTGACGTGCCTTAATGTCTGACGTCGGTTTGCACCGTCAACCTTGGACGCGTCCTGAAGATCGGACGGAATGTTCTGTATTCCGGCAATGTAAATAATCATCATATACCCGATGAGCTGCCAGTTCATCATAAACACAAGTCCCCAGAATCCGTATTTTGCGTCGTAGGTAATTGTGACGCCGAAGCTCTGCAGCACTCCGTTTATAATGAGCTGCCAGATATAACCGAGAACAATTCCGCCGATAAGGTTAGGCATAAAAAATACCGTTCGGAAAATATTTGTTCCTTTTAGACCCTTCGTCAGAAGCGACGCAAGAACAAATGAAATTACGTTTATCGTGATTACCGACACGACCGCAAATTTGGTTGTAAACCAAAGAGCATTGAGAAAATCGCGGTTGGAAAATGCCTTGATATAATTCTCGAAAGCAACCCACCTTGCATCAAGCACCGTCGTAAATTCAGTGAATGAGAGACCCAGACCGAGGATAAACGGCACGGCAAATACAATTATAAAAGCTGCCAATGTGGGTAAAACAAAAACAGGAAACCATTTTTTCAGTGCCAAATTATCCTCTCCTTGTTTATTCTCTTGCTGTTTTCCAGCTGTTAATTGTTGTTGCTTTTACGTCTTCCCAGCTTTTTGAACCCTGTACATATTCGAGCAGGGCGTTGCCGACCTCATCCTTGAACTCAAGACCGGGAAAGGAGTTGAATGCCCATTCAACTGTCGTCTTATCCTTTTCCATCCATGAAATAACCTCTTTTGCAAGCGGATCGTCGGGTTTTTCGCTGTCCTCAAAGGTATTGAACGGAGAAATAAACTTGAGCTTGTTGACGACATAGTCCTTGCCCGTATCGCTTGAGAAAAGCCATTCGAGAAATTCGATTGATGCTTTCTGCTTTTCTTCAGAGACGTTTTTGTTGATTGCAAAGTAGTTCTCCGTTCCTATGCACAAGCCCTGTTTCTCTTCGCCGTCTACTCCGATATATAGCGGGAGATACTTGATGTCGTCCGCTTTTACGGTGTTGCCGCTGACTGTGGAAATCTGCTCCCACGCCCAGTTGCCGTTCTGCACCATGGCTGCCTTTCCGAGAGCAAATTCAGCCATCGAGTTTTCAACGGACTTGCCCGACAGCAGACCCTTTTCCGTGGTTGAGTTGTTTACATAAAGGTCAAAAATATTTTTGAAATTATCGGAATATTTGAAATCAATTGTTTTTGCATTGTACGCGGTCACAACTGCGGAATCGTCACTTTTTTCTTTCATCTCATAGTATATCGGCATATTGAGAAGATGCGTCGTCCAACGCCATTGCTCTCCGCCGGACATGGAGGTTGAGGCAAAAACGCCCTCGATTCCGAGCTCCTCCTTGTGCTTTGTCATATCCTCGACTACCTCTTTGAGAAGCCTAAAGCTCGTGATTTCTTCGGCTTTTGAGATGCTGACCGCTTTGTCCTTCAGCGCAAAATATTTTTCCGTTATCGCGTTGTTGTAGATTATTCCGTAGCCCTCAACAACGTATGGAATACCGAAAACACCGTTCTCGTTTTTTATTGCGAGCTCCTTGTCGCTGAGGTAGCCGTAAAGCTTGGTGTCGCTGAGGTCAAGACAGTAGCCCGACCATGACTGATAACCGACAGGACCGTTTATCTGAAAAATTGTCGGAGCGTCTGATTTGGCGATTTCGGATTTCAGCGTTGTTTCGTAAGTGTTGCTTGCTGCCGTAACAACCTTGACCTTTACGCCGGTTTCAGCCTCGTATTTCTGTGCGATTTCTTTGTAAATATCGGCACTTTCGGGCTTGAAATTCAGAAAATAAACCGAATTATCGGCTTTTGCGTTGTTCTTATTCTCATCACTTTTGCCGCCGCACGAAGTCAGCGCAAGGGCAAGAGCAATGACCGTAAAAACAGAAATGATCTTTTTCATTCGGAAGCCTCCTTTGTTTCTTTAAAAGACCTAATACAATGATTTACAGAATGCGTGCGCTTTATTCACCTGCAAGAAATAAATTTACTTGTTTCGTTGTAAATATTTATTGACTTTTTACCGAATTTTGGTATAATAAATCCTGGAAAAGGAGGCTTTCGGAATGGTAAAGCATATAGTTTTTTGGAACATCAAAAACGATGATTCGAAAAAGCACAATATGGAGGAAATCAGAAAGCGATTGACCTCGCTCGTGGGTAAGATTGACGGACTCATCAGTATTGAGGTCGGTTTCAATTTTAATGAAAAAGGCTATGACCTTGCGCTTTATTCGATTTTTAAGGACAAGGCTTCGCTCGACGGATATCAGACTCATCCCGAGCATCTCAAGGTGAAGGAGTTTGTTCATTCTGTTATTACCGACAGAGCAGTTGTTGATTTTGAATTTTAAGAGGTGTATTTATGAAAAAATATGACGCCATTGTCGTCGGTTCGGGCTGTGCGGGACTGTCTGCCGCTCTGGAGCTTATTACGGCAGGAAAGAAAACACTTATCATTGAAAAGCATAATCTGCCCGGCGGATGCGCAACAAGCTTTTGCAGAGGCAGATTTGAGTTCGAACCGTCATTGCACGAGCTTTGCGGTATCGGACCGGAGAATAACCCGGGCGAAATAAGATTGCTTATGGACAGGTTCGGCGTTAAGGTTGACTGGCAGTGTGTTGACGACTGCTTCAGATGTATTTCAACCTACAGCGACGGCTCGCCGATGGATGTTACTTTGCCGACAGGGGTAAAGGCTTTTATCGACAAAACAGAGGAGTATGTTCCCGGCAGCAGGGAGAAGATGGAAAAGTTTTTCAAGCTTCTTGAGCAGCTCAGAGATCTTATTGATTATCTGGACAAGCCGCCTAAGGAGATGTCTCCCGCATATATGATAAAGAACTTTTCAAATGTATTCAAAACCGCAAGCTATTCAACCGAGGAGGTTTTTGAAGCACTTGAGCTGCCGCAGAAATGCAGAGATATTTTGGCAGTCTACTGGTCGTATCTCGGAGTTGATATGGAGAATCTTTCTTTTTTCCACTATGCGGCAATGGTTTACAACTATGTTGCAAGGGGCGCATATATTCCGGCTCATACATCGCATGAAATCAGCAACGCCATGATCGAACGCTTCCGTGCGCTCGGCGGCGATGTTTGGTTCAACTGCCGTGCGGAGGAGTTCCTCTTTGACGGTGACCGCTGCTGCGGTGTGAAAACAAATATGGGCATAATTAAGGCGGATATGGTTCTTGCTAATATCAATCCCGACATAATCTATGGCAAGATGGTGCCGAAATCGCTTGTTCCGGAGCGTGAAAAGAAGCTTTCGGCGGCGAGAAACCGCAACTTCGGCGCAAGAATGTTTACCGTTTATCTCGGACTTAACAAGACCGCAGAGGAGCTTGGCATCAAGGATTACAGCATTTTCCTTGCGGATACTGCGGACTCCGTCAAGGAATATGAAAGCCTTAAGAAAATTGACACCAACAATTATTCGATTTTCCTTTGCTACAATGTTGCCAATCCTCACGCTTCCCCCGACGGAACGGCGATGTGCAGCTTTACGACAATGTTCACGGCTTCCGATGACTGGGACGGCATTTCCGAGGAGGATTATGCGGCGGTTAAAAATAAGCTTGCAAAGAAGATAATTGACAATTTTGAGGAGAAAACGGGCATAAAGCTCACTCCCTATATTGAAGAGATTTCAATCGCTTCACCCTGGACATTCGCACGCTATCTCGGCGTACCGGAGGGCAGCGTTTACGGCTATCTGACAGCCGGTTGGGACAGTATGCTTTCAAGAACCGTATCGCAGGGTGCTGATTTTCCGGTTAAAGGACTCAAGCCCATCGGAACATCCGGAATCAGAGGCGACGGCTACAGCTCCACATATATGTGCGGAAGCATCATCGCCAAAACAGCGATCAAAGAATTGAACGAGAAGGGAGCTTGAGAATATGGCTTTTAAAATAAATGTCGGCAAATCCGGCTTTGTTGATATCAAGAATTTGGTGAAGCATATCACCGAAAAGAACCGTGTTTTAAAGGCAACTCCGGCGAAGGAAATTTCGGCGGTGTTCCCGATAAACGAAAATGCAAAGAGACTTCACCCCGATTTTCAAAAAATGAAGATATCTCAGGTGATCGAACACGACGGAGCAGGCGCAAAAACCTTTGTCCTCAGCGCGGACAAGGCAGCATATTTCAGGGCGGGACAGTATCTGAGCGTCAGCCTTGAAATCGACGGCAGCGTGCTTACACGTCCTTATTCAATCAGTTCGTCACCTGCGTGGGCAAAGGACGGAAAATATACAATCACCGTAAGGCGCACTCCGAACGGCTTTGCGTCGGATTGGATTCTCGACAACTGGAAGGTCGGCGATGCCGTAACGGTTTCCGAACCGCTCGGCAACTTCTTCTATGAAGAGCTGCGCGACGCAAAGGATGTTATCGCTCTTGCAGGCGGAAGCGGAATCACTCCGTTTTTGTCGATGGCTTATGCGATTCGAGACAAGGCGGAGGATTTTAACCTGACAATACTTTTCGGCAGCAGAAACGAAGACAGTATCCTGTTCAAGGATGAGCTTGATTCGATAGCCCGTGAATGTGATAAGGTCAAGGTTGTCCACGTCCTTTCCGAGGAGGAAAAAGACGGCTACGAGCACGGCTTCATCAATGCCGAAATCATATCAAAGTATGCACCGAAGGACAGGGAGTATTCTGTGTTTATGTGCGGTCCCGAGGCAATGTACAGGTTCGCCGAGGGTGAGATCGGCAAGCTCGGTCTTGACAGAAAATATGTCCGCCGCGAGCTTCTCGGCGTTACCAAAAAGGTTTGGGAAAAGGACGGATATCCTGCCGACGCAAAGGGCAAAACCTTCAGCGTAACCGTTCGCATGGGCGAGGACGAAAAGGTTATTTCGGCTTCGGCTGACGAGCCTGTTTTGGTTGCGCTGGAGCGAGCAGGTATTGAAGCTCCTTCACGCTGCAGAAGCGGCGAATGCGGCTGGTGCCGTTCAAAGCTGGTTTCCGGCGAGGTATATGTTCCGCAGGAGAATGACGAGGGACGCCGTTGGTCCGATAAGGAAAACGGATATATTCATCCCTGTTCAAGCTTTGCGCTTTCCGACCTTGTAATGGAAGTCCCGGCTACTTATATTACGGTTTAATTTTGTTTTCGTATACACTCTCTTTCTGATAATTAAATGCAGTTACCAAAAAGGAGGCAGATAAAATGAAAACAGCAAAAAAGGTTATTTCCGTTATTCTTTCGGTTGTTGCCGTAATCTGTATTCTGGGCGGAATATTTTATTTCGTCGACAGGAAGCGAATCGGCAATAACGAAAATCCTGTGTTTGCCGTTAATGTTTACACGCTGAAAGACGGCGGAACAAAGGAATACTACGGCTTGGGCTACAAAATAATCAAATACAACAAGATGGGTGAAAACGGCGATGTTGAAAAGGATGACTGGGAAATAGGCTCGTTTTTGCTCGAATACAAATAAAGTAACCGTCGGTTACTGAAAAACAACCTGAACGAAAGCTTATCTGACGCTAAGGTGATATTTTAAAAATCAGCTGTCGCATAAGGCGTGTTGTTTCCGCAGGGAAAATCCGATACCGCGACAGCTTTGTTATTATTTTCAGAGGTGATAAATATGGGACTTAATGATACAGTTTCGGCGGAGCGGGTTCACATCAGCTTCTTCGGCATGAGAAACGCAGGCAAATCAAGCCTTGTCAATGCGGTAACGGGACAGGAGCTTGCCGTTGTTTCCGATGTAAAGGGCACAACGACCGATCCCGTTCGCAAGGCGATGGAAATTCTGCCTCTCGGTCCCGTTGTTATAATTGACACCCCGGGCATTGACGACGAGGGCGAGCTGGGTGAAAAGCGCGTTCAAAAGGCTAAACAGGTGCTCACCAAAACGGATATTGCGGTTTTGGTCGTCGATTCGACTAAAGGTCTCGGTACCTTTGACAATATGATGCTTGACTTTTTCAGGGAGAAAAAAATTCCCTATATCATTGCTTATAACAAGTCCGATCTTTTGGACAGTATTCCTGCGGCGGCGAAGAACGAAATCTATGTCAGCGCGAAAAATGACAGGAATATCTATGAGCTTAAAGAGAAAATAGCGTCCTTCAGCATGACAAAGCAAAGTAACAAGCTGATTGTTGCCGACATTCTTAAAAAGGGAGATACGGTTATCCTTGTTATTCCGATAGACGAATCTGCGCCGAAAGGCAGAGTTATTCTGCCGCAGCAGCAGGTTCTGCGTGAGCTGCTTGATTTTAACTGCACAGCGGTCTGCTGTCAGGTTTCCGAGCTTGATGCAACGATTAAAAATCTTGTAAAAAAGCCGAAGCTTGTGATAACCGATTCCCAGGCGTTTGAGCAGGTTTCCGCAATAGTTCCGAATGAAATCGGTCTGACGTCGTTTTCAATACTGTTTGCACGCTACAAGGGAGATCTTGCGGTGCTTGTCAGCGGTGCAAGGGCACTCAAGGAGCTTCACGACGGAGACACCGTGCTGATATCGGAGGGCTGCACACACCACAGACAATGCAATGACATAGGTACGGTCAAGCTGCCCGGCTGGATAGAGAAATACACGGGTAAGAAGCTTAACTATGAATTTACATCGGGCACGGAGTTCCCTGACAATCTGAGCAAGTATGCACTTGTCGTCCATTGCGGCGGCTGTATGCTCAACGAAACCGAAATGAAATACAGAATTGCACACGCCGTTTCCGAGGGCGTGAATGTCGTCAACTACGGTGTTGCGATTGCACAGATGAACGGAATCCTTGAAAGAAGCATACGCCCTCTTAAAATTTAACTTGAAGCAATACCGCATAACCCGATTATACGGTATTGCTTTATTTTTTAGTGCAAATATACTTTTATTTTTATAAATAATGTGTTATACTAAACATAAAATAACCGTTTATAATTTTTCTTTAAAAAGGGTAGTGGATTTATGACAACTCAAAGCATAGCGGAAGCAGTCCGCTTTTGTTCGGTTAAAACCGATAAATTCAAAACCTGCCGCGTGAATGTGAGTCTGGCAATGCCGCTCGATAAAGATGTATCTTCGAGAGCAATACTGCCGTTTATGTTCCAACGCAGGTGTGCCAAGTATCCGGATTTCACATCTTTCAACCGTGTGCTTGATGAGCTTTATGGTGCTTCTGTCTCGGTAGGCGTTCTTAAAAGGGGCGAGGCACAGATACTAAGCTTCGGACTCACGGCGATTGACGACAGATTCGCGCTGGACGGAGACAAGGTTGCGCTTGAATGCACAAAGCTGCTGACAGAAATGATATTTGAACCGCTTACGGACGGCGAAAGCTTCCCGGAGGACATAGTCGAACAGGAGAAACGATTGCTTGTTGAAATCATTAAAAACGAGCAGAACGATAAACGACGCTATGCCATGCTCAGGTGTGAGGAAGCTATGTTTGCAGACGAGGCTTACGGAATCAACCGCTTCGGAACGGTTGACGAGGTGAACGCATTGACGCCGAATGCTGTATATGCTGCGTGGCGCGATGTGCTTGAGCGTTCGACCGTTCAGATTACAATGGTCTCGAGCATGAATCCCGAACCCGTCGCACAGCTCATTGAATCCAAATTCAGCACTATTGAAAGACATCCCGTTAAAATCGAAACTCAGTTTATCAGCGGACTGCCGAAGCCCGAATATGTGACAGAGAGTATGCCTCTCAAGCAGGGCAAGCTTGTTATGGGCTTCAGAACCGGAATGAGAAGCGAGGACGATATGATGCCTGCTATGAAGGTTGCCGTTGACATTTTCGGCGGCGGAACCTACTCAAAGCTTTTCTCCGTTGTTCGTGAAAAAATGAGTCTTTGCTATTACTGCTCGGCAGGTCTGTTTAATTCAAAGGGAATCGTAATGGTTCAGAGCGGAATTGAGGACGCCAACGAAGAAAAGGCAAAGAATGAAATTATAAATCAGCTCAGACTGACTGCCGATGGCGAGTTTTCGGACGAGGATTTATCATCTTCAATCAAGAGCCTGACAGATTCAATTCTCGGCAATTCGGACACACCGGAGGAAATAACCGCATGGTATGCTTCGCAGATACTTCGCAAGGAACTTAAAGCTCCCGAAGCTTTTGCCGAGGAGATAAGAAATGTTGATAGGGCAGAGGTTATAAGAGCGGCAAAAACAATTATGCTCGATACAATATTTATGCTTAAATCAAACGGGGAGGCTGAATGATGAATATAAAAGAAATCAAAAATGAGCTTCTCAACGAAAAATATTATGACATCGATCACCCCTCGGGATTAAAGATTCTCGTTATGCCCAAGGAAAACTACGCAAGCAGCTATGCGATCTTCGCTACAAAATACGGCTCGATAGACACGATGATACAGATGCAGGACGGAAGCTTTAAGGAAATACCGGAGGGTACGGCTCATTTCCTTGAGCACAAGCTTTTTGAAAGCGAGGATCTCGACGCTTTTGAACGCTTTGCCAAAACCGGAGCTTCGGCAAACGCCTACACAAGCTTTGACAGAACGGGCTACCTTTTTTCCTGCTCGGCGAATTTTAAAAAGAATCTTGAAATTCTGCTTGATTTTGTCCAAAATCCGTATTTTACACAGGCAACCGTTGAAAAGGAGCAGGGCATTATCGGTCAGGAAATTGATATGTATAAGGATGTTCCCGACTGGGAGGTTATGTTTAACTGCCTGAGAACAATGTATCATAATTTACCGGTCAGAATAGATATTGCCGGAACGCAGGAGTCGATCGCACAGATAACTGCCGAGACGCTTTACGGTTGTTACAACAATTTCTATAACCTGCATAATATGGTTCTCGCTGTTGCGGGAAATGTGAGTGTTGATGAGGTAATTGAAACGGCGGACAAGGTGCTCAAGCCGGTTGACGGCAAAATGGCGCAGAGAAAGGTGATTGAGGAGCCGAAAGAGGTTCTTGACTCGTACATCGAGGAAAAGCTTTCCGTTGCGACGCCTCAGTTTATGTTCGGCTTCAAAGAGTGCCGGGACACACCGGAAAGAACGGCAAAGGAAGAGGTCACGATGGAGATACTTCTCGATATGCTTTCGGGACCGTCATCGGAGCTTTACCGCAGGCTGTTTGACGAAAAGCTGATAAACAACAGCTTCGGGTTTGAATATTTTACGGGCTTCGGATATTCGTGCGTGCTTTTTGCAGGTGAAAGCAATTATCCGAAAAAGGTGGCCGAGGAAATAGTTAAGGAAATCAAGAAATTCAGAGAAACAGGCTTCGACAGAACAGCATTTGAAAGAACAAAGAAAAAGCTTTACGGCAGAATGATAATGGGTATGAACGATGTTGACGATATTGCAAATAATATGGCTGTATCATACTTTGCCGGTGAGGATATTTTCACGGATTTTGACATCTATAAGACGGTTACGCTTGATGATGTTGCCGAACTTTTTGAAAAGACTCTGGATGAAAAATACAGCGTACTTTCTGTTATCAAGCCAAACTGATAAAACGGAGTTGATTTTATGGATACCGTAACGGTATATTTTAACGGCTTGGAGCGTGGCTTCGAGGTTTCCTCGATCCTTGCGCAGTTCTCGCTTTTCGGTCACGACATAACAATTCGCTGGTACGGTGCGATAATCGCATTCGGATTTCTTCTTGCCGTTCTTTTCGGCGGCAGAATGGCGTACAAGTGGAAAATGAGCATCGACAAGATGCTCGACGTACTTATTTATTCGACTGTTTTCGGAATCATCGGAGCGAGACTTTACTACTGCATATTTGAATGGGACAGGTACAAAGACAACCCGATCGAAATGCTGTATATCTGGAACGGCGGTCTTGCGATTTACGGCGGAATAATAGGCGGAATATTCGCTGCATACATTGTTTGCCGCGTTCGCAAAATGAATTTTTGGAATCTTATGGACATCGCTTCCATGAGCCTTTTGATAGGGCAGGGTATAGGTCGCTGGGGCAACTTTGCCAATCAGGAGGCATTCGGAACGAACACCGATATGCCGTGGGGTATGTGGAGTTCAAAGATTGCCCATTACATAACCGAATACTCGGACAAGCTTTCTGCAAACGGTATAGAAATGAATCCCGAAAAAGCCGTTCACCCAACCTTCCTCTATGAGTCGATTTGGTGCTTGCTCGGATTTGTCGTGCTTTATATAATCACACGCAAGGCGAGAAAATTCAGCGGACAGATATTCCTTACCTACGGAGTATGGTACGGAGCCGAGAGAGCTGTTGTAGAGGGCTTCCGCACAGACAGCCTGTATTTTGCCGGAACAACGATCAGAGTTTCACAGGTTCTTTCGGCTGTTCTTGCGGCAGTATGTCTCGTTGTTCTTATCTGCCTGCTTATAAAATTTAAAAAGCATCCGAAGCCGATAGACGGCATAGATTATTTCCTCGAGGACGAGCTAAAAAAGCAAGCCGAGGAAAAAGATAATAATGACAAAGATAAGGAAACGGAGGTTAACGATGTACAAGCTGATCAGCGGTAAAGAGATATCGCTTGCTGTGAAAGAGAGAGTCGCCGAGGAGACGAAAGAGCTCAAGCAGGTCGGTATTGAACCGTGCCTTGCCGTTATACTTGTAGGAGACGACCCTGCATCAAGGGTATATGTAAATAACAAAAAGAAGGCCTGTGAATTTTGCGGTATACGCTCGTTGGAGTATTTACTCCCTGCCGACGCAGAGCAGGAGGAACTCAATTCACTTGTCGAAAGGCTCAATGACGACGACGGCGTGAACGGAATACTTTGTCAGCTTCCGTTACCTAAGCAGCTCAATGAAAAAGAGGTGCTCAACCTCATTAAGCCGGAGAAGGATGTTGACGCTTTCCATCCGGAAAATGTCGGTCATATCATGATCGGCGATTACAGCTTCCTCCCATGCACACCGGCGGGAGTTATGGAAATGCTCAGGTACGAAAACATCAGCCTTGACGGTAAGCACTGCGTAATAATCGGCAGGAGCAATATTGTCGGCAAGCCGATGGCGATGCTCATGCTCAAGGAAAACGCAACCGTGACCGTTTGCCATTCGCATACAAAAAATCTAAAGAATATCGTCTCACAGGCGGATGTTGTCGTCGCCGCCGTCGGTAGGGCTAAATTTGTCACTGCGGACATGATTAAGGACGGTGCGATAGTGATTGATGTCGGCATCAACCGTAACGAGGACGGAAAGCTCTGCGGCGATGTTGATTTTGACGCTTGCAAGGAAAAGGCAAGCTACATCACACCCGTTCCCGGCGGAGTTGGCCCGATGACGATTGCGACGCTTATGCAAAACACAATTACGGCAGCGAAAATACAGAATAAGAGAGGATGATTGTTATGACAAAAAAGAGACTTTACAGAAGCTCAACCGACAAAAAAATATGCGGAGTTTGTGCCGGCATTGCAGATTTTTTCGGCATCGACCCGACCGTTATAAGAGCGATTTATGCCCTTGTGACCTTTTTCTCCGGCAGCTTTCCGGGGGTTATCGTTTATTTTATCCTTGCGTTCATCATTCCCGAGGATAACGGAATGATAGATACGGACGCAACGACTCATGACGAGGAAGAAAAGTAATTACGGAGAGTGAACGGCTTGAAACAGCTTGCCATAAAAATTATAGATATTTTCGTAAAAATATGGCTGAGGATAAAGGACATATTTTGGCGTGTCAAGGATTTTTTCTATCGTAAAATTACCAAAGCTCCTCACATCGCCTCGGTGGACGAAACGATTGACGAGATCGTTAACAAGCGAAGATCGATTGCCCGTTTCGGCGACGGTGAGATTAAGCTTGCCGCTGGGAAGAATATCTCATTTCAGGTCAATTCACCGTTTATTACGAAAAAGATGAGAGAAGTGCTTTCAAGTGATATAGAAGGTCTCTTGATTGCTCTTGCCGATGCTTTTGGAAAACGTGACAGATATAATGACGCCGCGAATAAATACTGGAACAAACATCTTTCGAGATATAGAAGTATTTGGTATAAATATCTTATTAAAGGGAAAAAATACTATAATGCTTCAATGACACGTCAATACATAAGTCTTCGCAATAAAGAGGAAAGCGGAGAAATTTTTGAACATATAAAAAAAATATGGGACGACAGAAACGTTGTAATAATTGAGGGCGAAAAAAGCCGTCTCGGTGTCGGAAATGACTTGTTTGACAATGCAGCATCAATAAAGAGAATCTTAGGCCCGTCGAGCCAAGCGTTTTCCAAGTATGACGAATTGCTTGAAGAGGCAAAGAAGATAGACAAAGATTCACTTGTTTTGCTTGCGCTCGGTCCGGTGGCGACCTGCCTTGCGTATGATCTTCACAAGCTCGGATATCAGGCGGTTGATATAGGCCACGTTGATGTTGAGTATGAGTGGTATAAAATGAATGCTCAGAAAAGAATGCCCGTAAAAAACAAAATGGTTTATGAAGCCGTTACGGGAGAAATAGGCGACATTCACGACCCTAAATATGAAAGTCAGATCATAGCCAAGATACTGTGAATATTACCGGTTGCTTGGGAAAACCTATTTCCTGAGGTGATTAAATGATTGAGCAGGATACAATCAGACTTTTAAGGGAATGTGACGCCGGTGTGAAAATGGGAATTGCGGCGATTGACGATGTGCTTGAGTCGGTGAGTAATGATAAATTCCGCAAAAGGCTCGGAGAACTAAAGGATGAGCATCAGCAGCTCAATGCCGATATTCAGAGGCTTCTCGGAAAGTATCACGATGACGGAAAGAATCCTAATCCGATTGCCAAGGGTATGTCGCAGATGAAGACGCTTTTTCGCGTTACGGCAGATAAATCCGACAGTACGATTGCCGATTTGATGACCGACGGCTGTAATATGGGTGTTAAGTCACTGAGCAAATACCTGAATCAGTATAAGGCGGCAGACGAAGAGTCAAAGGAAATGACAAAAAAGCTGATAAAATCAGAAAGTGATTTTGCCGTTGATATACGCCGATATCTTTAATTTTCAGGGGCTGTTCCGCAAGGAACGGCTCTTTTTATACATATATTTAACATTGTATAGATGTATGTATAGAAAAATGTCTTGAAAAATGTTCAAAAGTGTGATAAACTTTTAACGACATATTGTTTAGGAAGTGATAAAATGGCAAGTCAGCGTTCAGGTGAAAAGACAAAGCTCATGCTTGCAGAGTCCTTGAGAAATTTGATGCAGAAAAAACCGCTTGATAAGATCAAAATCCATGAGATAGTTGATGCCTGCGGGGTAAACAGACAGACATTTTATTATCATTTTCAGGATATTTATGCTCTTGTTGAGTGGATGTATCAGCATGACGCCGTTGAAATTATCGAGCAGAATAACGAGGATTTTTTAAACGGCGGAATCGGCACGGAGGATGAATGGGACAAGGTTGTAAATGCGCTATTTGTTTACATTGAGGAGCACCGAAATGAGATACTCAGCATTATAAGCTCAAGAGCAATGGTTTATTTCTCAAACTTTGTTTACGAGGATCTGAAGTCGAGCATAAGAAGAGTGGTTGACATAAAGGCGAAAGAAATAGAAGTCGATGAATTTTGCAAAAATTTTATTTCAAACTTTTATGCCATAGCACTCGGCGGAATGGTTCAGAGCTGGCTTGAAACCAACGGAACGGCGCGAATGTCAAGCCAAGAGCTGATACACATGCTTAAAATTACCGTTACGGGAAACATTGAAGCAGCACTTATTCGTGCATCAAAAGAGAAAAAATGAGAAAGAAGTGTCGGTTGATATTTTGCGTTAGGGAGGCATTCCGATGAAAAAGGGAAATGCCGTTCTCAAGGCATGCGTTTTTTCTTTTGCTGCGAATTTTATATTGTTTGCGGTTAAACTTTATATCGGACTCGGAACAAACTCAATCAGCATATATTCGGATGCGGTGAACAATATGTTTGATTCGGTTTCCGGTGCGGTTGCTTTTGCGTTTTTATGCGGCCTTTTAAAAAAATCGAGCGAAGGAACGGGCAGTATGCTGAAAAAAAGCGAGCAGCTTTGTTCTTTTGTAATCTCCGTTACGGTGGTTGCGGCAGGTTTTTATTTTGCATATACCTCGCTTGAAAGGCTGATATACCCGACTCCGGTGTGGTTCTCGACCTTGTATGCTGCGGTGGTTTCCGCAACGGCGGTCGCAAAGGCGGTTATGTTTTTCGTTTATTCCGATTTTGAAAAGAAAAGCGGTTCGCCGGTTGTGCGGGTAATGAAATTCGATTGTATTCTTGATATGTTCATAACCGCAGTATCGGTGCTTACTCTTGTGGTTTCTCAATACAGCGATTATGCTGTCGACGCCGTTTGCGGATTGGTTATAAGCTTGGTAATTTTGATTTCGGCTGCAAAAATGCTTGTATCTAATGCAAAAAAGCTTATAAACTATGTCCCGTCGGCAACCCGTGAAGCGGTTAGCGCGATCTTGGCGGACTATTCCGAAAAAATCACGGTTAAAGAGCTTGATTATCAGAACGACGGTGATTCCGTGGCTTGCTATTTGTTATTGCAATACAATGACAAAGACTTGCTTGAGCAAATTAAGCAAAGATGCCTTGAAGAAACGAATGTGCGGATAAGCTTTGTGATTATGTGACCGGAGAAAAAGAGAAAGGAATGTTCAAATGGCAGAAAAAAAGAAAAGAAAGGGCAAGCTTGCCTTGAAAATTATCGGTATCTTTTTCATTGTGCTTGCTTTGTTTGTCGGAATAACGACGTTGATAACGGTTATAGGCGATAAGGCAAATATGAAGAAGGCGCAATCATTTGACACCGTAGTTTATGAAAATCAGCTTGTACCCGAAAAGGATTCAAGGGACAACTGGACATTTACGACCGACAGAGATTTTAAGGTTGTTCAAATTACCGATGTGCATATCGGCGCCGGCTGGATGAGCCTTCGAAAGGACGGAATGGCGTTGAATGCCGTTGCCGCTATGATTACGGCGGAAAAGCCCGATCTTGTCGTTGTAACCGGCGATATCGGCTACCCTGTGCCGTTCCAGTCGGGTACGTTCAATAACAAGCTTTCGGCGGAGATCTTTGCCGAGCTTATGGAAAAGCTCGGAGTCTACTGGACTCTCGGCTTCGGCAATCACGACACGGAGGCCTACAGCTATTATTCGAGAGCCGATATATCGGAGTTCTATTCCTCGGACAATTATAAATACTGCCTTTTCCAAAGCGGTCCGGAGGATATTTCCGGCTACGGCAATCAGGTGATAAATGTCAAAAAATCGAACGGTATTCTTACACAGTCGATTTACGTTCTTGACAGCCATTCCTACACCGACGGCGATTGGTTCGGCGTTATGTGGAAATATGACAACATTCATCAGGATCAGGTCGATTGGTATAGGGAGAGCGTGAAATATTATAATTCCGTCAATGCCGACGCATATAAAAAGCTCGGTTTGAACGCAGACGATACAACGGTGAAATCCACAATGTATTTTCACATTCCGTTGGTTGAGTACAAGGACGCCTGGTATGAATATGCCGATAACGGCTTCAAGGATACGGAAAACGTTAAGCTCGTTTACGGTACGGCAGGCGAGGGCAAAAAGGTCGTTTATCCCGGAATAGGTGAAGATAATCTCTTTGAGACGGTTCAAGAACTCGGTTCGACAAAGGCTATATTCTGCGGACATGATCATAAAAATAATTTCTCGGTTGACTACAAGGGGATACGTCTTACATACGGTCTGAGCGTTGACTATCTTGCTTATCCGGGTATTTATAAATTAGGCTCGCAGAGAGGCTGTACAGTCATTGAACTGTCTCCCGACGGCAGCTTTGATTGCCGTCAGGAAAGCTATTATCAGGACAAATATACTTCGCAGTACAAAAAAGATAATGTCACAATGCAGGAGGTTGTTCCGATTGAACCGGTGACCGAAAATAAATAAGGCGTCCGTATTGACAAAAAATCTCCGTGATGATAAAATAACAGTGTTGAACGGCGATGAAGGGGAGTTTCTGTGTTGTTCGGTTTTCAGAGAGACGTCGGCAGGTGAAAGACGTCAGCCGTTACACAGATTGTAGCTCCGGAGCCGGAGGGAAGAAAGCAATGCCGTAGAACCCTCCCGTAAGACTGCGTTAAGGTTTCAAGTGGTGTCCTTTCGGACACAAATTGAGTGGTACCGCGGGTTTTCTCGTCTCAAGGCTTCGGCTTTGGGACGATTTTTTATTTTATAAATAATGCATTGATATAAGGAGGAATTTATCAATGGCAAAAGATCTTGCTAAACAGTACGATCCGAAAGACGTTGAGGACAGAATTTATAAGTTTTGGCTTGACGGCAAGTATTTTCACGCAAAGTGCGACCCGGAGAAGAAGCCGTATACAATAGTTATACCGCCGCCGAATATTACGGGACAGCTCCACATGGGTCACGCGCTTGACAACACACTCCAGGACATTCTTATTCGTTACAGAAGAATGCAGGGCTACGATGCCTTGTGGCTTCCCGGAACGGATCACGCTTCCATCGCTACCGAGGCCAAAATCGTTGAGGCAATGCGTCAGGAGGGCATCTCAAAGGACGATATCGGACGTGAGGGCTTCCTTAAAAGAGCTTGGGAGTGGAAAGAGAAGTTCGGCGGAAGAATTATCGAACAGCTTAAAAAAATGGGCTCTTCCTGCGACTGGGACAGAGAGCGTTTCACAATGGACGAGGGCTGCAGCAAGGCCGTTAAAGAGGTTTTTGTCAACCTTTACAACAAGGGACTTATCTATCGCGGCGAGCGTATAGTCAACTGGTGTCCGCATTGTCTCACCTCAATCTCGGACGCGGAGGTTGAGTATGAGGATCAGGCGGGTCACTTCTGGCATCTTCGTTACCCGTTCAAGGACGGAAGCGGATACCTTGAGCTTGCCACGACAAGACCGGAAACAATGCTCGGCGACACCGCCGTTGCAGTCAACCCGAACGACGAAAGATACAAGGATATTGTCGGCAAGACTCTTATTCTGCCGATTGTACACAGAGAGATTCCCGTTATTGCCGACGATTATGTAGAAATGGATTTCGGTACAGGCTGCGTTAAAATTACGCCTGCTCATGACCCGAACGACTTTGAGGTCGGTCTCAGACATAACCTTGAGGTAATTGATACATTTACCGACGACGCGCATATCAAGCCCGAATGGGGCAAGTATGCCGGAATGGACAGAATGCAGGCTCGAAAGGCAATTGTTGAGGACCTCGAAAAAGAGGGCGCAATCGTTAAGATCGAGGATTATTCGCACAATGTCGGCGTTTGCTACCGCTGCCACAGCTCGATCGAGCCGAAGGTTTCAAAGCAGTGGTTTGTTAAGATGGAACCGCTTGCAAAGCCTGCTGTCAACTGCGTTAAGAACGGGGAGGTCAAGTTCGTTCCCGAACGCTTCGACAAGACGTATTACCATTGGATGGAGAACATCAAGGACTGGTGTATTTCACGTCAGCTTTGGTGGGGTCACAGAATCCCTGCGTGGTACTGCGACGAGTGCGGCGAGGTTGCAGTTTCCAAGGAGACTCCGACGGTATGTCCTAAGTGCGGCTGTGAACACCTTACACAGGATCCCGACACTCTCGATACATGGTTCTCGTCCGCTCTCTGGCCGTTCTCAACTCTCGGCTGGCCTGACAAGACACCCGAGCTTGCCCATTATTTCCCGACAAATACGCTTGTTACGGGCTATGACATCATATTCTTCTGGGTCGCGAGAATGATATTCTCATCCGTTGAGAATATGCACGAAAGACCGTTTGATACCGTTTTCATCCACGGTATTGTCCGTGACGCGCAGGGCAGGAAGATGTCCAAGTCGCTCGGCAACGGTATTGATCCGCTTATTGTTATTGAGCAGTACGGAGCGGATGCGCTCAGATTCACTCTTGCAACGGGTAACAGCCCCGGAAACGATATGCGTTTTTCCGACGAAAAGGTTGGCGCAAGCCGTAACTTTGCAAATAAGCTTTGGAATGCGGCAAGATTTATTCTTATGAATCTCGGCGAGAATGAGAAAGCTCCGCACATTCCCGAAGAGCTTGCTCTTGAGGATAAATGGATTCTCAGCCTGTTTAACAATCTTACAAAGGAAGTCACGGATAATCTTGATAAGTTCGAACTCGGTATCGCGGTTCAAAAGCTCTATGATTTTATCTGGGATGTATTCTGTGACTGGTATATTGAAATTTCAAAAATCAGACTTAATTCGGGCGACGAAAATGCGGCTCAGACGGCAAGAGATATGCTTGTTTACATTATGTCGAATACGCTCAAGCTTCTTCATCCTTTTATGCCGTTCATCACTGAAGAGATATGGCAGACCCTGCCTCACGAGGGCGAGTCGATTATGATTTCCGAGTGGCCTGTTTACAAGGATGAGCACAGCTTCGGTGTTGAAGAGCAGGAGATGGACAGAATCATGGAGGCTGTTCGTGCCATACGTAACCGCAGAGCCGAAATGAACGTTCCGCCGTCAAAGAAGGCTAAGTATTATATTGCAACCGCTTACAAGAATACCTTTGAAAAAGCAGGTATCTTTATGCAGAGGCTTGCTTCCTGCTCGGAGGCGGAGATCGGCGACAGCTTTGAAATCGACGACGCCGTATGTATTGTTACGACAGACGCAAAGATTTATATTCCTCTCGGCGAGCTTGTTGATTTTGAAAAGGAAATTGCGAGACTCAACAAGGAAAAGGAAAAGGTGCTCAAGGAGCTTGAGTTTATAGACAAAAAGCTTAACAACGAAAACTTTGTTGCGAAAGCTCCGCAGACTGTCGTTGACGGTCAGCGTGAGGCGGCTCAGAAGCTCCGTGACAAGATTGCGATGATCGACGAGAGCATCGAGAAATTCCAAAAGTAATTTTTATCCGCCTCCTCATGTTAATCTTGAGGAGGTAATGATTTAGTGGGTTATCGGTACGCTGTCAGGACAGCGGAAACCGAACGAAATTCCCATACAAGTCAATGTAGCTGAGTGCCTTATTGTTGTTTACAAGGCTCAACTTGTCACGGGTACCGCCTGAGGGCAGTCAGAGAGATACCATTTATAAAAGGTCTTTCATAAATGCTGTAATAAGCTTTTTCTCTCCCTCCGTCACGGCTTTGCCGTGCCACCTCCCTCATCAGATGGAGGCAAGGAATGTCAGCAGAAAAACAAAGCAAATTATATAAATCTAAACGACTTGCACAAACCTCAGCCTCCCCTTGATTGAGGTCAAGGGGAGGTGTCGAAATAGATTGAAGACGGTAGACGTTAGATTTTAGATATTAGCTACAATAGATTTTGCCTTTTTATTTGTCCGCATCTAACATCTAAAATCTAATATCTAAAGTCTATCTTGACGGAGGGGATAAATAAATAAGTGATTATAATTTTTAAAATAATTCACGGCACGATGTGGGCATCGTGCCCTACGACGAGCTTTGATAAAACCCGAACCGTAGGGTGTGATCCAACATCACACCGAGAGAACCGATAAAACTGTTCACCTCTCACGCAAGGGAGGCAAGAAAATAATAAAAGAGTGATATTATGAATTACAACGAAGCATTGAATTTCATACATTCAAGGGATAAATTCGGAAGCCGTCCCGGTATGGAGCGTATCGACGCGCTTTGCAAGGAGTTTGACAATCCGCAGGATGGGCTGAAATATGTCCATGTCGCCGGAACAAACGGCAAGGGCTCGACCTGTCACATGATTGCTTCCGTGCTCAAGGAAAGCGGGTACAAGGTCGGATTGTTTACTTCGCCGTTTGTCGTCGATTTCCGCGAAAGGATACAGATCAACGGCGAAATGATACCTGAAAACGAGCTTGCGGAGATCGTCTCCGAGGTTAAACCCGTGGTTGAAAGGCTTTCAAAAGAGGGCATTGAACCGACGGAATTTGAAATCATCACCGTGACGGCATTTTTGTATTTCCTTCGTCAGAAGTGCGATATTGTCGTGCTTGAGGTCGGACTCGGAGGATTACTCGATTCGACCAATATTATCAAGAACTCCGAGGTCAGCGTCATAACCTCGATTTCGCTTGATCACACGGATATTCTCGGCGACACCTTGCTGAAAATTGCGGAGCACAAGTGCGGAATTTTCAAGGAGGGCGGCAACGCGGTCGGTTATCCTCAGCCCGATTTTGCCGTTGAACGATTCATCAAGGACAAGGCAAAGGAGAAAAACTGCAAGTATTATCCGCATGAACTGAGTAAGATTCGCCTTGTTCGCGAGGAAATAGACGGATCGACGGTTATTTACGCAGGCTGTACATTTAAAATTCCGCTGACGGGCAAGCATCAGCTTTATAACTTTGCGACTGCCGTCGCTGCAATAAATGTCCTGAAGCAGAACGGTTGGAGCATTACATACAAGAGCCTCATTGACGGCATTACCAAGCTGAAAATTCCTGCCAGAACGGAAATTGTCTCACGTTCACCGCTGACAATAATCGACGGCGGACACAACGCGGAGGGAATCGACGCACTTTGTAATTCGCTTGTTAAATTTTGCGTCAACAGAAAAATTATCACAGTTTTCGGAATGATGCGCGATAAAGATTACGGCTACGCGGTCAGGAAGCTTGCGCCGCTTTGTGAACGCATTTACACAACGGAAGCGTCAAATCCGAGAACCATGCCTGCCAAGGAGCTTGCTAAGGAGATAAAGCCGTTTTGCAAAAAGGTCAAAGCCGAAAGCTCACCGGAGAAGGCGTTTGCAAAGGCGATGAAAAAAGCCGGGAACGACGATGTTATTTTGGTTTGCGGCTCGCTTTATCTCGCTTCCGACGTTAAAAAGCTTATTAAGTGACACGGCTTTACAAAAAGAAATTTTTTTCTTGACCACGCTTCAACAAAATATTTTCGGACAATCCTTTATCCTATCGGGTAAGGGATTGTTTTTTATTTAAGGGAGGTATTTTATGCCTGTAAAAATTATATCGACCGAGCAGAGGGTGACGGCCTTTCTTGAGGGGGAGATTGACCACCACACGGCTTCAACGCTCAGAATGGAAATTGACGACGCAATACAAACCTACAAGCCGAAGGTCTTGAAGCTGGATTACGCGGACGTGACGTTTATGGATTCGTCGGGTGTCGGTCTTGTTATGGGCAGGGTAAGAACTATGTCGCCTTTCGGCGGAAGAATAATTGTTTCAAATCTTTCGCCGCAGAATTACAGGGTAATGCAGCTCGCAGGGCTCGAAAGAATTGCAAAAATCGGCAAAAGGGAGGATGTAAGTAATGAAGGCAAAAAATGATTTCAGAATGACGATTGATTCAAGATCGGTGAACGAGGCGTTTTCCCGTTCGACGGTTGCGGCGTTTGCAGCTCAGCTTGACCCGACGGTTGACGAAATAACGGACATCAAAACGGCGGTGAGCGAGGCGGTGACGAACTGCATTGTGCACGCCTATCCCGATTCTGTCGGAAAGATATACATATACGCAGCGGTGCTTGACAATAACACGGTGAAAATCTCCGTAAGGGACAGGGGAGTCGGAATACCCGACGTCAAAAAAGCTATGGAACCGCTCTTTACAACCCTCGGCGGTGAGCGTGCGGGACTCGGCTTTGCCGTAATGGAGAGTTTTACGGACAAGGTAACCGTGCGCTCAAGGGAGGGTAAGGGAACAACGGTAACAATGCTCAAAAAGATAAGCGGGCGTGAGCTTCAATGATTCTTTCAAAGGTCGGCAGGGACGAAATGATAAGCCGCAACATAGGTCTCGTCCACTCCTGCGCGCACAGATTCAGCGGAAAGGGAGTTGAGTATGACGACCTTTTCCAGGCAGGCTGTATAGGGCTTATCAAAGCGGTAGATAATTTCAACGAGGAGCTCGGATTTTCTTTTTCCACCTACGCCGTGCCTGTCATACTCGGCGAGATTAAGCGTCTTTTCCGTGACGGCGGAACAGTCAGCGTAAGCCGCTCAATTAAGGAAAAGGGCAGGAAAATCGCTTATGAGCGGGAACGCTTCATTCGCGAGTGTGACCGCGAGCCGACCGTCAGGGAGCTCAGTGAGATACTCGGCTACAATGAGTTTGAAACGGCGCAGGCGATAGCGGCAACGATGCCGGTTCTGTCGCTGACCGTCGGTGACGACGAGGACTCTCAGCTTGATATTCCCGTGTCGGATCATGAGGAAAGTGTGTCGATGAATCTGGCGGTTCACCAGGTCATAGAAAAGTTAACTGAAAACGACCGTGAGCTGATAAAACAGCGTTACTTTGCCGGCAAAACTCAGACGCAGACGGCGCAGTCCCTCGGAATGACGCAGGTGCAGGTAAGCCGCAGGGAAAAGCAGATTTTGAGGTATATGAAATCAAAGCTGATGTAGCCTTGACACCTTTGTGAAAATAGATTATCATTAGTGCAGAGGTGTTTTTATGAAAATGACTAACTGCGAAGACTGCACCAATTTTGTTTATGACGAGGAGAGCGAGACCTATTATTGCCGGATGGATCTTGACGAGGACGAATACATTAAGTTTGTCAGCGCGTCATTTTATAACTGCCCCTATTATGATCCCGACGATGAATACAAAATTGTCAGGAAGCAAAACTGATTGGATTTTTTGACGTCATAACGGTAATTTAGCTTATAGTCAGATTATATTGAAAAAACGACTGTGTTCCTACCTGTCAAGGTAGGCTTGCGGTCGTTTTTCGGTCTGCTTTGGCAGCTTTTGATTATTTAAGTCAACACCGCACACTCCAATTGTGCGGTGTTGACTAAAGTACGGTTGTCATACGAGTTTTTTCCACTCGCCGACCGCGAGCGTATCGCAGCGTTCGTTTTCGGGGTGGGAGGCATGACCCTTTACCCATTTTACGGTTACGCTGTGTTTGTCGCAGAGCGTAAGAAGCTCGTCCCAAAGGTCGGGGTTGAGCGCAGGCTTTTTATCGCTTTTGCGCCAGCCGTTGGCTTTCCAGCTCTTCGCCCAGCCCTTAGACAGTCCGTCTGCAACGTATTTTGAATCGGTACACAGAATAACCTCACACGGCTCCTTCAGAAGCTTGAGGGCTTCAATAACACCCGTAAGCTCCATACGGTTGTTAGTTGTACTGCGTTCGCCGCCGCTTATTTCTTTTTCGGTTTCCTTATAACGCAGTATCGCACCCCACCCGCCGGGTCCCGGATTTCCGGAACAGGCTCCGTCGGTAAAAATTTCAACCTTTTTCATTATATTACCTCGATATGGAAAATTTGTTTTTATATTATACTAAATAATTGTCTCCATCTGATGAGGTATGGAGAGACATTTTGACAGTCGAGTCTATATATTCGCATACACCTATAAAATTACGGTCTATATCTAAATTACAAATTCTTATAACTTTCAAATTCATACTCTCTAAGTCTCTTGTACGCATATCATCTTTTTCAATTTGATGTTTATTATAATGTCCGCCGCCGTCAACTTCAATTACAAGCCTTGCTTTAGCACAACAGAAATCGGTTATATAATCTCCGATAGCTTTTTGCCTTTGAAATCGTATGGGGTAATTGCGTAGAAAATCATACCATAATTTACGCTCCCACGGCGTCATTTTTTTTCTTAAAGTCTTTGCAAGATGAATATTGTCTTTGTTATATTTTTTCATTATCTTTTTCTCCGACAAAACAATGTTTCGCTTCCCTTGCATTATATTAAGATAAGAATGTCTTGCGGTCGCCGGCAAGGCTCACCTTGAAGGTAGCGAAGCGGCGCGACGGTAGTGAATGACAGTCCGGTGGACTGTCAGAGCCGGAGCGTGACCGAGCCGCAGCGAGACGCTGGCGCGTAAGCGACTGAGGGGTAGTCAAAAAGACATTATTTCAAATTTTCCTAAAAAAGCTATAATAAACATTTTCTCTCCCTCCGTCACGGCTTCGCCGTGCCACCTCCCTCATCAGATGGAGGCAATACTTTACGAAAACAGCTTCAACATTAAAAGCAAGAGCTCATAAAAATTAAAGATATTGCATCAGAGGGAGGCATCGAATATCTGATATAACTATAACATTTATTACCGAATTTTTCAAGCAGAAACGCGCCGGCGGTGAAAAACAATAATTATTTAACCGACAAAACAATGTTTACAACTGATTTTTGGTTCCTATACTAATTAAAGAGAGCTATTATTCCGAAATTTCATTGACATTTTCGTGATTTAATAGTATCATAAATTAGTTAAATTGGGTAAATGTGTTATCCAAATGCTTTGTTGTGTCAAAAATACCCTTTACATAAAATTTAAACAGAACAGGAGTTAGTATATTTAATGCCAAAAAACGAAAAAGCTGACAACAGTCAGAAGTCTGCTGTTAAAAGCAGGCAGACAAAAAAGAGCGTAAAGTCCGCAAAAAACGCGGCGGCAAAAACGCAGAAAACCAAGGCTGCAAAAAACGAAAAGAGTAAAACAAAAAAAATTACGGAAAAAAGCATTCAGCAGCCCGAAAGAAAGAAGACGAGCACCAAAAGGAATACTCAGAAAAAAACAAATGCCAAATCAACTGCCGGAAAAAGGAACAGAAAAAAGCCTGTAAAATCGGTTAAAATCGGTTTCCTCGGCGGACTCAATGAAATCGGTAAGAACATCACCGTTTATGAATTTGAGAACGATATTGTAATCGTCGATTGCGGTCTTGCTTTTCCGGAAGCGGATATGCTCGGTGTTGACCTTGTTATTCCCGATTTCACTTACCTTGAGGAAAACAGAGACAAGATAAGGGGAATTGTCATAACCCACGGTCACGAGGATCATATCGGCGCACTCGCATATCTTCTTCAGAAAATCAATATTCCGGTTTACGGAACAAGGCTGACAATGGGTCTTGTAGAGAGCAAGCTGGAGGAGCATAAGATACTCAACGGTGCCAAGCTTAATGTTATCAAGCCGGGCGACATAATGAAACTCGGCAAATTCGACATTGAAGCCATACACGTCAATCATTCAATTCCCGATGCGCTCGCATTTGCAATCAAGTGTGAGGCGGGTGTTATCGTGCAGATGGGTGATTTTAAAATCGACAGCACTCCCATTGACGGCGGAATGATTGACATCAACCGCTTTGCGGAGCTCGGAAATCAGGGCGTTCTCTGTATGCTTTCCGACTCGACAAACGCCGAACGAAAGGGCTACACGGAAAGTGAGCGTGCGGTCGGTGCTTCACTGAGAACACTGTTTGAACAGGCAGGCAAAAGACGGATTATAATCGCGACCTTTGCGTCCAATGTTCACCGTGTTCAGCAGATAATCGACCAGGCTCAGGCTCTCGGCAGGAAGGTTGCGCTTTCGGGCAGAAGTCTTGAAAACGTGGTCGAAATCGGTTCAAGACTCGGTTATCTCAATGTCAAGGACGGAGAACTCATCAGCATTGATATGATAAATAAATATCCCGACGACAAGATGGTTATCATTACCACGGGAAGCCAGGGCGAACCGATGTCGGCTCTGTCGAGAATGGCTTTTTCGGGACATAAAAAGGTTTCAATCGGTCCGAACGACTGTATAATCATTTCCGCAAATCCGATTCCGGGAAACGAAAAAACGGTCGGTAATGTTATCAACGAGCTGATGAAGCTCGGCGCGGACGTTATTTACGAAAAGAGCTACGGCGTACACGTTTCGGGTCACGCCTGTCAGGAAGAGCTGAAGCTGATGATGGGTATAATCAAGCCGAGGTTCTTTATTCCGGTTCACGGCGAGCAGAAGCACATCAGAAAGCACGCTCAGCTTGCCGAGAGTATGGGTATACCGAAAAGCAACATCTTCATCGCAGATAACGGTGTATGCCTGGAGGTTTCCGAAAACGGAATCAAGCTGCTTGAGAATATTCCCGCAGGTCAGGTGTTTGTTGACGGTTCGGGAGTCGGCGACGTCGGCAACGTTGTTCTCAGGGACAGAAAGCGACTTGCCGAGGACGGTCTGATAATTGTTGTAACAACGATGGATTCGTACACGGGAGAAATTCTTGCCGGACCCGATATAATGACAAGGGGCTTTGTTTATGTCAGGGAGTCAGAGGAGCTTATCGACGAGGCAAGGGATATTGCCAGATATGCTATCGAGAACTGCATTTACAACAATATAGACGACAGAAATACGATTAAGTCAAGAGTCAGGGATGAGGTATCGCACCTGATGTATGAAAAGACAAAAAGGAGTCCGATGATTCTTTCGGTAATTATGGAGGTTTGAGTATGAAGGACAAGATCATATCGTTAATACGCAACTTTCCTGTTATTTCTGCAGCTGCGGCGGCAGCGCTGTTGTTTGCAATTTTAACATTCATAATCGGTCCCGTATGGCTGGCGGCTGCAGAGCTGCTCGTTTTGATCGGTGTTTCGGTTTTCTTTGTTGTGTATTATGATTTGATGAGTGCCAAAAAGCAGAAGCTTTTGACTCACATTTCAACCGATATGGATTCCTTTGTTAAAAACATTTCGGACGATTTTCCGTTACCTGTCATTATCTGCACGCGCGACGGAAAAATAAAGTGGTTCAACAACCGATTCGAGGAGGGAATGGGACCCCATTCGTCGGGTTACAACGAGCTTAGCAGCGTTTTTGAAAACGTCGGGATTGATACTATCCTGGACGCCTCGATTAACGGTGTGGTAATTGACTGCGAGGACAAAAGCTTCAATGTTTTTTCACACAGGGCGACTGTCGGCGCGGAAGAGGTTATTGTAATGTACCTTGTCGAGATTACAAAGTACAGAAGAATCGCGAACGACTATTTCCGCGGACGTCCCGCACTGGCGATAATGACAATTGACAATATGTCGGAGCTTCAGCAGGAGCACAGGGAAAGCGACTGCGCTGCGATAAGAAACGGCGTGGAGAAAAAAATCGAAACATGGCTGGGCAAGTACCCGTGCTTTATCTGCAAGGTGAGCGACAACAGCTTTTATGTTGTTGCCGAAAAGCAGAATATCGACGATATGATAACACGCAGGTTCGACATACTTGATAAAATCAGAGACTACACCTACGACGGAAAATATGTCGGTGTTACTCTTTCGGTGGGCGTCGGAACGGGCGCGAATATTGCCGAATGCGAAAAGAACGCAAAGCTTTCGCTTGATATGGCGTTGGGCAGAGGCGGAGATCAGGTCGTCGTCAGAACAAAGGATAACTATGAGTTCTTCGGCGGTGTTTCCAAGAGCGTTGACAACGGCAGCAAGGTTAAGTCCCGTGTTGTTGCCTCGGCTCTGACGGAGCTGATACAGGGCTGTGACAATGTCTATGTTATGGGACACAGATTCCCCGATTTTGACGCTGTCGGTTCGGCTTTCGGCGTGGTCTGTATCGCGAAGAAGCTCGGCAAAAACGCCTATCTTGTAACGGATAAAGACAAGACAATGGCTAAAACGCTTCTCGACAGAGCGGAAAAGGAATTTCCCGATGCTGTCGTTTCACTTGAACAGGCGAAGCTCGATTTTGTAAAAAACAAAAGGAACCTGCTTGTTGTTGTCGATACGCACATCAAGAGCTTTGTCGAAAGTCCCGATCTTCTCTCAATGTCGAGAATGACCGTGGTTATCGACCACCATCGCAAGGCAGTGGATTACATCGACGACGCCGTGATTTTCTTCCACGATCCGAGTGCTTCATCAACCTCTGAAATGGTTGCGGAGCTTATTGAATATATCCCTGCGGTTGATGAGACCGGCAGCTTTACAGCCGATGCTCTTCTTTCGGGAATTATGCTTGACACCAAGAACTTCATCTTACGCGTCGGTGTTGGTACTTTTGAGGCGGCGGCGTATCTTAAGGATCTCGGAGCTGATCCCGTCAGGGTCAAAAAGCTCTTCTCCAACGATATTGACAGCTACCACGAGAGAAACAAAATCGTCGATTCGGCGAGAAAATATAAAAACTGTGCCATTGCGGTATGCGACGACGATATCGTTGATATCAGGCTTATAAGCGCACAGGCTGCCGACGAGCTTTTGAGTATCAGCGGAGTTGACGCTTCATTTGTGATTTTTAAGCTGTCGGATATGATATGCGTTTCCGCGCGTTCATTCGGTGCGGTAAATGTTCAGGTCATTATGGAATATCTGAACGGCGGCGGACATCAGACAATGGCTGCCGCACAGATTAAGAATACAACCGTTGAAAAGGTTACCGAGCAGGTTATGCGCGGAGTTGACCGTTACAACGAATCATTGAATAAAAGTGAGGTTTAGACTATGAAAGTAATTCTTACTCAGGATGTTAAAGGTCTCGGAAAGAAAGGGGAGCTTGTCAACGCTTCCGACGGTTATGCCCGTAACTATCTTTTTCCGAGAAAGCTTGCCGCAGAGGCAAATTCTCAGGCGATGACTGAGCTTAAAAACCGTGAGGATTCCCAAAAACACAAGATTGCCGTTGAAACAGACGAGGCAAAGGCTTCTGCTGCAAAAATAAGCGGAAAGACACTCAAGATGACCGCAAAGGCAGGAAACGGCGGCAGACTTTTCGGCTCGGTTACGGCAAGGGAAATTGCCGAAAAGCTTAAAAAGGACTTCGGAATTGATGTTGACAAGCGGAAAATTACGGTTGATGATATCAAAGCCTTCGGAACTTACAAGGCTTCGGTAAAGCTTTATCAGGGAGTAAACGCTGAGTTCAGCGTAATGGTTTCCGAGGAATAATAAATTCATTTCATAATTCGGAGAAATGACAATGGACAATGTAAATTATTCAAGTGAATCTGTTTTCAGCCTTGACGCGGAGCAGGCGGTTCTGGGCTCTATTCTGATGGATCCTGCCTGTATGCCGCAGGTTCAGGTATATTTGAGCGCAGATGATTTCTATCTGCCGCAGCACAGAGCGATATATACCGCGATTGCGACAATTGAAGCGTCGGGCGGGAAAATCGACCCGTTGATTGTTCTTGACAGTCTTGTTAAGGATAAGGTCTACGATTCGGCGGCAGGCAAAAATTATCTTTTTCAGCTTTCACAATGCGTTCCGTCAACGGCTAATGTTGAGTCTTACGCAAAGATTGTCAAGGAGAAATTCTACATACGTTCGCTCATCAATGCTTCCAGAGAGATTATCGAGGACGCATCAACGCAGGAGCAGGCGGCGGACGATCTGCTTGAGTCTGCCGAACAGAAAATATACAACATCAGACAGGGGAAAAAGACAAACGCGCCGTCCAAAATCGGTGATATAATCGTCGGAGAAGTCTATACAACTCTTCAGCATCTTACTTCACCCGAAAAGGATCTTTACAAGGGCTATCCGACAGGATATTCCGACCTCGATAAGGTTCTGACAGGCTTGCATAAATCCGACCTTATTTTGATCGGTGCCCGTCCCGCGATGGGAAAAACGAGCTTTGCGCTTAATCTTGCGCGAAATGTTGCCGTTTTAGGCAAGAGAAAAACCTTGATGTTTTCCCTTGAAATGACGAAGGAACAGCTTGCAATGAGGGTTCTTTCGACCGAGGCAAGGGTAAATTCTGCGAAGATGAGAACCGGTGAGCTTGACGGGGAGGATTGGCAGAGACTCGGCATTGCGACAAACGCGTTGAGCGGAGTCGAGCTTTATTTTGATGACACGAGCTCGATTACGGTTCCCGAAATGAAAGCGAGAATCCGCCGTCTCAGAGACGTTGAATGTGTTGTTATCGACTATCTCGGACTTATTCGTCCGGCAGGAAGAGTGGAAAACCGTGTTCAGGCGGTCAGTGAAATAACGCGTGAGCTTAAGCTTATGGCTAAGGATTTGGCGATACCGGTTGTTGTTTGCGCTCAGCTTTCCAGAGGCACGGAGGGCAGAGGAGGCTCGCACAGACCTCAGCTTTCCGACCTGCGTGAATCGGGTTCTATCGAGCAGGATGCCGATATTGTTTTGATGCTTTACAGACCCGATTATTACAGCAACGGCGACGATGAGCAGAATGATGACGACGGCAATGCACAGAAGGTGGCGAACAAGGCGGAAATAATCGTTGCAAAGAACCGTCACGGTCCGACCGACACCGTTGAGATGATTTGGGACGCCGACCACACTCTGTTCATATCTGCGGAGAAGATCAGAAATGATATGTAAAGTTAAAAATACAATAAAAAGATATTCAATGCCTTTGTGCGGAAAAACGGTGGCTGTCGGGGTTTCCGGCGGTGCCGATTCCATGGCTTTGCTCCATGTGCTGCTTTCACTGAAGGATGAGTACGGCATCAGGCTTGTTGCCTGTCACGTTAATCACGGGATAAGAGGGGAGACCGCCGACCGCGATGAATGCTTTGTCAGAGAAGCCTGCAAGTCACTCGGCGTTGAACTCAGAGTGCTGAAAGCCGACGTACCTGCACTTGCCGCAAAAAAGCATCTCGGAATTGAGGAATGCGGCAGACAGGTGAGATACAGTTTCTTTAACTCCGTCGGAAGCGATGCACTTGTTTCAACGGCGCACACATTAAGCGACAGATGTGAAACTCTTTTAATGAATATAACGAGAGGCACGTCCGTTAAAGGCTTAATGTCGATTCCCGCAGTCAGGGGAAATATTATAAGACCGCTTATTGACTGCACGAGGGCGGATATTGAGAACTACTGCCAAGAAAATTCAATAAGCTACATCACGGACGAAACAAATTTTGAGGATATTTATTCAAGAAACCGTATTCGTCTGAATGTTATAACGGAGCTAAAAAAAATAAATCCTTCCTTTGAAGAAGCGGTGCTTCGGCTTATCAGAAACGCCGAGGAAGAAAACGAGCTGCTTGAAGGGCTTGCGGATGACGTTATATCAAGAGCCGCTGTTGACGGCGGATATTCGGTTTCCGTTATCAAAAAAGAGCGGATTGCCGTTATCGACAGGGTGATTTTTAAGCTGATATGCACTCAAACGGGCGTAACTCCCGAGACTGTTCACATCAAAAAGGTCGAAGAGATACTTAACGGCGGAAAAACCGAAATAACAGGCAACAATATTGTAGAGGTTAAAAGCTCTGTTTTACGATTTAATCCCGTGACGGAGGAAGCTGTCGAATGGGCTGAAGCTTTCGGCAAGCTGTCGGCAAATACGCCTCAGGGAACAGTCAAAGCAAAAATAATTCATAAAAATAATCTACCGCCGAAACATTTTGTTCATAATAAAGTGGTAGACTGGAGCAGCATAAGCGGAGATCTTGTTCTCAGAAACAGGCGACCCGGGGATAAAATGCGGATCGCGGGCAGCAGCTGCACAAAAACGTTAAAAAAACTGTTTAATGAAAAACATCTCGATAACCGAAACAACCGACTTATTCTTGCTGACGAATCCGGAATTGTCTGGGTTCAGGGACTCGGATGCTCGGACAGATGTAAAATTACAAATGAAACACAAAAAATCTTAATTATCGGAGAGGACGAAGAAAATGATTGAGAACGATATTAAAGAAGTATTTTTCAGCAAAGATGAACTGCACGAGATTGTAAAAAAACTCGGTGCACAGATTAGCAAGGACTATGAAGGTAAAAATCTTACACTTGTAAGCATTCTCAAGGGTTCCGTTATCTTTATGGCAGATCTTATGAGGGAAATTACCGTTCCCTGCGATATAGATTTTATGTGTGTTTCAAGCTACGGAAACGGCACAAAAACAACCGGTTCCGTCAAGATTATAAAGGATCTTGATATAAATCTTGAAGGAAAGGATCTTCTTCTTGTTGAGGACATTCTCGACAGCGGAAAGACTCTTTATTATATATGTCAGGTTCTTAAAACGAGAAACCCGGCGAGCATCCGTATTTGTACTCTGCTTGACAAGCCGGAAAGGCGTGAGGCCGATATCAAGGCGGATTACTCGGGAACGTTCGTTCCGGACGAGTTTGTCGTCGGATACGGTCTTGATTATGCCGAGAAGTACAGAAATTTACCGTATATCGGTGTTCTTAAACCTGAAATTTATGCTGACTGACAGGGAGTGAAATTATTTGAACAACAGTCCGAACAAAAACAACAGTCCGAAGCGGAACAAGATTTTTACGATTTTGCCGTATATTCTTATTCCGATTATGATGATTGTCGCTATTGCGGTTGCTTCACAGCAGTCGGGCAATAAGTCGAGCGAAGCAAAGTATTACCAGATCGTTCAATATTTTGACAAGGATCAGGTCAGCGAGTTCTCGCTTAATCTGACCAGCGGAGTTTTGAAATTCAAGCTCAAGGACGATGACACGAAATGGCAGTACAAGGTACCGAATGTCAATGTTTTTATTAACGATGTCAATGACCTTGTGCGTGAGCATAACAAAAAAGCCAAAAGCGATGATGATATGATAAAATATGAGCTTGTTTCGGGTTCGTCGTCATCGTGGTTATTGAACCTTTTACCGACAATAATTATGGGTGTGCTTCTTGTGGTTCTTCTCGTCATTATGATGCGAAGAATGAACACCATGGGCGGCGATATGAACAAGACGCTCAATTTCGGCAAGATAAATGCCAAGAAGTCCAAGGATCAAAAGGAAAAGACGACATTCGAGCAGGTTGCCGGTGCGGATGAAGAAAAGGAAGAGCTCAGCGAAATGGTTGACTTCCTGAAAAGTCCCGCTAAGTTCAGCACTCTCGGTGCAAGAATACCCAAGGGAGTTTTGCTCGTAGGTCCTCCGGGTACAGGTAAAACTCTTCTCGCGAGAGCTGTTGCGGGCGAAGCCGATGTTCCCTTCTTTTCGATTTCCGGATCTGACTTCGTTGAGATGTATGTCGGCGTCGGTGCTTCGCGAGTCAGGGATCTCTTTGACCAGGCGAAAAAGGAGGCTCCGTCGGTTATCTTCATTGATGAAATTGATGCCGTCGGACGTCACAGAGGCGCAGGAATGGGCGGCGGACACGACGAAAGAGAGCAGACTCTTAATCAGCTTCTTGTTGAGATGGACGGCTTTGAAAAGAATCAGGGCGTTATCGTCATTGCCGCAACCAACAGACCCGACATTCTCGACCCTGCACTTCTCAGACCGGGACGTTTTGACCGTCAGGTCAGGGTCGGATATCCCGACACAAAGGGTAGAGAGGCTATTCTCAGAGTACATTCCAAGAACAAGCCGCTTGCTCCCGATGTTGATCTCAAGGTAATTGCCAATTCAACGGTTGGCTTTGTCGGCGCAGACCTTGAAAATCTCCTTAACGAGGCAGCTCTGCTTGCCGCAAGAAGAAATAAGAAAGCAATCACTATGGCTGAAATTGAGGAAGCCACCGTTAAGGTAATAGTTGGAACGGAAAAGAAATCGCACAAAATGAGCGATAAGGAAAAGAGGCTTACGGCTTACCATGAGGCAGGTCATGCAATCTCGACCTACTACCTCGAATCGCAGGATCCCGTTCGTCAGGTTTCAATTATTCCGAGAGGCTCGGCAGGCGGTTATACAATGTCCGTACCGACCGAGGATAAGTCATACAAGACAAAGAACGGTATGCTTGACGATATCGTTGTTCTGCTCGGCGGACGCGTTGCCGAAAAGCTTGTGCTCGGCGACATTTCGACCGGTGCATCGAACGACATTGAAAGGGCGACAAAGCTTGCCAAGAGTATGGTTACCGAATACGGTATGAGTGACAGAATCGGACCTGTTTCGTACTCGTCGGGAAGCGGCGAGGTGTTCCTCGGCAGAGATTACGGTCATGCCAAGGACTATTCCGAAGCCTTTGCGCAGGAGATTGACGAGGAAATCAGCTCGATTATTCACAACGGATATGACCGCACGGAGAAAATTATCAGCGACCATATTGACAAGCTCCATGAGCTGGCTCAGTATCTTATCAAATATGAAAAGATTGACGGAGATAGATTTAATCAGCTTATGGACGGCACGCTTTGCGAGGATGTTGAAGAAACCAAAACAATGCCTGCTGTTGACGAAGTGAAAGAATCCGAAGAAAACATCGAAGAATAAAAAACAAGACGGAAATCAGATTGTGCAGTCTGACTTCCGTCTTTTATTCAAGATTATAAACTAATTTCTTATCATTGATTCGCCGGTCATTTCTTTGGGTTGGGGAAGCTCCATTATTTGAAGCATTGTCGGGGCGAGATCGCAAAGCTTGCCTGTTTCCTTGAGCTCACAGTCATAGCCTACAACGCAGAGCGGAACGGGGTTGGTCGAGTGCGGCGTAAAGGGCTTGCCATCCTCACCGATCATTTTATCGGCGTTGCCGTGGTCGGCGGTGATAAGCACTGCGCCGCCCATGCCGAGAGCTGCGTCGCAAACTCTGCCTACGCACTCGTCAACAGCTTCAACTGCCTTGACAGCTGCCTCAAATATGCCCGTGTGACCGACCATATCGCAGTTGGCAAAGTTGAGGATAACAACGTCATATTTGCCGGAATTGATCTGCTCGCACACGGCGTCGCAAACCTCGTATGCGCTCATTTCGGGCTTGAGGTCAAAGGTCGGAACGTCGGGAGAGGGGATAAGGATTCTGTCCTCACCCTTAAATGTCTTTTCCTCGCCGCCGTTGAAGAAGAATGTAACATGGGCATACTTCTGTGTCTCGGCGATTCTGAGCTGGGTTTTGCCTTGCGAAGCAAGGTATTCGCCCATAGTCATTTTAAGCTCCTCCGGCGGGAAAGCAACGCTGACGTTGGGCATTGTCTCGTCGTACTGTGTCATACAAACATAGGTGAGCGGGAAAAAGCCGTTCTTTCTCTCGAAGCCGTCAAACTTCTCGTCAACAAAGGTTCTTGTGATCTGTCTTGCACGGTCGGGGCGGAAGTTAAAGAATACAACACTGTCGTTCGCCTTAATCGTGCCGTTCTTGTTAATAACGGTCGGAACGATAAACTCGTCGGTAATGCCGTTTGCATAGGATTCGTTCATGCTGTCAACTGCACAGTCTGCCTGAATGCCCTCGCCGTAAACCATTGCGGCGTAAGCCTTTTCGACTCTGTCCCAAGCGAAGTCACGATCCATGGCGTAGTAACGACCCATGACCGTTGCAATTTCTCCCACGCCAAGCTCCTTTGTCTTAGCGTAAACGTCCTTGATGAAGCCGATGCCCGAGGTTACGGAAACATCACGACCGTCCATAATGCAATGAACATAAACCTTGTCAAGTCCCTCACGCTTTGCCATTTCAAGCAGACCGTAAAGGTGCTCGATGTGGCTGTGAACGCCGCCGTCGGAAAGAAGTCCTACGAGGTGGAGTGCCGTGCCGTTCTTCTTGCAGTTTTCACAGGCGTTGAGCAGAGCCTCATTCTTGAAGAAATCGCCGTCCTGAATGGACTTTGAAATCTTAACGAGCATCTGATAAACAACACGGCCTGCGCCGATGTTTGTATGGCCGACCTCGCTGTTGCCCATCTGACCGTCGGGAAGACCTACATCAAGTCCCGATGCGCCGATTTGAGTACAGGGGTTTTCCTTAAAAAGCTTTGTAAGATTGGGAGTATTTGCGGCCTCAATAGCATTTCCCTTTGCGCCGGGATTGATTCCGAAGCCGTCCATGATACATAATACAACCGGTCTTTTCATGTTAATTCACCACTTTCAGAAATATTGCAAAAGTCAGGGGACGCATTGAAGCGTCCCCGTTAACTTATTTACTTGCTGCTTTAACAATAGCCGCAAAGTCGGGAGCTTTAAGAGATGCGCCGCCGATAAGACCGCCGTCAACATCCTCCTTGCCGAGAAGCTCGTCTGCATTCTTGGCATTCATTGATCCGCCGTACTGAACAACGAATTTGTCGGCAGCTTCCTTGTCATAAAGCTCGGCTATAAGCTCACGGATAGCCTTGCAGACCTCTTCGGCCTGATCGGCTGTTGCCGTCTTGCCTGTTCCGATAGCCCAAACCGGCTCGTATGCGATGATGATTCTGTCAAGCTCTTCCTTGCTTACGCCTGCAAGAGCGATCTTAACCTGAGAGGAAACAACCTCCATTGTGATGTTCTGCTCGCGCTGCTCAAGATATTCACCGACGCAAAGAATTACTGTCATACCGTTGTCAAGAGCTGCTCTTGTACGGTCGTGAACCGTAACGTCTGTGTCGCCGAAATATGTTCTTCTCTCACTGTGACCCGTAATAACGATGTCAACGCCGCAAGCCTTGAGCATTTCTGCGGAAACCTCACCCGTGAATGCGCCGCTTGCAGCCCAGTGGCAATTCTCTGCGCCGATTTTGACATTTGAGCCTTTAGCTGCTTCAAGAGCTGCAAAAATGTCAACATAGGGAACGCAGCAAACTACATCGCAATCTGCGCCTGAAACAAGAGGCTTAATTTCATTGATGAGAGCCGTTGTCTCGGCAGGGGTTTTATTCATTTTCCAGTTACCGGCGATAACTGCCTTACGAAGTGACTTGTTCATTTTAACTACCTCCGATTATTTGTCATTGAGAGCTGCGATGCCCGGAAGCTCCTTGCCCTCAAGGAATTCAAGTGACGCGCCGCCGCCTGTCGAGATGTGAGACATCTTGTCGGCAAAGCCGAGCTTCTGAACGGCTGCTGCCGAGTCGCCGCCGCCGATGATCGAGATTGCGCCTGATTCCGCAACGGCAGTTGCAACGGCAATCGTGCCCGCTGCGAAGTTATCCCACTCCGAAACGCCCATAGGTCCGTTCCAGATTACCGTGCCGCTGCCCTTGATAGCGTCTGCGAAAAGAGCCTGCGTCTTGGGACCGATGTCAAGACCCATCCAGCCGTCGGGAATGATATCGCTGTCAATAATCATAGCCTCAGTGTTTGGGTCGTATTCCTTACCTACCTTATTGTCAACCGGGATAAGGAACTTAACACCCTTTTCCTTGGCTTCGTTCATCATGTTCATTGCGTCGTCGATTCTGTCCTCCTCAAGAAGGGAAGTGCCGATGCTGTAGCCGAGAGCCTTCATAAAAGTATAAGCCATACCGCCGCCGACAATAATTGTGTCGCACTTGTCGAGGAGGTTTGTGATAACGCCTATCTTGTCGGATACCTTAGCTCCGCCGAGAATTGCAACAAGCGGACGCTTCGGGTTTGCAAGTGCGCCGCCGATGAACTCGATCTCTTTCTGAATGAGGTAACCGCAGACTGCGGGAAGATAATCGGCAACGCCGGTTGTTGAGCTGTGAGCTCTGTGAGCCGAGCCGAATGCGTCGTTTACATAAACATCTGCAAGAGAAGCAAGCTTCTTTGAGAACTCGGGATCGTTCTTAGTCTCCTCCTTATGGAAACGAACATTCTCGAGGAGCATTACATCGCCGTCCCGAAGAGAAGCGGCGAGTGACTGTGCGCTTTCGCCGACAACATCCTTTGCCATCTTAACCTCCTTGCCGAGAAGCTCGGAAAGACGAGCGGCAACGGGAGCGAGTGAAAATTCGGGGTTGAATTCACCCTTGGGTCTGCCGAGATGTGAGCAAAGGATAACCTTTGCGTTATGGTCGATGAGATATTTGATTGTCGGGAGCGAAGCGACGATACGCTTGTCGCTTGTGATAACGCCGTCCTTGAGAGGAACATTGAAGTCGCAGCGGACAAGAACCTTCTTGCCGTTTACATCAAGATCCTCAACGGTCTTCTTGTTAAGAGCATCCATTATTGATCTTCCTTTCAGAATTTTATAATTTTTCCTATCCGCCCTATTCTATAACAAATCGGAAGATTTTTCAAGTACCCATAGCCAAAAAATTAACAATATCGTCGAATATATCGCTATATACATAAATTTGGCATATTTTTTTCGTTTATTCACCATTTTGTTCAAAGAGGGGGTGAAAAACAATTTTAATTATGGAAGTAAAACATAGTTGACAAAGAATTAACATAAAGGTATAATATTTCAGTAAATAAATCATACTATCGGAGGTTTTATTATGGGTAGAGTATATAACTTTTCAGCAGGTCCGTCTATGCTTCCCGAGTCGGTATTGAACAAGGCTGCTGCCGAGATGCTGGACTATGACGGCACAGGCACATCCGTTATGGAAATGTCGCACCGTTCAAAGGCTTTTCAGGGAATTATTGATTCCGCAGAGGCTCTTGTTCGCGAGATCTACAATGTTCCCGACAACTACAAGGTTCTGTTCCTCCAGGGCGGCGCATCAACTCAGTTTGCTGCAATTCCGCTCAACTTTATGAACGGCACAGGCAAGGCCGATTATATCATCACAGGTCGCTGGGCAAATCAGGCGTTCAAGGAGGCAAAGAAGTACGGCGATGTTGTTGCCGCTGCTTCGTCGGAGGATAAGATTTACACTTATATTCCCAAGACGACCCGTGAGAGCTTCCGTGACGATATCGACTATGTTTACTATTGTATGAACAATACGATTTACGGAACAACCTTCAAGTACATTCCGGATACAGGCGATACTCCGCTTATTGCCGATGTTTCGTCCTGCTTCTTCTCGGAGCCGCTTGATATTTCAAGGTTTGCAATGGTTTACGGCGGCGCTCAGAAGAATGTTGCTCCGGCAGGTCTTGTAATTGCCATCATTCGCGAGGATATGCTCGGTCATGCCCGTGATTACACACCGACAATGCTCGACTATAAGATCCATGCCGACAACGGTTCAATGTACAACACTCCGCCGTGCTATACCATCTATATGTGCAAGCTTGTTCTTGAGTGGATCAAGAGCATCGGCGGTCTTGAAGCCATGAAGGCGAGAAACGAGGCTAAGGCTAAGATTCTTTACGATTACCTTGATTCAAGCAAGCTCTTTAAGGGCACTGTTGTCAAGGAGGACCGTTCGCTGATGAATGTTCCGTTTGTTATCGGCGACAAGGATATGGAAGCAAAGTTCATTGCCGAGGCAACCGAGGCAGGCTTCATCAACCTCAAGGGTCACAAGACTGTCGGCGGTATGAGAGCTTCTATCTATAATGCAATGCCGATTGAGGGCGTTGAAAAGCTCGTTGAGTTCATGAAGAAGTTCGAGGAAGCTAATTCATAAATAAAAACATACAGGCTGTTATCTTAAAGTCAGATGGCACAAAACAGTCTTCCTTTCAAGGGAAAGACTTGTGTTTCTTTCACCTTTAACGGAACAGCCTTATTCTATAAAGGAGATAATTTTATGTATAATATTCTTACTCTCAACAAGATTGCCGCCTGCGGCACTGACCGCTTCGACGGAAAGTACGCTTGCTCGGACGGCTGTGAGAATCCGACTGCCGTTATGGTTCGTTCGGCTTCGATGCACGAGACTTTGTTCTCTCCCGAAACTGTTGCGATCGCCCGTGCCGGAGCAGGAACAAACAACATTCCCGTTGACAAATGCGCAGAGCAGGGTATCGTTGTTTTCAACACCCCGGGCGCAAACGCAAATGCCGTTAAGGAGCTTGTTATCTGCGGACTTCTTCTCGCTTCGAGAAAGGTTACCGCCGCTTATGACTGGTGCAAGGGTCTTAAAGGTGAGGGTGACAAAGTCGGCAAGCTTGTCGAAAAAGGCAAGTCGCAGTTTGCGGGTCCCGAAATTATGGGAAAAACGCTCGGCGTTATCGGTCTGGGTGCGATCGGCTTCAAGGTAGCTCAGGCTGCCGAGGCTCTCGGTATGAAGATTGTCGGATACGATCCGTTCCTTTCCGAGGGTGTTAAGGCGGCTCTTTCGGCGGATACCGAGGTTGTTGAGGATATCAACGAAATCTTCAAAAAGAGCGACTATATCACCGTTCATGTTCCCCTCAATGACGGAACAAAGGACACGGTCAACAAGGACACGCTTGCGCTTTGTAGGGACGGAGTAAGAATACTTAACTTTGCCCGCGGAGGTCTTGTAAACAGTGGCGATATGATTTCCGCACTCGAAAGCGGTAAGGCTGCGGCTTATGTTACCGACTTCCCGTCCGATGAGGTTATCGGTGTTGACGGCGTTATCGCCATTCCGCACCTCGGCGCATCAACTCCCGAGAGCGAGGACAACTGCGCCGTTATGGCTGCCGATGAGCTTATCGCTTACATCGAAAAGGGTGAGATCGTCAACTCGGTAAATATGCCGAGAATGCCGCTCGATAAGGTTGACGGCGCAAGAACCTGCGTTATCCATAAGGCTGACACCGCAGACGCTGTTAAGGCTGTACTCGGTGCAGACGCAAGGAGCGCAGTAAGAGGAGCCTACGGCTACTCGGTTGTCGACACCGAAGCAGATGTTGCCGCCCTTGAAGCAATCGACGGCGTTATCAGAGTGAGAGTTATAAAGTAAAACTGAAAAAATATATACGGCACGATGAAAGGCATCCCGTTCTGCGACCGGTTTTTTACAAAGCTTTTGTCACAGGATTACGATGCTCACATCGTGCCGGTGTTTTATTGTTTTTATTTGTGATGACGTCAAATAATTGTTGCTTAATGATATTATTTATACAGTCCTCCGACGATTTTTACCGCCGCCTTGTGCGGAAAGACTCTTGAAAGGAGCACGAGTGCTTTGTATTGGAAACCGACCGTGTAAAGGGGAGAGATATGTTTCTTTTCCGCAAGCTTGACTACAAGCTTTGCAACGGAATCGGGTGTCATACCGTTCTTTTCGTCCTTTTCCATTGCGGAAACCGCAGAGCCGATAACTCCCGAATAAACATCGTCGCCTGCGTTCGTCTTGCGCCTTGCGGCGGTGAAGCCTGTCGAAATGTCGCCCGGCATAACGGCAGCTGCCTCAATGCCGAACGCCTTTACTTCATTGGTCAGCGCATCAACGAATGAGTTGACAGCCGCCTTTGATGCCGAATAGTAGGCTTGAAAAGGAATTGAATAAACGGCGGCAACGGAGCTTATGCATATAATCCTGCCGCACTTTTGCTTCCTCATCTGCGGCAGAACAGCCCTGACGGTGTTTACGGTTCCGAAAAGGTTTACTTCAAACTGCCGTTTCATTTCCTTTTCCTCAATAAATTCAACAGCACCCGAAACTCCCATACCCGCCGAGGTCACGAGCAGGTCAATTCTGCCGCATTCGGCTGCAATCTGTTCGACGGCGGCGTTTATTGTTGCAGAGTCGGAAACGTCTGTAAATATGAATTTGTTTTTCTCGTTTTCGGCAGGGTGTCGGCTGAGATTGTAAACCGTATATCCTTTCTCACTCAGCATACGCGCCGTTGCAAGACCGATTCCCGAGCCGGCACCTGTTATAACTGCAATTTTATTCTTTTCCATTCAAAATACCTCGAATCATTCCAGTTTATGAGCAAATTTTATCACAGCGCAAAAGCTGTTGTCAATCCTGCATCAGAAAAATGAGCGCGTTTCGACAAACCACTTTCCGTTGTCCACAAAAAAGTCGCGCGTCTGACCCTGAACGATAAGCGTGTATTTTGTAGCTCTGCCGCCCGATTTCGCCGGAGCGTTGTTTTTGATGTTGATAATTTGTTCAACGGCGAACTTCCGACCGTCTTTCCAAAGTATGCTCAGGGGAACGACCTGTCCCTCGGGCAGCACCTCTATATACATGGTAACATATTCGCGGCTGTATCTTACATACATACGTTTCCCTCCTATAAGCGAACAAATGTTCGGATATATTATACCACATTTTCGGGTTCGGTCAAGTGGGTATATGAGGAAATATTTAAAATCTTGTCAATTTTTACGGTAAGGCACGTTATATATTGTCTTTTAAAATATGAAACACAACATATATGTCATTTTAAATATTTTATTTTAATCTTTTTGGCATTTTTGTACAAAAATTTCACCAATATCAAAAATTGATTGACTTGTCTTTTAGGTTGTGATAACATTATATTCGTTGTGTAAACGCAATTTTATCAAGGAGGAATTGATATGACAGCAAAAAAAGTGTGCAGAAAAGTGTTATCTGTCATTCTGGCACTGACGCTTATGCTCACGACCTTTGTTTGCTTTGATATCGGATCGCTTCTCGGTTCGGCTTCGGACACAAGCTCAGCCATCACCGTGTCCGACAATCAGGCAAGCAATGTGTATTTCTATGTTCCGGAGCAGATATATCTTGAGCCGTCTCTGACGGGATATACCGCACAGGGCAAGTATAAATACCAGTGGTTTGTTGATTCAACGGTTGATTCTTCGACCAATCTTCAAACTCTCAGAACAGGTGAAAATTCAGAGGGTAATTTTTACTTCTATTATGAAAACGCAAGTCAGGTCACGATTTCATATAACTATCTCAAGAGTGATATGACCGCGATGACGGCTTACGCAAATACCGGTACGACCAGCACAACGGTAGATTACGCAAACGCTAACTGTACGATTAAGCTTGCGTCCTACAGCACTCCGCTGAGAGCCTACGACACAAGCGGCATAAGCTCGTATATATATTACACGGTTTCCGGCAACAAGATCGATACAACGATCACCCGTGACAGTGAGTCTCCGTATCTTCTTGCCGCAACAAAGGGCTACTACATCGAGTGGACGGCGAAATTTATTGATAAGCTCGACGGTCAGACCAAGGTTGCCTATGCTTATACATACGTTTATAAGCCGTATATTCAGCCTGTAGGTACAGGTATGTATACAAACAATTACCGTGGAACAAATTCCTACGGTTCTAACTCGTCATGGGTTTCGGGTATTCATTCTCTCAAAACCACGGGCGACTACTATCCGAACTCGGCATTGGGCTCCGTAAACTACGTTACATTCTCATCTTCAAATCCGCAGGGTGTGCAGCTGGGCAATGTAAGTACCGGATATTATGCTCAGTTCGCAACCCCGATTCAGTCAAACGGTTATTTCTTCTACACCGGTATCAGCAATACAAATTCTGTTGTTTGGTTGAATGCGGACGGAAACAACAGCCCGTATACAAAGGCGAAGTCTTTTAACCATGTTGATAACAATGTCGATTCAAGCTCAGGCGATGTTTCGCAGTATACATTTTCAACTGCACCAACGGCAGGCTTGACTATTGATGTCAGCCGTTATACAAATATGAACCAGATTCCGAACCTTTCAACAGGCTTGCTTGTAACTCAGGACGAGGGCTCAAGTGACGGCTGCTGGTATGTTGCCGACGGTACGGGAAAGACAGATCAATCTTTTTCCGAAGCTAACAAGGAAAAAAACTCCACCTCCAATGCAGAAAGACTTTACAATAACTATAAGTCGATTATAGCGAGCGAAGGTACTTTCTGGAGCAGAGGCGGATATGAAACCGAGGGCGTTAAATATAACGGACCGGTCAACATCAGCATTCTCAACACCTCAAACACCACAACAACCTATAAAATCAGAACCTGTTATCATAATCAGGACTCCGGCGATAGAATCACTAATGTCAGTGTTATTCCTATTGAAGTCACCCAAACGAACAAGGACACACTTCGTGTGGCTGTAAACAAGGCGGTAAGCGTTGTTGCAAAGTACGGACTCAAAGCGGACGGAACAAGCATTTACTACGATTCAACGAACGCAAACTGGACGAAGTTTGTAAATCTTTACAAGATTGCAGGCAAGATGC
>CAVELL010000009.1:0-17185 GCA_963616775.1 Eggerthellaceae bacterium | reverse complement strand
TCTGTTTTGTTATACTCTTTTTCCTCTTTTGTATTTAAGTTTTGTTTTCAGACTTTACCTCGTTCTGTAAAATTTATAATTCAGCTCTTGCCGCCTTGATATTCGTGACAAATTTCTTTGCCGTTTCGGTTATGAGCTTATAATCTCCTGTTCTTGCGCCTGCCGAGAGGGATGAGCCCGCACCGACGGCAACCGCACCTGCCTTTATCCACTCACCGACATTATCGGCGTCAACGCCTCCCGTCGGCATCATTCTCGCATACGGGATCGGACCGCGTATATCCTTTATAATCCTCGGACCGAACAGATCGGCAGGAAAAACCTTGAGAATATCGGCTCCGTACTCCATCGCCGTCACCGCTTCACGCACAGACATTATACCGGGCATCATAAGAGTTCTGTATCTGTTGCAAAGCTTCAGTGTTTCGATATCAAGATACGGGCTGACAATATACTGCGCTCCGCAGAGCATCGCAATCCGCGCCGTCGCGGCATCCATAACAGTACCCGCACCGAGGATTATATCCTCCGGCGAATACTTTGAAGCGAGTGACTCAATGACCTTGTCGGCATGGGGAACGGTAAATGTCAGCTCAATCGCCGCAACCCCGCCCTCCATACAGGCGTCAACAATACGCTCCGCCTTGTCAGTTGTTTCCGCACGAACAACGGCAACAATTCCGCAGTCCGTAATTCTTTTTACAATTTTTTCCTTATCCATAAACCGCACCACACTCAGTTATTTATTTTCGGTGCCGCAAGAATACCGACACAGCGTAAAACATATTCATAGCACCGCGTCTTTCATTGCTGCTTCTCCACGCTCCGAAACGGAGTCCCTCTGTATTCGGACGTCGGTTTTTTAAAAAGCTTTTTTGTCAGAGCGGATTCTCCGTTTTTCTTGTAAAGCATTCATACTCATCAAAATTATCTTCTCACTGCGGCATCTGCACCGTTCATAATTGACTCAACCTCTGCCAGGCTTGCCATTGTTGTATCGCCGGGGGTAGTCATCGCAAGCGCACCGTGTGCAACACCGTAAGCAAGTGCTTTTTTTGCATCGTCGGAGGTCATAAGTCCGTAAATCAATCCGGAAGCAAAAGCGTCGCCCCCACCGATTCTGTCATATATTTCGAGATTCTCCAGCTTCAAGCCCTCATACATTTCTCCGTCCGACAGACAGACAGCACTCCAATCGTTGACATTGGCACTTTTAACCTTGCGAACCGTTGTAGCAATAACTTTAAGCTTCGGATAAGCCTTTGACGTTTTCTCAAACACAGAAGCGATGTCGTTTCTGTCTTCCGCCTGCACACCGAGAAGATCGACAAGGTCATCCTTGCCGCCGACAAGTACATCGACATAGGGCACGATTTTCTTGTTTATTTCGCTTGCCCTTTCCTTGCCGCCGATATTTTTCCACAGCGACGGACGATAATTAAAGTCGTAGGAAACCGTTGTTCCGTACCTCCTTGCAACCTTCACCGCCTCTAAAACCACCTCTGCCGCAGACAGCGAAAGAGAGGCGAAAACACCGCCCGTATGGAACCAGCGAACACCGAGCTCACCGAAAATATAATCCCAATCAATATCACCGACATCAAGCTTTGACGCTGCGGTATTTCCCCTGTCATACACACCGAACGAGCTGCGCACGCCGAAGCCCTTTTCGGTGAAATTCAGTCCGTTCCGCACATTTTTACCTATGCCGTCATATTCGCTCCACTTAACAAGAGAGGTATCAACACCGCCCTGGAGCATAAAATCCTCAATCAGCCGACCGACTTCATTATCAGCCAGTGCGGTAACCGCAGCGGTGCTCATTCCGAAGCACTTGCTGAGAGCCTTTATGACATTATACTCTCCGCCGCCCTCCCAGACACGAAAGGAACGGGTGTTGCGTATTCTCATATCTCCGGGATCCAGCCTGAGCATAATTTCTCCGAGAGAAAGCGCATCGAATCTGCAGCCATTCTTTGTTTTAATGTCAAGCTTCACCGTCATCCCTCTTCTTTCTGCTTTTATAAAAATCAAGCATGGTGGGGTCAATCATCATACGCGCAATTTCGTAGATATGCCGTGAAAAGAAAAATATCAAAAACATAATTTTTGTTTTTGGAGCGGTACCCGTATCCCTTAAAAAAGTTTTTAGCCATTTCTTTCCGACATCTCTGCACTCTTTGAAAACAACAGCTTCATAAGGTGTTTTTACTGCCATTGTCCTGTTGTAAAAAACAGCTCTGTACAGACATTGTAAAGAATAGCTTTTTAAATAACCGTTTTTAGAGTTTACAAGAAATTCCGACAACATATCAAAAGCTTTAATATGTGTTAAATATTTTAAATTGTATGCGGATCTCACTGTGGAATTATCGCGTTTATAATAGTAATAAAGCTCCGACGTCACAAGAGTGACCTTTGCATTTTTATCAAGAAGCTTGATTATATAAAAAACATCTTCGGCAATGTATATTTCAAGCGGAAATTTGACCGAAGCGGCTATATTGCGCTTATAGAGCTTTCCCCATATTCGTGTACCGATAGGATCCTGTTCAAATCTACCCGCCGTAAACATCTGCGAATAATCAATTTCCGAAAAATTATACTCCGAAATTTTCTGCATTTTAGTATCATCGTCTGTATCCGAAACGGTTTTGTATAATGAACAGGCAATATCACAATCTGATTTTAAGGCAACAGCAAGCAGTATCTCCACCGCCTGAAAATGAATATAATCGTCCCCATCGACAAACATCACATATTCGCCCGTTGCTTCGTCCAAGCCCTTGTTTCTTGCGGCGGACACGCCGGCATTTTCCTGATACAGATATTTAACACGAGAATCTCTCTCGGCAAAAGCCTTGATTTTTTCCGCGCTTTTGTCCGTGCTTCCGTCGTCAATACAAAGAATTTCAAGCTCCCTGTATGTCTGCTTCACGACGCTGTTCAGACAGTTTTCGATGTAATCTTCAAGGTTATATATGGGGATTATTATACTGACGAGTGCCGACATCCTATCATCTCCGGAAATTGAACTTAATTTAAGATTTATTTTCTATGTCTTCTTTTATAGAAATCAAACATTGTTGGGTCTTGCATTCCTCTGACAAACTCATAGATATGCCTCGAATAAAAAAACACAGTAAAAGAACCTCTGATTAAAAATGGAATATCCTTGTTCTTAATAAAAGGTTTAATCCATTTTTTTCCGATCCTTTTTGATTCTGCTGTAACGATTTTCTCACAATCTGTTCCAATGGCTTGAGTTCGGTTGGACAAAATTGTTTGAAATATATATTGTAGGCAATGCGCCTTTAAAACTCTGTTTGAAGAATTTTCAAACCTTTCACACAACTCATCAAATACTTTTGTAATTGAAAACTTTTCTATTTTAAAACCCGATGTCGTTTCAGAATTTGATCTGTTAAAATAGTAATACAGATCTAAATCAGTATACCCAATTTTAATCTTATTTTCAGAAAGCAAAACCATATAAATTCTATCCTCTCCGCAAGGGACATTTATCGGAAATGTTATTTGCTTTGCGACAGAAGATTTTATGATTTTACTACATACAGATTTATACAGAAAACTGTTCTTTTCATATCCGAAAATTTCAGAAATACTTATTTCACGAACCGTAAACTCATCTATCGGAACCATTTTTTCATTAAGAATTGAGGTAAATATGTAATTTGCACAAACCATATCATAACCGGATTGAGTTATTTCTTTTAAAAGTATCTCCACCGCCTGAAAATGAATATAATCGTCCCCATCGACAAACATCACATATTCGCCCGTTGCTTCGTCCAAGCCCTTGTTTCTTGCGGCGGACACGCCGGCATTTTCCTGATACAGATATTTAACACGAGAATCTCTCTCGGCAAAAGCCTTGATTTTTTCCGCGCTTTTGTCCGTGCCTCCGTCGTCAATACAAAGAATTTCAAGCTCCCTGTATGTCTGATTCACGACGCTGTTCAGGCAGTTTTCGATGTAATTTTCAAGGTTATATATGGGGATTATTATACTGACAAGTGTCGACATCCTATCACCTCAGATTTTTGACATTTGCTCGTTAAAACAAGCGTAACTATCTATACTCCCGAGTATGCATTAAAGCCGCCGTCAACGGCAATGGTTGTTCCGGTTACAAAGCCGGAATAGTCCTTGTCGCACAGGAACAGCAACGCACCGGAAAGCTCCTCCGGCTTGCCGAAGCGTCCCATCGGGGTTGCGGCAAGAATTTTACCGGTTCGCGCTGTCGGTGAACCGTCCGGATTCCACAAGAGATCCTTATTCTGCTTCGTTGAGAAAAAGCCGGGAGCGATCGCATTAACCCTTATGCCCATATCGGCAAAGTGAACCGCCATAAACTGTGTGAAATTCGCGACCGCAGCCTTTGCCGCTGAATATGCCGGAATTTTTGTAAGCGGACGAAACGCATTCATTGAAGTAATCATAACGATACAGCTATCCTCTTTTTCCGCCATATCTCTCGCAAAAATCTGCGTCGGAATAAGCGTTCCGAGGAAATTGAGATTGAAAACATACGATATACCCTCGGGATCGAGGTCAAAGAAAGTCTTAACATTCTCGTCCTTTTCGATGAGATCAATCTTTTCAAGTGTTTCTTTTGTCGTTGTTCCCTTCGGATTGTTGCCGCCTGCACCATTGAGAAGTATATCACAGGTACCGAGCTTTTCCGCAACAATATCTCTCGCCTTTTTCATACTCTCGGGCTCAAGGACATTACATCCTACCGCTATCGCCGTACCGCCGTTTGCATTTATTTCATCGGCAACCTTTTTTGCCGCCTCCTCGTTGAGGTCGAGCACAGCCACCTTTACTCCCTGCTCGGCAAGAGTCTCGGCAAAGCCTGAGCAAAGCACTCCGCCTCCGCCCGTTATAACAGCAACTTTTCCGTTAAGATTTTCATGCTTAGTCATAATATCACCCCGATAATTTGTTCTTTGCGACAGCTTCCCACAGTCCGTTGAGATATGCACAGCCGAGTGCGCGGTCATACAGTCCGTAACCGGGACGGGCAACCTCTCCCCAAATCATTCTGCCGTGATCGGGTCTGACATAGCCGTCAAAGCCGACCTCCTGCAAGGCCTTGACAATTTCGTACATATCAAGGCTTCCGTCGGAAGAAAGATGAGATGTTTCATTAAACCAACTGTCTCTTATTCTAACGTTTCTCAGGTGAGCAAACCGGATTCTGTCGCCGACCTCTCTTATCATCGCCGGCAGATCGTTGTCCGCACTTGCTCCGAGCGAGCCTGTGCAGAACGTCAGTCCGTTGTACGGCGAATCGACAAGCTTCAGGAAACGCCTTATGTCTTCAATATTTTTTATTATTCTCGGCAAACCGAAAATGTCCCACGGCGGATCGTCGGGGTGAATTGCCATCCTCACGTCACATTCCTCGCAAACGGGAATTATCTCTTCAAGGAAATGCTTGAGATTCTTCCACATATCCTCATGGGTAATGTTTTTGTATCTTTCGAACAGCTCCTTTATCTCACCCATACGTTCGGGTTCCCAGCCCGGCATGGCGTAACCGTTTGAATTGTCGTCAATCTCCCTGAACATATCCTCAGGACTTTTGCCCTCAACCTGCTTACCGTTATAGCAAAGACAGGTAGCCCCGTTGCCCATATCCATGGCAAGGTCGGTTCTTGTCCAGTCAAAAACAGGCATAAAATTATAGCAAATAACCTTTACCCCCGCCTTTGAAAGGTTGCGGATACTCTCCTTATAGCTTTCAATATATTTATCGGCGTCGGCGTCACCGAGCTTTATGCTCTCGTGCACATTGACGCTCTCAATACACTCCATTGTGAGACCTGCCGCCTCAATCTCTTTTTTCATATCAAGAATCATATCAAGCGGCCATACCTCGCCTGCCGGTAAAGTATGCAATGCAGGCACAACCCCCACAACTCCGGGTACCTGTCTTATCTGTTCAAGCGAAACGGTATCCTTGCCGTCGCCGAACCAGCGCATTGTCATTTGCATGATATCACTTCTTTCCGAGAAATTATCACTAATTATATAACCGCTTCTTCTCCGGTTTTAGAGGATTCATAAATCGCCGAAAGCTCTTCGACAGCCTTGCCGCCCTCGTGCGAATCAATCGGGAATCGGCTGCCCGCAGAAAGGCAATTATAGAAATCGCGTATCAGTGCTTCATGACCGCCGCCCCAATAATCCTTTCCTCTTGCATTATTTTTTTCGGTGCCGAGAAGCTCAATTTCTCCGTCCTTGTGAATAATGCAGGCGTTGTCGCCCTCCACTCTGAGCGTCGCTCTTTCGCAAAAGACATCAATTATCGGCTTTGCGTTAAGGTTGAATGCCGTTGTTGCGTCATAAAGTCCTATCGCACCGTTTTTAAACACAAATCTCGCGTGAACCGTGTCCTCAACCTCGATAACATTCTTTAAATGGTCGTTCGCAACATGACCGGTAACGCTGAGTACATCGCTTCCGACAAGATAGCGAAGCAAATCCTGAGTATGGATGCCCTGATTTATGGCAACTCCGCCGCCTTCTTTTTTGAGAGTTCCGTGCCAGTCATCGGAATAGTAATCCTCATTTCTGCACCATTGCACAACAGCCCTTGCACCTTTTATTGCACCGTATCTGCCTGTTTCAAGCGTGTTTTTAACCGCCGCCACGGACGGGTTATAGCGGTTCTGGAAACAGACGCCGAACTCATGTGTGCTCATAAGCTGAGCCATTCTGATTTTAGCAAGCTCCTCTTTGTTCATGGCGCACGGCTTCTCGCAAAGGACGTGGATATCCCTTGAAAGTGCTTCTACCGACATTTCAACGTGAAGGTAGTGCGGCGTACAGATATGCACAACATCGGGATGATCCTCGTCGAGCAGCTTTATGTAGTCGTAATACGCCTTACAGCTGTACTTTTCGGCGGCTTTGTCCGCTTTTCCTTCAACTATGTCCGCAACAGAGGATATTTCGACACCCTCCATTGAGCTTAATATCTCCAAATGAACCTGCGCTATGTTGCCGCAGCCTATAACAGAAACCCTCATAAAACACCTCAGTATGTATCGCTCATATCATCGGCGACCTGTTCTATAACATTTGTCTTTGCCTTGGAGCTCTTAACGTGCTCCAAGAGCAGCCCGTAATATTTGTCCTCATCAAACGGAATCGAAACCGTTTCGTTCGTCCAGCTTGAAAGATGGGCGGCATTGGAAATCGTAAGTCCGTTGATACCCTCCTTGCCGTCGGCAACGAGCGGAGTGCCGTGAAGAATATGACCCGCAAAAGCGTTCAAAACACCCGAATGCTGTTCGTTAAGTCCGTCGGTCTCAACCTCAATATTATGAGTTCCGATTCTTACGAAGCCGTCCTTGGCAGTCTGAATGTTGTGAGTAAGGCTCTCCTCAAGCTCAATAAGCGTTATTTTTTCCGCCTTTTCACAAATAATCTTTGCTTTATCAAGTGTAATTTCAAATCTGTTTGTTCCCGGATAATCTCCTGTCGATGTGATGAACACGCCCGTTGCTCCGTTCGGATATTCGGCGTAAATCGTAACGTCGTCCTCAACCTCAATATCATGCCATTTGCCCTCGCTGCAAAAAGCCCGAAGCTTTGACGGCATACCGCAGATCCATTGCCACAGGTCAAGCTGGTGCGGACACTGGTTCAGCAGAACTCCGCCGCCCTCGCCTGACCATGTTGCACGCCATCCGCCTGAATTATAGTAAGCCTGAGTGCGGTACCAGTCGGTGATAATCCAATTCACACGGCGAATTTCGCCATATTTTCCGCTGTCAACAATTTCTTTTATTTTTCTGAAAACGCAGTTTGTGCGTTGATTAAACATCATCGCAAAAACCTTGTCGCTCTTTGCCGCAAATTCATTCATTTCACGGACCTGCTTTGTGTAAACGCCCGCCGGCTTCTCGGAAACGACATGAAGTCCGTTCCTGAGAGCTTCCATAACATAGGGAGGATGAAAATAGTGTGGAACCGCGATAATTACCGCGTCGCACTCTCCGCTTTCAAAAAGCTCCTTGGCAGTTGAATATCTCTTTGCCCACGAGACATTCTTCTTCGCCCAATCAAGTCTCTCGGGATTGATATCGGCAACCGAGGTAACTCTCATCTCATTGATTTTACCGTCAAGGAAATTGCGGATATGGCTCGAGCCCATATTACCTACCCCGACGATACCCAAACGAATCGGCTGTGCTTTTTCAACAAGCCTGTGCATTGCGTCAGCCGCTGCCTTAAATGAATCCTTATATGAGGTGTATGTGTGCTTGTCCATACCCTTTTTTGTTTCATCGTCATTTTCAAGGCGGTCAAAGCCCTCAAAAACCTTGAGGTGCGGTTCAAGTGAAAGAACGATCGGCGAATGCTTAAACGAGAGCTTTTTAATTATCTCGTCCACATGACCCTCGCCCTCCCCGGCAGGAACAACCTGACCGTCGGCATATCCAGCGTCCTTGACGTGCATATATTCAATACGGTCTTTGAGAAGCTCATAAGCCTTGAGTGTGTCAACTCCGCATTGAATGAAATTTGCGGGATCAAACACTGCCCTGAGTTTTCCGCCGCACGCCTCAAGAATTTCAAGGCAGCGTTCGGCGGTATCGCCGTATATACCCTTTTCGTTTTCATGGCAGCATTTCACACCGTTTTCGTCGGCATAGTCAACCATAGCCCTCACACGGCGAAAGACCTCTTCCTTATACTCATCATAGCTGTCATCCTTATCAAAGAAGAAGCTGAACAACCTGAGATACCTTGCCTCAAGCACCTTAGCAACCTCAACCGTGTTTTTGAATGCCTCAAAATGCGGCTCAAAATCGTCTTTGATGTTAATTTTCCCGTAGCCCGAGCCGACAGACGCGACCCTCATACCCTCTTCGTCAATAATCTTTTTTATTTCCTTTGCCTGTTCAACCGTCATATTATTGATATTGAGGTCTTTGCCGAAGCCGCGAAGCTCCATTTCGGAAATGCCGTTTGCCTTACAGGCGGCAATCTGTCCTCTTATCGAGCTCTCGCCGGATTCATCACTGAAAGCGGAAAAAATAAAATGTGCCATAAATCTACCTCCTTTGATAGCCGCTGCCTAAATAACCGCTGAATAAACCGCATCATAATTATCATCGGTTACCCACACACAATATTACAGAATGATTATATCACACAAGAACAGAAAAATAAAGACATAAATGAAGTTATTTACCAATAAATAACATTTAATTTTTCGTCTCATATAATATAACGGAAGCAAAAGCTTCCGAAAAAGCAAGGAGGTTAGTTAATGGCAATTTTTACGAATCAGGCTACGTTGTCCTACAATGACAATGTTGTCAACTCAAACATTGTTACCGGTGAAATCGTTCAGGTTCTCTCCGTCAGCAAAAATGCTCTTTCCGACACCTACGAGAGAGACAAAACAATGACCTATATCATCAACATCGTCAATTCCGGCGACTCCGATTTTACCGGACTTACGGTAACCGATAATCTCGGTGCTTATGCGTTCAACACGTCCACGCTTGTACCCTTGACTTATGTTGATGGCAGCATAAGATATTTTATCAAGGGCGATCTTCAGTCGCAGCCGACGGTTACCGCAGCTTCTCCGCTGACAATATCCGACATTACGGTTCCCGCAAACGGAAACGCGACGATCGTCTATTCTGCAACGGTAAATGAGTTTGCGCCCCTCGACGGTGAAGCCGGCATCGAGAACACGGCTACGGTAAACGGCAGAGGACTTTCTTCCCCGATAACCGCCGAGGAAACCGTTGCGCTCAGAACGGGTCCGATACTTTCCATAACAAAAGCGGTGTGTCCGCTTTCAGTACCCGAAAACGGTTCGCTCACCTACACCTTTGTTATCAGAAACAACGGATTTACGGCTGCAACAGCCGCGGATAGTCTCATAGTCAGCGACACATTTGACCCGAAGCTCAGTATAACAAACGTTACGCTGGGCGGCACGGCTCTCACCCCGACGACAGACTACACCTACAACGCCGATACGGGTAATTTTGCAACCGTAGCAGGCACAATAACCGTTCCCGCCGCAACATTCACGCAGGATACGACAACCGGAGCCTACAGCGTAACACCGGGCTCTGTCGTGTTGACGGTAACAGGCACCGTCTGAGACCTTACGCAAGGAAAAACAAAGCAAAAAAGCACAAAAAAGCACAAAAAAGCGGTCGCCGTATTGACGACCGCCGATTGTGTTTTAATTATTTAACAGAACTTGGGACTCACACCTTTTCATTTTACTCTGATTTATGATTAGATGTACATGTCACTCACTCTCTTCTGAGTAATTTGTTTTTCGATAAAAGCTTTAGTAAAACATTGTACTCACTCTCTCAAAATTTATACAAGGAGCAAACTTACTTTTTCATCGGACTCACTCTCTCTGAAAAATTTGTTAAACTTAAAACTTAATAAAACATCGTACTCACTCTCTCAAATAAAATCGGGAAAAGATTAACTGTTCTTCGGACTCACGCTTTCTTTAAAAATTTTTTTGAGAAAAAGTCTTAACAGAACATCGTACTCACTCTCTCAAGTTTAATTGATTGAAAAATTGACTATGCCTTTGGACTCACGCTTTCTGTTATTTATTTGCATTAAAGCATCTTATCTGACTCTCGGTGTTCCGAGATTTCTTTAACTGTTCTTCGGACTCACACTTTCATAAGTTATTTTTTTTGAAGTCTTAATAAAACATCTTAACTCACTCTCTCAAAAATTATTTGATTTCATAATTTAAGATTCTTTTATTTACTTCTTATTCAATACTAAGAAGGATTTTTAACTGTACATTTCAACTCACTCGTTTCAATATTGTTTTACCGAAAAGTTTCAGGTGTATTTATGATTCACCTTTTTTCGTTGTTTCGGGTGACTTGAGCATTGGCTCTCCTTCTATGTAATGTGGGCGTTCCCACTACTCCGCGATGCCGGGTGTTTAGAATCTTTACTCTTTTAATTATTCATTCGGCTTCTTTGCGCCCTCAATATTCAGATTCAACAGAACCGGATGGCGGCCATATTCAATTGTGTTTCATCATTGTTCATCGGACTCGCCACCTTTCTTTATCGGGAAAGTTTTGTGTTTTCCCTTTGTTCACCTATATAATAGCACCCGCTTTATCGTTTGTCAATAGTTTTTTTGATTTTTTTTGAAAATTTTTATAAATTTTGACTTAATTACATTTTCGCTTGACTATTAGACAAATTGCGGTTAAAATATATTTATATGAAAAAACGGAGGAACCGAAATGGCTGAAGAATACAATCCCGATATCGTCAGCGTTGTTGACGAGGACGGTACGGAACATATTTTTGAAGAACTGGACAGAATTGAAACCGATGACGCACGTTATGTGGCTCTTCTCCCCGTTTATGACGATGCCCGGGACATTCTTGAGGATGACGGAGAGATAATAATTCTCAAGGTTGAGGAAGAAGAAAACGGCGACACATACCTCTGTCCCATTGAGAACGCCAAGGAGTTTGACGAGATTCAGAGTATCTTTGAAGAAAGGCTTTCGGAGCTTTTCTCCGACGAAGAGGAATAAAATGAAGTAATACAAGCCCTGCCTTGTGCGATAACTTACGGTTCATATTAACCCTACAATTTTATTTATGGGAGCCCTGCTCCGTACACGGATTGCAGACCTCCCGATTTTATCGGACGTTGGGAGCGAGAACTGTACGGGAGGCACCCACCTGCTTTAACCGCAGGTTATTATTGACCGTATCCGGCTTGGCGGGGTTCAAAAACAAGGTGATATAATTGATAAGAATTGTCAGAGCGAACGTTCTTGACATAATTCCGCTTGAAGTCGGTTTCATCTACGCTCAGAAGACGCGCCTCTCAAGCGGTCAGGACACGGTCGCCTTTTATGTATATGATCAGGACGGAGACAGAACTCTGCCCGTAAAAATAAAAACATATCTTGAAGCAAAGTTCGGCTTCCAGTACCGTGAAATCGCCAAAAAGCTCGGCAACTACATAGCCTGCGACTCTGCCGTTCTGAAAAGCAACGGCGTAGTCACATTGTTTGACGACGGAAATATGAACATTTTTGATTCCAACGGCGACATTGCAATGCAGGAAAAGCTCGTTTACCAAAACTGTCCGATCAGAAGCCTTGCGCTTGACGGCAACTGCTTTTGGTGCGTTGTGCCGGACAGAAATTCCATTGTTAAGTTCTCACCGATTGAGAAAAGAGTGCTCCTGCGTATCGGCGGAGGTGCTTCGGTTGCGTTCAGACGTCCCGTCGGCGTTTTCAAAAACGAGGACAAGCTTTTTGTTTGCAATGAGGCAACAAATTCGATACGCACAATCAGCTTGAAGGATTACTCCGTAAACGACTATATGAGCTTCAAGGAGCCTTTAAAAAAATATTTCAAGGTCGGCTTCTTTGAATATGTTGTACTTGAATCCGGCGTTTACTGTATTGAAGAAAAAGATAAATAAAGCTTACGGGGCAGTCGCTGAATGTGACCGCCCTGATTTTTATTCCATATTCATAATTTCTTCAACCGCATAACGCACGGCCTTCGGTGCCCCGAGTCTACCGTTAAAATCATCTTCAAGGCATTTTTTATACCTCGCGCTTTTCAGAAAAATATCGCCCTGAGTCTTCGAAAGAAGCTGTGTGAGCAGCTCTTTTTTTGTCGGATTTTTCTTAACGACCGCTTTTGACAGCTTAACCCTGATTCCGCTTTCCGCCTTAACCGAAGCGGTAAAAACGCTCAGACCGCCGTTTTCGGTTAGTTGCGAAGGAAGCGGCTTTCCGTCAGCCTCCGTCTCTTCTGCCGCGCAGACGTCGCAAAATACAATTTTATAGTTCCTTTTTGCAGGCACAACAGCTGTGTCACCCTTTACCGGACTGATTTCAAAGATGATTTCATCTCCGTTTTCACAGACCGCCATATCCGTTTCGGCAAACGTGCCGTTCTTGTAGGCAAGTGTTTCTCCGTCGTCCTCGTAGAGCGTAAAATGTCCGTTTCCGCGGTAAACAAGTATCTCCAACGTGTCGGGCAAGCCGCAGTCGTTGCCCTCCGTCCTGCCGTCAAGCGGAATGATTGCACCCTCCTTAGCAAGCACCGGAATCCTTGTCGTGTCGCGGCACATAAATAAAGTCTTGCCTCCGCGGTATATTCTGCCGCTGAATATATCGGTATATCTTCCCTCGGGAAGCCAGACCTTTACCGCCGCCGTATTTGTGGTTTTGTCAACCCTTTCCGTCACGGGCGCGGCAATAAGCTCCGTTCCGAAAAGATATTCGTTCGGGACTTCATAAGCCTCGTTTTTCTCGGGATAGTCATAATACATCGGCGCAAGCAGCGGTGAACCGTCAAGCTGAGTTTTTCTGTTCATTGAATAGGTATAAGGAATCATACGGTGACGCAGGCGAAGAAAGCTTTTCGCGACCATCTCAACCGCTCCGCTGAATTTCCACGGCTCCTTGCCCATAAAGGCGTCCTTGACCGAATGGAATCGCATAATCGGACTGAACACACCGAACTGAAGCCAGCGCAGATAAAGCTCGTCATCACGTCTGCCGAAGTTGTGACCCCCGATATCGTGACTCCACCACGAATAGCCTGCATTCGATGCCGTAGCAGTGAAATACGGTTGAAAATCAAGCACAGACCACCTCACAGCCGTATCGCCCGAAAAGCCTATCGGATAGCGGTGCGAGCCGAAGCCCGCAAAGCGTGAAAGAGTAAGCGGGCGAAGTCCTTTTCTTTCCCTGTCAAGGCAGTAGTAATGATTTATAAGCCAAAGCGGATCCAAGCCGGAAATCTTTGATTTTTTTCCCTGCTGCCAGTCCGGCCACCAAAAATCCACTCCGTCCTTTTCCAGCGGCTCGTTGATAAACTTAAAATGACCCTCTGTATATTTTTTGTCCGTGAAATCGAAATTCACGGGCTCTTTTTTATCCTTGTCGGCACCCATAAACTCCGCAAAATCATCGTACATATCCTCGAAGAAACGCACGCCCTGCGCCGGATGAATGTTTAAATTTACCTTAAGTCCCCTGCCGTGCAGATCTTCAAGGAACTTTTTATAATCGGGAAAAAGCTCCGTATTCCAGCTGTACCCCGTCCAGCCCGGATTCAAAAAGCAACCCGTAATCTTCGCAATCGGATTTTTCGGCTTCGGGTAGTCTTTCGCCTTTTCACCGAAACGCTCCGCCGTATCCGTCCAATGCCAATCCATATCGACGCAGGCAACGGTCAGCGGAATTTTCTCCGCCTTGAATCTGTCCATCAGCGCAAGATATTCCTCTTGAGTGTACGCCCAGTAGCGGCTCCACCAGTTTCCGAAGCAAAAGCGCGGAATGAGCGGTGTTTCCCCCGTAATGCGATAAAAGTCGCGGAGAGCCGCCCGATATTTATTTCCGTAAGCAAAAACATAAAAGTCGGTCGCACACGCTTCGCGCGGCACAAGAGTTCCGTCGGCGGCGAAGGTCAGCGTATCGGAATCATCCGTAACCGCAACACCGTTCCGTGAAATTATACCATCGCCGAGCTTCACCTTTCCGAACGTGACATCAAGTGTACGTCTTGTTCCTTTCAGATTACCTTTATGAAAATCCGTCACGGTTCTGCCGTCGGCAAGTCTGACTTTTGAAAGCCGTCCCGATTTATTGATACTGAAGATGCACTTTGAGGTTTCAATTACAGTCGTGTCTTTTTCTTTTTTCTGAGTGAAATCAACCTGTCCGAGATTACGAAAAAGAACCGTTTGAGTCGGCAAATCGCAAAACCTTCCGCTCTTGCTTTTCTCAATTCTGATAAGCTGCGGTGTTATAACGGTAATTCTGATATTGCCGTCGGCAATAATATTGCTCTCAAAGGCTCTTCCGTCCGCCTTGATCGCATATTTTTCCGCAAAGCTGTCCATGCGCTCACCTCACAATCCTGATAACTGCCGTTTCATATCCTCGAAGCGTTATACGCTCCGAAATCTGCTTCCCGCTTATCAGCTCTGTTCCTCCGTCGAAAACGGTAAAGGACTGTTCGCTTTCTTTCATATTCACGGCAAACAAATAGCTTCCCGAATCGGTCTCCCTCGATGCAAAGAGAATACCGTCATCCGAGGTTGGTACAAGCGGTGCAATATCGCAGTACCTCCTGACTGTGCGTGCAAGTGCTTCATAAAACAGAATGTCGTTCCCGTCGCAGGCATACAAAATACATTTTCCTTTTCCGTAACCGTTGACGGTCACAGCAGGCAGATCCGAAAGCTTTCCGCCGCAAAAGACCGCAGCTTTTTCAGCTCCGAGAAGCTTCAGTCTGTGAATTTTTGAAGTAAGCTTCCTTTTCTCGCCGTCAAAATCAACGTAACATTCCGTACCCGTCTGTTTTTTAAATTCATCGGCGGCAATCTCCCCCGAAACAACCGCTCCGGCAATGTCCGCAAGCAGTCCCGGTCTGAGCATAACTCGTGTTTTGGCAAACTCGTCAAGCGTACCGCATTCCGAATTTATAACTATTGTGCCGCCGTCGCGGACATATTTTTCGATTTTTTCCTTTTGCTCATCGGTAATTATTTTAAAATTAGGCAAAAGCAATAATTTATACTTGGTTAAATCGTCTTCAATCGAGCAAACATCGACATTTGTCCTGATTGCGTTCTGAAATCCGCCGTACATATTGAAAAACTCTTCGTCGTAAAAGCCGTCAACGACCCAGCCCGGAGTTCCCCAGCTGTTTTCATACGAATAGACAATGCCCACATCGGCTTTTGTTCGTGCTTCGGAAATTTCGGGATAAATCCGCTTAATATCCCTGCCGAGCTTTTCAAATACGGGGGCAGTGTCCTCCCTGACATTCGCGTCCTCGGCGGTAAGTGAGCCGTAGCCCTGTTCGGCACCGCCCAGCGGAGCACGCCACTCAAAGAAAACCGTTCCGAATGCGCCGTAAGCGATATTCAGCCATGTCTGAGCGGCAATAACCTCAGGCAATGTGTTGATGTCCGTATAGCATTTCTGCTCCGCAACAAGAAATTTGTTTCTCTTTGATGAATCAAGCCGACGATTGAAAGCGTGCTCCGTAGCCGCTCTCAGCTGCACCCTGTATTTTTCACCGTTCGGCTGAGGCACGTAATTATCCCACGCGGAATAGTCAAGATAATCACAGCCCTCATAGCACTTGACCGACCAGTTTGCACCCGGCCAGTTTGTATAAAGGAAACGTCCCGGTGAGCTTGCTCTGACGATCGCCGCCTCCATACTCAGCAGACGGTGGAAATTACGCGAAAAAAACTTTCTGTAATCAAGCTGTATCTGCAGCGTCCACCCTCCCTCACACGCATTGACGGGAATATCAATTTCATCAAACGAATTGTACCTGTTCGACCATTCCATTGTAAACCACGCATCATTTAATTTTTCTATATCTTCATATTTTTTCGACAGGTACTTTTTAAATTCACGGTTACATTCATTATCAAAATCGTGAAACGGAAAACCGGGCTCATTGTCAAGCTGCCAACCCACAAGAGCAGGATGACAACCGAGAGCCAACACTTCTTGCTCGGTTATTTTCCTTGCATACTCGAGAAAATGCTCATCGGAAAGGCATTGACCCTTTCGTCCGCCGAAGTTATAGTCGCCTTTTTGATTTCCACCCTTTACCGATGGATATTTTTTGTAAAGCCACGCAGGACAAACCGCCGAAACCGTGCCGAGAATAACCTTTATACCATGCTTCAACGCACAATCCATTGCACGCTTCATAGGTTCAAAGCAGTATTTACCCTCTTCGGGCTCAAACCAACTCCACGCAAATTCACCCATACGCACACAGTTGAATCCCAACTCCTCCATTTTGGCAAAGTCGGATTCCCACTCTTTTTCGTCCCACCATTCGGGATAGTACGAGCTGCCGATCAAAAAGTCTCCCATAACAATCCTCCTGTAAAAAGCAAAGCTCCTTTTTTTACCAGTATATCACAGTATAAGCTTCTTTACAATGAAAAGAAAAATATATTGCCGCTCACCCTCTCAGGGTTCGAATCCCTCAAAGTGACAGCAAAATAAAAAAGAGAAGCTATACCGAAGTATCACTTCTCTTTTGGCGCGCTGCAAGGGATTCGAACCCCTGACCTTTTGGTTCGTAGCCAAACACTCTATCC
>CAVELL010000008.1:0-2761 GCA_963616775.1 Eggerthellaceae bacterium | reverse complement strand
GGCGGCATAGCTCAGTTGGCTAGAGTACTCGGTTCATACCCGATTGGTCGTAGGTTCGAATCCCACTGCCGCTACCATTAGGCCCGGTGGTCAAGAGGTTAAGACACCGCCCTTTCACGGCGGTAACACGAGTTCAATTCTCGTCCGGGTCACCAAAGTCGGGATTCTGTCCCGACTTTCTTTATTTGTAATGATTCCTTAAAAGGACGAAGCGCACTGCCTCGTCCTTTATTTTTTACCAAAGATCGTCCGTCCTGACAATTTCCCTGTCATCTCTGCCGCCGTTAAGCTGCGGGAAGTAAGATGCGAATCTGTATCCGGGAAGCTTGTCAAATTCAAGCTTGATAAGCGGATAATTTATAATCGAATCAGGGTTTTTCTCCGGCAAATCACAGAGGAAAATTCTGTCGCCCTTTTTCTCAAACTTGATCGGAGTTCCGTCCATAAACGAAATCTTTTTCGGCTCATCCTGAAGTCCTGCAAGCGTCAATTTTCCCTTGTACGGAGTCCAGATTTTGTTCCACATATAAATATTCGTGCCCTTTGATGTGCTTCTTGAAACGGCGTTGAGCTGGTATTTGTTGTGAACACCCTTGTTAAGTATTCCGTAAACCGCCTCGCCGTTGAGCTTGAGCCACTCGCCGACCTTGCAAAGCGGCTCAACAACCTCATAGGGAATCGAACCGTCGGGCTTCGGACCGACATTGAGCAACAGATTTCCGCCGAACTCGCAGCAGGTTTGAAGCATATTGACAATTCTCTGCGGCGTGTAGCTGTAAGGCAGTGCCTGATCGGAATCAACATAACCCCAGCTTATGCCGTTAAAGGTCATACACGCCTCCCAGTCACGCTCGGACGGCTTGATCTGCTCCTCCGGAGTTCCGAAATCCTCGGCAAGACAGCTTCTGTCGTTGATAATAATATTCGGCTGCAGACTTCTGAGATACTGATTGCGCTCAAGCGAATCCCAGCCCTCCCAGGATTCCATCGGTGCAGGAACATCGTACCAAAGAATATCTATTTTGCCGTACTGCGTTAGAAGTTCGGTGTTTATATCTTTAAGGAACTGTGTGTAACGCCGTCTCGCCTCCGTATCATAGGCACAGATTCCGCTGTCGGGATGGTGCCACTCCATACAGGTAGAATAAAAACCGATTTTAAGGTCAAATTCGCGGCAGGCTTCAACAAATTCTCTAACAATATCGCGATGCGGACCGTAATTGACGGAATTGTACGGGTTCGCCTTTGAATCCCAAAGACTGAAGCCCTCATGATGGCGGGTAGTCATAACCATGTATTTACAGCCGGCCTCCTTGGCAAGCTTTGCCCACTCACGGCAGCAGCCCTCTTTCGGAGCAAATGTATCGGCAAGCGGCTCATACTCCTCGGGCGGAATATTCTCGCACGCCATAACCCACTCATTTCTTCCGATTTGTGAAAAAAGACCGTAGTGAATAAACATACCGAATCTCGCTTCACGCCACCACTTCATACGGTTGTCGCGCGTTGCTGCGATTTGTTCTTCATATTGAGGCTTTGAAAGCATAATAAAACTCCTCTTTGTTTTAATTTAAGGCAATTCGCACACTCCAATCAGGCGGTGTTGCCCTAAATCCAGTTTAAAGTATTTCCTCTGCTTTGTCAACACTGAAATTGTAAATGAACGGAAATACAAATCAACAATTTCGTTCAAGAAATAAAGGTTGACACATACATTTTAATATGATATAATCGACCAAGTTTGAGGGAGTAGATAGCTCAAAGCGAGTGACAAGTCAACACACTGACGCAATGCGTCTGGCTTGTCTTAAATAACGAGACTCAGACGTGGCTTTGCCGTGTCTGGGAGTTTTCAGGCACGACAGTGCCTGATTTTTTTAGGCAACACCGCACAATTGGGGTGTGCGAATTGCGCAGTAAGATTTTTCGTCAGGTTGTGCAAAGTTTTTGCAGGCTTGCTGACGCAAGTCAAGAAATTTTTGTGCAGCATGGCGGAAACAGATTCAAGCAAGGCGTGTGCCTCAATTGTTCGGTATTGCCTTTATTCTCGGAGGTAAAATATGGGGTTACTTGAATTATTCATCTTGGCAGTCGGTCTGTCAATGGACGCGTTCGCAGTCTCGGTCTGCAAGGGTCTTTCAACTCAAAAGCTCAAAACAAAGCACTACCTGATAATCGGTGCATGGTTCGGCGGATTTCAGGCACTTATGCCGACAATCGGCTACTTCCTCGGTTCAACATTTGAAAAATACATAACGTCGGTTGACCATTGGGTTGCCTTTGCACTGCTTGCAGCAATCGGCGGAAATATGATTCGTGAGGGCTGTTCAAAAGAAAAGGAAAAATCGAACGACTCGTTCTCGTTTAAGACTATGATCGTTCTTGCAGTCGCAACGAGCATTGACGCTCTCGCGGTCGGCATCACCTTTGCCCTGCTGCCCGACGTCAACATTGTTGCCGCTGTCTCCTTCATCGGCGCAACAACATTTATCATTTCCGCAGTCGGACTCAAGGTCGGCAACATATTCGGTCTGAAATACAAGAGCAAGGCGGAAATCGCCGGCGGTGTTATTCTCATTCTTATCGGAACGAAGATTCTTCTTGAACATCTCGGCGTAATCAACTTCTGATTTAAATCAAAATATTGCAAATATGTACATTAGTCAATGATGTGAGACCAAAAAAATGAAAAAAGAAAAAGAGTTGATTAGAATATGTTTTTCGGGGCAGAGAGAGTGAACGACGGAGCGTAGCGGAGGAG
>CAVELL010000007.1:0-3984 GCA_963616775.1 Eggerthellaceae bacterium | reverse complement strand
TTTTCTCTTGGAATATCCCCTCCGGCTCTTCGAGCCACCTCCCCTTACAATAAGGGGCGGCTGGAAAGGCTTCTGCTGACTCTTTACAAAACTCCTCAGCCGAGACGATGTTTACGAAAAATGCAATATTTAGTTAAAATATCATCTAACATCTTCCGTCTACTGTCTAATATCTATCATCTGCCTCCCCTTGAAGCAAGGGGAGGTGTCGCGTTAGCGACGGTGGGGATTTAAAAACAAAGCAGTGGTTTGCGAAAAAAGCACAATTTATTTTTCGCAAAGTCTAAAAGCCAAGGCAATACCGCACAATTACGGTGTTGCCCTGAAGTCTATTCAGTACAAATTTTGTATTTTGTCTATACCGCAACATTATAAATTATAATCCTTTGAATCGAAAAATTCAACATCATTGTTCTTTACAAGAATATTTCAACGGTAGATTTATTTTCCACAAGCTGCGAAATTTTTGTTGCTTTTTTACATAATTGCGGTTTTTCTGCGTCATTTCCGCTTTTATGCCTGAACTCTGCGGAAAATCTTTTTGCCTTTTTTAACAATAATTGCGTTTGCTTTGAGGCTGTCGGCGGTGTACGAAAGTCCGATATCCGTCACCCTTGCGTCGTCAACCGAAACGCCGCCCTGCTGAACAAGACGTCTGCCCTCGCCGCGCGACTTGGTGATGCCCGACTTGAGAAGAATGTCGAGAATGTCAATCCTGCCGTCCGTGAAATCGGCGTCCGCAAGCACGGTCGTCGGCATATTTTCAAGACTTGCTCCGCCGCCGAAGAGTGCCTTTGAAGCCTCTCTCGCCTTTGTCGCCTCTTCTTCGCCGTGGACAAGCTTCGTAAGCTCAAAGGCAAGGATATCCTTGGCATCGTTGAGCTGTGCGCCCTCCCAATGATCCATTGCGTCAATCTGCTCGAGCGGCAGAAACGTGAGCATACGGATGCACTTGAGAACGTCACGGTCGCCGACGTTGCGCCAGTACTGGTAGAACTCGTAGGGGCTCGTCTTTTCCGGGTCAAGCCAAACGGCTCCGGAGGCGGTCTTGCCCATCTTCTTGCCCTCGGAGTTCATCAAAAGCGTAATCGTCATTGCGTAAGCGTCCTTGCCGAGCTTCTTTCTGATAAGCTCCGTGCCGCCGAGCATATTCGACCACTGGTCGTCGCCGCCGAACTGCATATTACAGCCGTACTCCTTGAAAAGATGATAGAAGTCATAGCTCTGCATAATCATATAGTTGAACTCAAAAAAGCTGAGTCCCTTTTCCATTCTCTGCTTGTAGCACTCCGCGCGGAGCATATTGTTGACCGAGAAGCAGGCTCCGACCTCGCGAAGAACGTCAATGTAATTGAGGTCGAGCAGCCAGTCGGCATTGTTCACCATCATTGCCTTTCCCTCGCCGAACTCGATGAATCGGCTCATCTGCTTCTTGAAGCAAGCGATGTTGTGGTCGATATCCTCCTTGGTAAGCATCTTTCGCATATCGCTCCTGCCCGACGGGTCACCGATCATTCCCGTGCCGCCGCCGAGAAGCGCAATCGGTCTGTTACCTGCCATTTGCAGTCTCTTCATAAGGCACAGTGCCATAAAGTGACCCACATGGAGGCTGTCGGCTGTCGGGTCGAAGCCGATGTAGAAAACAGCCCTTCCGTTGTTGATAAGCTCCTTGATTTCCTCTTCGTCCGTGACCTGAGCAATGAGTCCGCGGGCAACAAGCTCGTCGTAAATTGTCATTTTAATGTGTCCTTTCATAAAGCTTTCGGGCAGAAAAAAGCCCCCTGCCCAAGGGCAGAGGACGAATTACCGTGTTACCACCTCTGTTCGCCGCACCCTCACGGGAACGGCCTTTGCGAGTACAAGCATACTCTGACGTTTAACGCACGCATACGGCGAAGCCTACTGCACCTTTCAGCCACGCAGCTCGGAGATGTATTTGGGCGAAGCTCTCACGCTTTCTTGCACCGACCGAAAGCTCTCTTTGCTTCCTTCTTCGCTTACTTCTTCCCATCATCGCTTTTGTTCAAGCTGAATTATATATTGTTTTAATATTTTTGTCAAGCGGTTGACGTGAAAAAGAAAACAGTGTTGACGTGAAAAAGAAAACAGTGTAGAATACTGTCCAGTAAACAAACGGAGCGAAAATTATGAGAATGCGAAGAAAAAAGAATCTTGACAAGAGACTTGCCGAATGCGGCAGTATGATTTTTTCAATCGAGTGCGAGGACAAAAACTTCCGCACGGCGATTGAAGAAAAAGAGTACATCGACCTTGAAAAGTGGTTCGGCAGCTCAAAGCCCGTCCGCCTTGAGGTCGGCTGCGGCAAGGGGCAGTTCGCCGCCGAGATTGCCAAGCGTAACCCCGACGTCAATTTTATCGCCGTCGAGAAGTGCGCCAATGTCGTCGTTATCGCCGCCGAAAAAGCGATTGAAGAAAAAATACCGAATCTGCGCTTTATCAAGGGCTCGGCGGAATATCTGCCGAAGTACCTGCCCGACGGAATCGCCGAGCTGATATACCTCAACTTTTCCTGTCCGTTCCCGAAGAAGAAATATGCAAACCACAGGCTCACCAACAAAAGCTTCCTTGCGATTTTTGACCGCCTGCTGACCGCCGACGGAGAAATCCACCAGAAAACGGACAATATGCACTTCTTCGAATATTCGATACAGGAAATTTCCGACTACGGCTTCGGAATAAAAAATGTCTCGCTCGATCTGCACAGCAGCGGCTTCGAGGAAAACATCGTGACGGAATACGAAAAGCGTTTTTCCGACCTCGGTCAGCCGATTTACAGGCTGGAGGCGTACAAAAAATAAATTCAATTACAAAGCTGAGCAGCTATTTCATCAACTGCATCTCCCGTGTCGGAAATACCGCGGAAAAGGCAGTTGATTTTTTCCTCCTCCTCACCGGCTCCGCGCATGGATTCAAACGCTTCGTTCATAAGCGAACGGTACGCCTTAGCGGTAAAGCCGAGCCGATTTTTCACCTCTTCTTTCTCCCGGGTATGAAAACGCGAAGCAAAAACCTTTCTCTGCCTTTTCGGGAGCAGACGGTGATAGTGCTCCGATGAAAAAACTCCGAAGCGAAGCTCGGGGACGATGACGTGCTCAACGGTTTTGCCGTCCAACGAGCACACAAGGCTCGTCACGTCATAGCCCGAGCCGAGCGCATACCGCCGTATTCGGTCAACGATTCGGACCGAAGCCGCACCCGTCGTGTCCGCCACGACCGAAAGCCTGTCGCAGCAGTCAAAGGCTTTCATATTCAGCTCGACCCCGTCGGGTGTTATGCAGGACGCAAACCCTTTCGTTTCCCTGCCTATATTTCCCCTCATCGCTCCGCCGTTCTTCCTCCACAGCTTCAGCGTAAAGTCAACAATTTTCCCGTAATCAAGGCTCTGCGAATCAAGGCGCACAAGCTCGCTTTTCAGGCTTGCGGCGGCCTGCAAAAAACGTAAGCAGCGGTCTGTTTTCTTCTTTTTTTCACGGGTATAAAGCCGCATCAGCTCGTGCGGATAAAGCTCGCCGTACAGGTCGTTGAGGTCAATGCTTTTTTCAGCCCTTATCCCCGTTTCGCCGTCGGCGACAAGCAGCTTTCTTTCGGGACAAAGCAGAGCAAAAATGCCGTCCGACGAGCGGCAGATTTCATAATTCACTTTTTCCGCTTCAAATCTTTCCGCAGCCGCTTCGAGAATACGCGCTCTCAGCTCGGCAGATCCTCCGGCGACGGCAAAGGCTTTGTCGTAAGCGGCGGCGTCGAAAAATCCCGTGTGAAAGCCTCCGGCAGTATGCACCGAGTAGTAAAAGCAGTCATTATCCATCGGATCACCTCATTCGATTTTATATTACATAATATTCCGACGCGGCAATCCTGTGCTTGTAAAATCGGCGGCGGTGTGATATTTTATTCATATCGGAGGTCATAAGTCTGAAAACAAAACTTAAATACAAAAGAGGAAAAAGAGTATAACAAAACAGA
>CAVELL010000006.1:0-55078 GCA_963616775.1 Eggerthellaceae bacterium | reverse complement strand
CGAGCTCTACTCCCTCCTCACAATTTCTCCTCCTGAGTGTATAGGTTAATTTTGTGGGGAAGTTAGGATGGAACGACGAGCTACGCTCGTTGGGGCGAAGCGGCACACCGCCGCCGGTGGCGGAAGCAGGTGGGACGCTGAGGTGCGTATAGGTTAATTTGGGGGGAAGTTGGGTTGAGAATGTGCGGATTTTAAAAACGCAGAAAAAAGGCTCCGACCTTTTACAGTCAAAGCCTTTTTCTGCCATTGCAATGCCTTAGTCTTATTAAGTTTTATCATACTGCCTTATAAAACCTCGGCAAAATGCAGAACGTCTTTTTTGTTTACAGGTTAATTATATAAGCTGAATGAAAAGTTCCTTGATAGCATCAATTACAGGAGTAAAGTCGACATCCTTAAGAGCATCAAGAATCTGCTGAACAAGAGCAGTAACTGCAGCAATAACAGCGTCCATTGATTTGACCTCCTTTTTAAAGTGTCAGATAACTATCCGCATCTTTATTTTATAATAGGGGGTATAAATTGTCAATTGACAGAGATTATAAACTGTTTAAAAATTTCAGCAAATTTTTATGAAATAATATTATTTTTTGTATTTAAGGCAACACCGCACACCTCAATTGTGCGGTATTGCCTTAACAGAAAAAAATGCCCCGTTTCTCGACGAAACGGGGCGATTGGTTAATGATTATACAAGACCTGCAATGAAATTCTTGATGATCTCGATGATAGCAGCTGCATCAAATTCTTTGAGATATGTGAGAAGTTCCTGTACAAAAGCGAGAATAGCTTCCATGTTGTTGCCCTCCTTATGTTTGTCAGATAACCATCTGCACAATCATTTTAACACAAAGAGTAATTATTGTCAACCAAAATGAATATAATAAAAAGCTATTGCCGAAAAAAATTATTTTTTCTTTTTCAGAGGAGTTTTATTGCCCTTTTCGTCAACGATTCTGACATTGTTCAGGTGATTGACAAGGCTTTTTTTATATGCCGCAATGTATTCCGCACGCAGAATCTCACGTTCTTCCTTTTCCTCTTGCGAAAGCTCCTCGGATCTTGCTTTTGCGGCGAGCTCGTTTATTCTTGCAATTTTTTTATCGTCCATCGTTTAATCTCCTTCCGGCGGGGCATACCTTCATACATATTCCGCAAACCGCGCCTCTGCCGATGTGTTGAAATTTTTTCTTCATATAAGTGCTGCACTTTTCGGGATTGAAGAAATCCTCCCTCTCCATGCCGACAGTCCACATTTTACCACGAATAGCACCCGACGGGCAAGCCTTTTCGCAGAGGTCACAGCCGCTGCACGGCGAAAAATATTTGTGCGGCTGCGTTTCAAACGGACAATCGGTAAAAAGAGTTCCGAGCCGCACCCTCGGACCGTATTCCCTGTGGAGAAAAAGACAGCTTTTACCTATGCCGCCAAGCCCGGAAAGCGTTGCGATTTTTTTGTGGGAATATCTTCCGCAGTAGTTCCAACCGTCCTTGTTGACGCTCTGCGAAGCCCCTATCGGGATATATTTGTACCCGTGCTTTTCGAGAATAAAGCCGCATTGCAGGAGCGTGCGGTCAATGAAAGCATTTACGGTTCTGTAGTGGTGAAAATATGAGTGCGTCGGCTCGTCCGATATCTCATCAATGACCGCATCGGAGAGCTTGACAACAATGCTCATCGCATAGCTTTTTTCTCCAAATGGACCGTCGTCAACGCAGGTAAAGCCGACATCGGCAACTCCGCTTTCAAATAAAAATTTTTTCAATTCTTCCTGTACTTGCATTTAATAACCTCGCTTATTATGCAAAAAGTATTATCGGTGATTTTTATGACAACAGAAGAATACCTGAAGCAGCGGATCAAAGACCTGGAGGACAATGTCTGCAACAGTACTCTGCCTTTAAATTTCAGAAAAAATCAGGCGTTTGCCCTGCTCAATTACCGCGACGATCTGATGCAAGCCGTGATTGAAAGCTCTCGCAGGCGACAATTGCCTCGGGAGGAATTTTTTGAGCAATAAACTCCCCGTCACGGGATATTTTACAAATGCAGATTCCGCGCTCGTGACAAAGCCGGGTATCAATAGTCAGCAGAATAATTTGTTCCGATTTTTCGGGGGGGGGGAGGGGCTATCTGCTTTAATTTGAGATATTTCTCAATGCATCGGAAGCTGTCTGCGAGAAAAACCATATTGGAATGAGAGAACAATCCGCTTTTGATGATGCGGTCAAGATTTTTTTGGGGAGTTACATGATAAAGAAGATCGGGAATCTCCGCACCGCCCTGCGGAACGATGATCCCGTAACCGCCGCCCAGAAGAAAATGGCGCAGGGAGCTGCGAAAGGCAAACGGTTGAAAAGCCTTCGGATATCTCAAATAAGCTGAAATGCATTTCATAAAGTCCTTGAACCGTTCTCCGCCCGGCAAGCGGCAGTAAAAGGAGTAAAAGCACGGTTTCATTTTATCACTTCCCATAATGTTTCTTGGGGCAATCCTGCGAAATCCGGGTATAAGCTGTTTGAATTATAACACTTTATCGTCTTTTTTGCAAATACAACGGCATAAAAAGAAAAAATAAGCGAACACTATTTTTGCAAACGACAACAGACCGCCACGCGGCGGTAAAAAGAGGAGTTTTTATATATGAAGGCAACCGGAATTGTCAGACGTATTGACGACCTCGGACGAGTGGTCATACCGAAAGAAATACGTCGGACGATGCATATTAAGGAGGGTGCTCCGCTTGAAATATTCACGGATACCGAGGGCGGAGTGATTTTTAAGAAATATTCGCCGATCAGTGAGATTTCCGACGTGACGGAGCACTTTGCGGACGTGCTTTACCGAAGCGTCAACACCCCAGTCCTTATCAGCGACCGCGATCACATCATTTCATGTGCGGGCGTGTCAAGGAAGGATTTTCTCGACAGGCGCATCAGCGCGGAGCTGGAGAAAATTATGGAGGAAAGACAGCTTTACACGGGAGATCGTGAAAAACAGCTTTTTCCCATTGACGGTATCGACTACGGAGCTTCAATAGCTGCGCCGATCATCGGCAACGGGGATATTCTGGGCGCGGTGGTGTTCCTGTGGAGCGACGGCTCAAAGCTTTCTCCGACGGAAATCAAGCTTGCTCAGGTAGCGGCGTCGTTCATCGGTAAGCAAATGGAAAACTGAATAAATTTTAAGGCAACACCGCAGCTTCAATTGTGCGGTGTTGCCTTAAAGGGGTTGTAAAAACCGAAATTTTTACAGCCTTTTTTCAGCTTATGCGGTTATGAAAAATATTGTCACGCCGAGGAACATCTGAGCGTAAAAATATGTCCAGATATTGACCTGCCGGAGTGCGCCGTGCTTTTCAATATCCTTTTTGAAGGTGAGAAGTGAAAGCGTGAAGTCGGAAACCATAAAGCATACGGCTCCGAGCATAAGCATTATTCCGGTGAAAACGGAACAGGAGATTATTCCCGTTTTTATGATTTCACACGCAAGCGCGAACGCCTTAACTCCCATCGCCGAAATTGTTGAGGTATAAAGACAGCAAGGGAAAAGCATTTTTCCGAATTTCAGCTTGAAGATGAATAACAACGCTGCCATTACGCATACAACAAGGGCTATGTAAGCTATGACTTCCTGTATCGCGAAAAGGGGATGTTGCGGGAACAACACGGCAAAGGCTCTGCAATAGGACATAAAATAGAAAATATGACCTATCAGGAACGAAAACAGACCTGCCGCAAAAAATTCGGGCTTCGGGCTGACATGTAGAAGAAAATCTCCGACCCAGGAGAAGCACAGTCCGATGAACATAAGCATTGCATACCTGGTGAAATCACCTATCAGACCGGCAACAACCGCATTTGCCAGGAAAAGAGTCGAGCAAAGCTGCTTGAGGAAAAGTGATTTTTGGCATGGGTGCGGTGCTTCGGCTTTCAAAAAAAGCGGAATGAAAATTGCCAGCAAAACAAGAAGAACAGCGTAAATCGCGTAATAAAGCGTTGTATCCACAATACCACCCCTAAAATATTTAGTTTTATTTTCACTTTCCCTTTTGTTATTTTAGTTTGATATTCGTCCCGAAACGGGAGCGTCAATCAGCGACGGAAGCTGGTCGAAGGCAACCAGACCGAAGCGGTGAAGCAACGGCGGAAAGAATGAATCCACATCGTTTGCAAGTGACTCGGCAATCGCCGAAATCGGCATTTGACTGGACGGATAGAGCTTGACCTTTTTTCCGTCAAAGGTGAGACGGATTATTCGCATACATATTCCGCCGACGGGACGCATATGGATTTCCAGCTCGTTTTCTTTGACCCATGCCGCCGTGGAAAATGCCGTGAAATTCATACCGGCGAGGGTTATCGGGCTTTTTCTTGTCTTTCCGTCCATGCCGCATTCAATGACATTGTGCTCCTTACCCTCGTCCCATTCCATGGTGCAGATATCTCCGTCAAAGCCGAGAATAATATTGTCTATGTTGCCGGCTCTTTCGCCCGACATATATACAATCGGAATCGGGAGCATACTCAGCGGAAAGCCTGCCGCATTGAGAACAAGGTTTTTTTGAAGATATATTGTTTTACCGTCAATTTTTTTCTCAAGAGGACTGTGCGGCATTGCCTCAAGATTATCGGGAAGAGAACCGAGCTCGGGCTTGTGCTCGGGAGTCGGTTCAGAGTCATTTTCGATAATCAGCTTGTTAAAGTGACGCCATATACAGTCGCGTGTTCTCTGCTCGTTTATTTCTCCGGCAGTCATAACGTAAACAATGTCGTCATCGTTGGAGACAATTCCGAACTGCGAGAACATTCCGTCGGCTCGGTAACCGTTTATTCCTCCGCATCTCCAGAAGCAGTAGCCGTACCCGCATTGACTGTCAATTACAGTGTTGAACTGCGAGGTGTTTGCAAGCGGCTTTGTTGCCAGCTCGGCCCATTCCTCGGGAATTACCTGTCTGCCGTTAAATTTGCCGTGCTGACGGTAGCAGAGAATGAATTTTGCAAGATCCTCGGTTTTGAGGTAAAGACCCCAGCCGCCTGCTTCGATACCGTCGATATCGTGCTCCCAAAACGGAATGTCGATACCGAGCGGCTCAAAGAGTCTCGGAGTCAGATACTCTACGACCGACATACCGGTTACCCTTGTGAGCATTGCGCAGAGCATATATTGGTTCTCGCTGATATACTGCCAGTGACCGTCACCGGGAGCAAATTTCCACGATGCGTCAAAAAAGTCTTTTATCCAATGGTTCTTGCTCTTGTCGGAAAAGACACTGACGTTTTTGCCTGCCTGCATTGAAAGCAGGTGGTGAACGGTCAGCTTTTCAAGGTTTTCGTCGGTGGATTTCGGACGGTATTCCGGAAAAATATCAATCAGACAGGTGTCAAGCGAGAGCAGCCCCTCCTCAATTGCAAACCCGACCGCAGTCGAGGTGAAGCTTTTGCTCACCGAGTACATCATATGAGGATATTCGGGCGCGTAGGGAGTCGCCCATGTTTCATAGGCAACCTTGCCGCCCCTTATAATCATTATACTGTGAACCTCAACGTTGTGTTCCTTGAAGTCGGAAATCAGCGCGGATATCTCTTTAGAAGATATCCCGACCTGCTCCGGGTAGTCGGCTCTGTCGAGCCTGAGCTTATCTTGGGTTTGCATCAGATATTCCCTCCGTTCAAAACGTTCTTTCTGTTATAAAGATAGAGCGAACCGACGGTGAACGCCGCCGCACATAATACGACAGTGATGATTCTTCCGGGTGTAAATTTAAACTGTAATGCTACCTTTTTTGTCGCTCCGACTGTCAAAGAGTCATAAGCGGACTGCAAGCTGTAACGCGCATCCGTCAGCTCGCTGAACGAGCTCGGACTCCGAAGAAGCTGTTTGGATGCTGTAAGAGCCGACGAAAAAGCCTTTTCACTTTCCGTGGTGTAAGGTGAGAGATCCTCGTCCCCATAGAGATCGACAAGCTTTTCAAGCTCGACTGCTGCGGCTGAAGCTCTCCGAAGATACTCGGTCAGCTCGGTAGGATAGTCCGTTTCAATGACACTGTAACCGCGCGAGATAAGGTCGTCCCATCCCGTTTCGTTGTCGGGTCTGCCGCCGCATCTGCCGTTTACCATGGAAACCATGGCTCTTTTTCTGTCGGAAAAACGCTTCATGAGGAAGCTGTCATAGAGAACTCCGTGACCGTTTTTGCTTCCCATTTCCATTGTATATATATCATTGTTAAATGCTTTTTTTGCGGCAGAGGTTGCAAGAAAAATAATATTTCCCTGATAGTTTCCCGTTGCCGTAACGTCGGTGTCCTTTGTAAGCTCTATAATTTGTTTGATTTTTGCGTCAATGCGGAATACCGCTTCCGCTGTTTTTCCGAGATCCTTCACATAATCGTAAACGACCTTGAAGTTTTCCGCAGAAACATTGAGCATAAGAGCTGTTTTGCCGTCGGTGAGCTCGAAAATTTCCTTTAGCTCGGGAACGGTTGCTTTGGTTATCGGATTTTTCGTTCCGCCGTCGGCTTCGCGCAGATAAAACTCCTTGAGCTGTCGGAGGGTAAAGGATGACACCGCACCCGAAACGGGGTTGCCGTCCTTGTCGGCGCACATTCTGTCAACGCTGTCGTCTGCCATAAGAACCGGAACACCGTCGGCGGTGATCTTCACGTCAACCGATACGGCGTCGCAGGTTAAAGCCGCATTGACCGCTTCGGCGGAGTTTTCGGGGAAGCTGTGCCAATCGCCCCTGTGAGCAACGCAAATTATATTACTGCCTCCGTCGGAAAAGCCGATGACTGTTTCCTCGGCTGCTGCGGCGTAAGCCGTCGGCGCGGCGATAACCGCTAAAATGATTATTGAAAGAATAAAATATGCTGTTTTTTTGCAGAAAAGAACCATAATTGACCTCTATTGTTAAGTTTATATAATTATATCACAATTTTTCGAAAAAATAAAGAAAAATTTTTTATATATTTTAGCAAACAAATGTTTGCTTTTTGAGAAACAATGTGTTATAATGCATGTATGATAGGGAGAAAAGAGGTATGTCTATGTCTATTAACGAAACTCAGCGCAAAATATATGAATTTCTTGTTCAGAGGAGTGCGGACGGAATCCCCCCGTCGGTCAGGGAGATCGGCGCGGCGGTCGGACTGCGTTCAACCTCGTCGGTTCAGTCCAATCTTGACGCACTGGAGGACGCCGGATACATTCAGCGTGATCCGCTTCTCAAGCGTTCCATAAGAATTATGGGTCAGGCGGAGAATGTTACCCAGGTGCCGATTCTCGGAACCGTTACCGCAGGCGCACCGATATTGGCTGTCGAAGATGTCGAGGGATATTTCCCGTACACAGGCACGGTCACCCGTGATAAGCCGCTTTTCGGTCTGCATATCAGGGGCGAAAGTATGATAAATGCAGGCATACTTGACGGCGACCTTGTAATTGTTGAAAAGACGCCGTTTGCACGTAACGGTGAAATTGTCATTGCGCTTATCGACGACGAAGCAACCTGTAAAACCTTTTATAAGGAAAACGGGCACTACCGTCTCCAGCCGGAAAACGATACCTACGAGCCGATCATAGTTGACGAGTGCTCGATTCTCGGCAAGGTCGTCGCGGTAATGCGATATTATTGATTTAAAAAACCGGCCTGCTGACAGGTCGGTTTTTGTTCGGTCAGATTGAGAAAACTCCCGATATCCAGAGCGCAAGAAAGGAGTAAATAACGGCGGCGAGGATGAAAAAGTAATAAAGAATTGAAGTGACTGCGTATTTTGTCTTGTTCCCGTCGTCACCGGCATAGGCAAATCGCTCAAGGCTGGTGCGCTGAGCCGACATAATAATCGTGAAAAGAAGAAATGCCGAATAAATAACGCTGACCCATGCGTTGAACTTGACACCGTAAATATGGCAAACGCTTCCTGCGGCGGCTATAACAGCCGAAGCAAGAAACCAGATAAATTTTTCCGATTTTTTGACAGGCTTCTGCACCTTTTCGTCTTTTTCTTTCTCCGCAGTCATATTTTATCCCTCAATTCAAAAATGAACTGAATTTATAATAGCATATATAATTTTGAATTTCAAGAAAAATATATTTATTCAATGCTGTTGAAAAATTCAGTTTAATGTTGTAGAATAAGATAAATTACTGATTTAAGGCAATACCGCACAATTGGGGTGTGCGAATTGCCTTAATTCGCTGCGGCTTTTCCGTTTGGCGTTTGCTTCGCGGGCGGTGTCCGGCACAAATAATGCCGACGGAGCTAAGGGCTCCTCCGGAATAATAAAAGCAATGAAAGGACGATTCTTATGCCGATGATTTCGACAAAGACCAATGTTACAATTTCCACGGAGCAGGAGCTTGAGCTGAAAAGTGCGCTCGGGAAGGCGATAGAAATACTTTCCGGTAAGAGCGAGCGTTGGCTTATGCTCAGCTTTGACGACAAGTGTCATCTCTATTTTCAGGGCGACAGCTCCAAGCCGATAGCTTACGTTGAGGTTAAGGTCTTCGGCAGAATCGATTATTCCCAGTCCAACAAGCTGACTGCGAAAATCTGCGAGATTTTCGGCAATATTCTTAACATTGAGGCATCAAATGTATATATTAAATATGAAGAGGTTGATATGTGGGGCTGGAACGGCGGTAATTTCTGAAAAGATATTGATTTATTTTAAATTTATGATATAATTACACACATAAAATGCGTTTATCGGGAGAAGTAATCCGAATCGGACACAGCAGAGAGTGAGGCACAGCGGTGAAAGCCTCTTGTGAACGGACGGACGAAATGCACCCGCCAGCACGCAGGGGGAAACCCACGGAGAGTATCCCTGCGCGGTCGTCACCGTTATCGGATCTAAAGTAATAAGTCGGAGTGGAACCGCGGTAAAACCGCCTCTGTCGCACTGTGTGCGGCGGAGGCTTTCTTGTTCGGCTCAATCAAATCCGTGCTCCGAACGGATCGTCGGAGACCTGAAAGGAGAATAGAGTTGCTGGAAAGATTCAAAGAGGATATAAGGTGCTTTCGTGAGCGTGACCCGGCGGCAACGTCGGCACTGGAGGTCATATTTCTGTATCCCGGCTTTAAGGCAATAAGGAGCCATCGGAAGGCACATTGGTTTTATAATCACAATATGTTTTTTATTGCGCGAATGATATCACAGCACTGTGTCCGCAGAACCGGAATTGAAATTCATCCCGGAGCGCAGATCGGCAGAAGATTTTTCATTGACCACGGCACCGGTACGGTCATCGGAGAAACGACGGTAATCGGTGACGATGTCACTGTATATCAGGGTGTTACGCTCGGCGGTACGGGCAAGGAAATCGGAAAACGTCATCCGACAATCGGAAACAATGTTCTCATCGGTGCGGGCGCAAAGGTGCTCGGTCCCGTGACTGTCGGCGACAACACGAACATTGCCGCAGGAGCTGTGGTGCTGGATAAAATCCCGAAAAATTCAACGGCTGTCGGTGTGCCGGCGCGAGTTGTCCGCCGTAACGGTGAGCGTGTGCAGGATCTTGACCAGATTCACATTCCCGATCCTGTATCACAGGAGCTTTGTCGACTGCAAAGTGAAATTGATAAAATTAAGAAGTCTTTGGAGGACAGATAAATGAAAATATTTAATACCTTAACAAGAAGCAAGGAAGAGCTTAAGCCGATTAAGGAGGGCAAGGTTAAAATCTATGCCTGCGGACCGACGGTTTATAATTTTATTCACATCGGAAATGCAAGACCGCTTTGTGTTTTCGACGTTTTGCGCCGCTTCCTTGAATATGTCGGCTATGACGTCAGATTTGTTCAGAATTTCACGGATATCGACGACAAGATTATCAAGCGTGCCAACGAAGAGGGCTTGACATATAAAGAGGTCAGCGAGAAGTATATCGAGGAGTTCTGGAAAGACGTGAAGGGTATGAATGTTCGCGAGGCTACGGTTCATCCCAAGGCGACAGAGAACATTGACGAGATAATCGACATTGTTTCTACTCTTATTGAAAAGGGCTGCGCCTATGCGGTGGACGGCGACGTTTACTTCAGTCCCTCCAAGTTTAAGGAGTACGGCAAGCTGTCGCATCAGCCGCTTGAGGATCTTGAAGCGGGCGCAAGAATAATGGTCGGCGAGGTAAAGAAGGAGCCGATGGATTTTGCTCTTTGGAAAAGTGCGAAGCCGGGCGAGCCTTATTGGGAGTCACCGTGGGGTCACGGCAGGCCGGGCTGGCATATTGAGTGCTCGGCTATGGTAAGACGTTACCTCGGTAAAACCATTGACATTCATTGCGGCGGTCAGGATCTCATCTTTCCGCATCACGAAAACGAAATTGCCCAAAGCGAGTGCTGCAACGGAGTTCCGTTCGCGCACTACTGGATGCACAACGGATATATCAATGTTGACAATGTCAAGATGTCAAAGTCACTCGGCAATTTCTTCACCGTCAGAGACGTTGCGGAGAAGTACGGCTACGAGCCGATTCGCTTTTTGATGATATCCTCGCATTACAGAAGCCCCATCAATTACAGCACGGACATCATCGAGCAATGCAAGGCTTCGCTTGTCCGCCTTTACAACTGCCGCGACGGTCTTGACTTTGCGCTTCAAAACGCTCAAGACGGTGAGGTCGGTGACGAGCTGCTTGCAATGCTTGACAAACGCCGTCGGCAGTTTGTCGACGCGATGAACGATGACCTGAACACTGCCGACGCGATTGCGGCACTGTTTGAGCTTGTGCGTGACATCAATACGAATGTCATTTCCGCAAATGCAAACAGGGGAAGCGTTGAAGAGGCGATAAAGGTATTTGACGAGCTTGCCGGAGTTCTCGGACTGGTTTATAACCGCAAAAAGGAGAACCTTGATGATGAGATTGAGGAACTCATTGAGCAGAGAACACAGGCTCGCAAGGACAAAAATTGGGCTGAAGCCGACCGCATCCGCGACGAGCTGAAAGCAAAGGGAATAGTTCTTGAGGACACCGCTCAGGGTGTCAAGTGGCACAGAGAATAAGATACTTCAAAGCTGTCGGATTTCGATAAAATATTTCGGATTCGGCAGCTTTTTTATCGGAAAATTTTATCCGCGGCGTAACTTTTTGTAACTTATTGACAATATTGTAATTTTTTGTTATAATCAGACTGTCGTTCGCAATACGCAGTTTAAAATTATGGAGGCAGTTATGAAAAAGGCAGTATCGTTGATAGTTTCAATAGTTATGATAATATCTCTCATTCCTCTCGGAAATGTGAGCGTCAACGCGGTGAACTACAACCCCGACGCGGCACTCGACTATGCGGAGAAAAACTGGAACAACGGTATTGAGCTTTGCGCCGGCTTTGTTTCCAACTGCCTGACGGCGGGCGGAATCAAAATTATGGAGCGCACGGTAGGTAATCTCTACAATGCGATGAAGGCTTCGTACGGCACGTCGTATGTTCTCAAGACAAGAGGTCCGTACATATATATGTCGGAAAATGTCGGCAAGGTTTCGGGCGGCGACCCTGTCTTCTACTACTGCAACAGCTGCCGCTCCTTTCAGCATGCCATCCTTTGCGGCGGCTCCGATGACGGCGGACGTATGACGGACTATGCTCATAACAATCCGCATCACAACACGACGACCTATATCTCATGGGGCTGTCCCGAGTGCGGCGACATCAATTGGATAATGTATTCGGTTCACATTACTTCCTCCGGCAACGGCGGAAATGTCGTTACTCCGAACACGCTCACGATTCATTACAATGCGAACGGCGGCTCCGTAAATTCATCTAAATATAAGCTCGTGTCCGATGACGTTTACAAGACCGACGGCACACGCTTTACACAGAAAATGACTTATGACAGTCCCGTTTCCGGCGGACTTGTGAACGCTTCCGAGCTCGGACTTTACAGAACGGGATATACCTTTGCGGGTTGGGGTGCTCTGCCTGCCGGCGGCAAGGTTTTTGACGAAAACAACGCGTCGCTCAAGCCGAGCGAGATAAATTCTCTTGTCAAGAGCGAAAGCTGTAACACTACGCTTTACGCACAGTGGAAGCTTAACACCTACAAAATCAGCTTCAATGCGAACGGAGGTGTCGGCGCTCCGGCGGCACAGACAAAAACTCACGGCATAGTGCTTTTAATCTCACTTGCCAAGCCGACTCGTTCGGGCTTTGAGTTTGCAGGCTGGAACACGAAAGCCGACGGAACGGGAACGGCTTATTATCCCGGCGGCATTATGAAAAACGATGCGAGTGTAACCCTGTATGCAATGTGGAGCAAAACTCACGTTCACACCTATGAGAGAGACGTTGTCAAAGAAGCGACCTGCACCTCAAACGGTATGGCTTCGTTTTCCTGCCCGTGCGGCGAGGAGTATACGCAGTCGATTGTTGCCGCAGGACACGATATCGTGTGGGTATATGCGTCGAGACCGACGATATACAGTACAGGCAGCAAGTATAAGTCATGCAAGGTGTGCGGCGTAAAGCTTTCCGCAGTGACAACGGTGGCTAAAGCAACGGGTGACGCAAACGGCGACGGAAAAGTCAACTCAATGGACGCCCTTGCGATTCTTCAGCAGGCAATCGGTCTGAAAAATTCGATTATCAATGAGGCTGACTTCATTAACGCCGACGTAAACGGAGACGGCGTGCTCAACTCAATGGACGCGCTCACGATTCTTAAGCTTTCGACAGGCGGAATAAAACTTTAATATAGGTAAAATGGGAGCGGTACGCCGCTCCTCTTTTTTTGAGGCAATGCCGCACAATTAAGGCGCACGCCTTAATTGCGCGGCATTGCATTGATTCAAGAGGGCTGCGCTGAATGTGAACAGCTCCGTCTTATACTGCTTTAGTTTGTCAACAAGATATGTTTGTACAAAAACTTTGTTGACAAAGGGTAGACGGGTGCAATATACTTAAATAAAGATTAAAAGGGAGTTTTTTTATGCTGAAAATAGAACATTTGACAAAGAAATACGGCGACACAAAGGCGGTCGACGACCTGTCGCTTCATATTGCTCCCGGCGAAATCTACGGATTTATCGGTCACAACGGAGCCGGAAAGACAACAACGCTGAAATCCGTCGTCGGAATCCTCAGCTTTGACGATGGTGAAATTCTGATTGACGGTATCTCCGTAAAGGATGAGCCGCTCAAGTGCAAGAAAGAAATTGCGTACATACCCGATAATCCCGATCTTTATGAATTTATGACAGGCATAAAATATCTTAACTTCATTGCCGATATTTTCGGCGTGGACTCGGAAAAAAGGCAACAGAAAATAAAGAAATATGCCGATTTATTTGAAATCACAAATGACCTTGCTCAGCCGATATCAACATATTCACACGGAATGAAGCAGAAGCTGGCAATTGTTTCCGCATGGCTTCACGACCCGAAGCTTATACTTATGGACGAACCGTTTGTCGGCCTTGACCCAAAGGCAGCGCATCTGCTAAAGGGTATGATGCGTGAGGTCTGTGACAAGGGCGGAGCAATATTCTTCTCAACTCACGTTCTGGAGGTTGCGGAGAAGCTCTGTGACAAGATAGCGATCATCAAGAACGGAAGGCTCGTTCGTTTCGGCACCATGGAAGAGGTTAAGGGTGATGACAGCCTGGAAGAGGTCTTCCTTGAACTGGAGGCAGAATAATGCTCAAACAACTTCTTAAAAAGCAGATGCTGGAGATGTTCCAAAACTTCTTTGTCGACAAAAAGAAGAACAAGGGAAGATCAAGGGCGTCAACTGCTTCTTTCATAATTTTTTATCTGGTTCTGATTGTCGGAGTTGTCGGAGGAATGTTTACTTACCTCTCCGTCAGTCTCTGCAAGCCGCTTGTTTCACAGAATCTCGGCTGGCTCTATTTCACATTTATGAGCTTGATTGCGGTGGCAATGGGCGTGTTCGGCAGTGTATTTAACACATATTCGGGACTCTACCTCGCAAAGGATAACGACCTGCTTCTTTCTATGCCGATACCCGTGAAGTATGTTATGGTGTCGAGACTGCTCAGTGTTTACATTATGGGCTTCATCTACTCTGCGGTTGTAATTATTCCCGCGATCGGCGTCTATTTTATGAACGCTGCCGTTACCGTCGCTTCAGCTGTGTGCTGTGTGCTGCTTGTGCCGATAACGTCGGCACTTGTTATGTTCCTTTCCTGCTTGCTCGGCTGGGTGGTTGCAAAAATAAGCAGCAGGCTTAAAAACAAGAGCTTTATAACAGTTGTCATTTCTCTTGTGTTTCTCGCCGCTTACTATTTTGTTTATTTCAGGGCGAATACGATTATTAAGCTTGTAATCGCAAATGCGGCTGTGTACGGCGCGAGAATAAAAGGCTCCGCGTATCCGCTGTATATTTTCGGCAGTATCGGCACAGGGAATTTTCTTTCGGCACTCATTGTTATTGTTATCACGGCGGCTTTGCTCGCTGTCACCTATTTTATAATCGAAAAGAGCTTTATCGGTATTGCGACAGCGTCCGAAAAGCGGTCAAAGACAATATACAAAGAGAAAAAAGAAAAGCCGAAGAGCGCAGACGCTGCGCTTGTCGGCAAGGAGCTTCGCCGCTTTGTTGCGAATCCAAACTATATTCTCAATTGCGGTTTGAGCTCGATTCTTCTGCCTGTCGCGGCAGTGTTTCTGCTCGTCCGACACGGATTCATCGGTAATTTGTCGGCAATTGTATTGGGAGATGACAGCCTGACGGCGACCTTCACGGGGCTGTTGATTTGTCTGCTGACTACAATGAACGATATGTCGGCACCGTCGGTTTCGCTCGAGGGTAAAAATATATGGCTTATGCAGTCACTTCCGATAACACCGTGGCAGGCACTCAGGGCGAAGCTTCGCTTCCACTACCTGCTGACTGCCGTTCCTGCCGTGATTTGCGCTGTTTGCGCGTCCGTTTCCGGTGAGCTTACGTTGCCCGCCACGCTGTCGGTTATCGCCGTGGTGCTGGCATTTATTGCGCTTTTTGACTGTCTCGGTCTGGCAATAAATCTGAAAAATCCAAACCTTACGTGGACAAACGAGGTTACGCCGATTAAGCATAGCGTAAGTGTAATGGTGTGCATCTTCGGCGGTTGGATCTATTCGGCGGCTCTTATGATGCTCGGCTTCGGGCTCGGCAGGATATTCGGCTCGGAGATCTTTCTTGCTGCGGCAGCGGCTTTAACTGCCGCAATTGCCTTTGCGATATACTGCTGGCTTAAAAAGAAAGGTACACGCATTTTTGCGGAGCTTTAATGCGAAATGATTTTGAGTTTGCAATCAATGCCTTGCAGGATGCAGGGTATATAATAAAATGATCTCGAAAGGAGTTCAAAATGGATAAAAAATATTTTCTGATCGGCAACGCTCATATCGACCCCGTTTGGCAGTGGTGCGTTCCCGAGGGGATGTCAATTGTCAGGTCAACCTTCCGTTCGGCTCTTGACAGAATGGCAGAGTACCCGAACTATGTTTTTACTTCGGCGTGCGCTTCCTACTACAAGTGGATAAAGATAAGTGAGCCCGAAATGTTTGAAGAAATCAAGCAGCGAATCAAGGAAGGACGCTGGAAATACACGGGCGGAATGTGGGTTCAACCCGACTGTAACATTCCGTGCGGCGAATCGTTTGTCAGACATCTGCTTTATTCGCAAAGATTTTTCAAGGAAAATTTCGGTGATATAGCCTATTCGGGCTACAACGTTGACTCGTTCGGTCACAACGGTATGCTTCCTCAGCTTTTGAAAAAGGCGGGAATGAAAAACTATGTTTATATGCGACCGAGCCGAGATACGGAGAAACAGGAGCTTCCCGAAGGCTCGGTTCACTACTGGAACAGCCCGGACGGCAGCTCGGTGACGGCATTCCATATTCTTGACAGCTACGGTGACGAGCTGAGGGAGGAACGCGTCGGTAGATACGAGAGTCAGAAGCATTCGCAGATGCTGTTCTACGGCGTTGGAAATCACGGCGGCGGACCTGCAATCAGGCATTTGACGCAGGCGGAAGAGCTGATACAAAAAGGAAACGCGCTTTATTCGGGCGTTGACGAATACTTTGACTATATAAGCGAAACCGAAAACGACGGTATCCCCACGGTCAACGAGGATCTTCAGCACCACGCAAGCGGCTGTTACAGTGCAAATTCAAAAATTAAAAAGCTTAACCGCGAGACGGAAAACGAGCTGATATATGCCGAGAAAATCGACGTGCTGGCATCCGTGCTGACCGGCTCAAGGACAAAGAGCGCAGAGATAGAAAAAGCGTGGGAGCGTGTTATGTTCAATCAGTTCCACGATATTCTTGCCGGCTGTTCAATCAAGCCTGCATATAATGACGCTTACGCAGGCTTCGGCTACGCACACGAAAAGGCGATGGAAATCGGTTCACTTGCCGCGGAGAGAATTTCATGGCGCGTGAACACCGCAAAATACTTTGACGCGGAGCCCTCGGGTATGCGCGGTCGCCTTTGGATAAGAAAAGGCGAGGGTGCACCGATGGTTGTGTTCAATCCGCATTCCTTCCCCATCAAGGGTACGGCAAGCTTCGGCGAGCATTGGGTTTCCGGTGTTGTTGACGGCGACGACAGGGACGTTGAATTTCAGATGGTCAGAGCTTCGTACACCGACGGACAAAGCCGTATGAGATGTATGTTTGACGTTGAAATCCCTGCTTACGGATATTCAACATATTTTATTTTCAAGGACGAGCAGGCGTATGCTCCTCAAAAAAGGGAAAATCAGTTTTCAATAGGAGAAAGGTTCATTGAGAACAGCGTTGTCCGTTTGGTATTTGACGATGACGGACAGGTCGTTTCCTACTTTAATAAAAAGAAAAACAAGGAATACTGCGCAAAGCCGATGGCTGCCGTTGTCTGTGAGGACAGGGAAAGCGATACCTGGGGACACCTTGTGTTTGATTACAACAAGGATGTCGGAAGATTTGGAAACGCTGAATTTGAAGCGGTTGAAGAGGGCACGCTCAGGGCAACTCTCAGAGTTAAGCGCTTTTATAACAATTCCGTGCTCGTTCAGTTCTATTCGCTGTACAAGGACAGCGACAGGGTTGAGGTCAGATGCAAAACATTTTTCAAAGAGGATTACAAAATCCTGAAGCTGACCTTCCCGACGAGCATTGAAAATCCCGAAGCCGTTTATTCGATGCCGTTCGGCTTCATAAAGAAAAAGGCAAACGGCGAAGAGGAACCGGCTCAGGGCTGGGCGGCGATAGAAAATTCGGACGACGGCTTCGCGCTCATTAACAACGGAAGATACAGCTTCTGCGCAATCGGCGGCGAGATGAGAATGATAGCTGCGAGAGCCTGCGCCTACCTTGACCATTACGGTCAGGAGCACCGCGATTCGGATATGGATATGCTCGACGAGGATGAGCTGGAGTTCACCTACGCGTTTATGAGCTATGACGGCGGCAGCTACGGCGATATTGCCCGTGAATCCGAGCTTTTAAATATGCCGCTGAAGCTCTATCAGGAGACGCACCACAAGGGCACTCTTCCGTCAACCTACGGCGGTATGAGTATCGACTGTGACAATGTTGTCGTTCAGGCGATTAAAGCTGCCGAGGACAACAGCGGTTATGTCCTGCGTGCGTTTGAGACCTGCGGAAAAAGCTGTACGGCGACGCTCGACCTCAATTTTATCGGCAGACAGGTAACGCTCGGCTTCAAGCCGCAGGAGTTCAAAACAATTCTTGTTCCGTTTGACGGCGGCGAGATAAAGGAAATTCTGCTGACTGAGCTTGACTGAACAAGACATTAAGGCAATACCGCGTAAATTGATGTGCACGCATTGCCTTAAAAACAGGGGCTGTAAAACGCGAGTTTTACAGCCCCTTGCCAATACTATTATTCGATTTCTTTCAGCGTTTCCGCCATACTGATTTTATCAATTTTCATCTTGATCGGCAGCGACGATATCAGTGATATCAACGCAACCACGATCAGCGTCACAATGAAGCTCCACCAGGCAATCGAACTGCCGTAAACGATGTTGTCAACGGAGATGAATCCGATGAGAGCCTTGTGTAGGAAAAGTCCCGCAATTATTCCGAAAATCGCTCCGTATATTGTGGAGATTATATTCTCGCGGATAACGTAAATCAGCACCTCGTTGTCGCTGAGTCCGATAACCTTGATGTTTGCTATTTCTCTTGTACGCTCGCTGAGATTCACGTTTGAGTTCGTGTACATGACGATGAGTGCCAGCAGACACGCGGAGAGAACAAACAGCAGCACAACAGCATATATTCTTTCAATCGAAACATCAACCGAGTCCGCCATATCGGAAGCGGTGGACGCACCCGTGATTGAATCCTCCTTGAGAAATGTTGAAGCAAGGTTCTTAACGTCATTTTCCCGAACATACTTCTTTGCCGTTACGACGATGTATTTGTACTGTGGAACGGTTCCGAAAACAGACTCGTATGTTTCGGAGGACATATAGACATAGTGGTTGGTGTAGTTGCGAACAATTCCCGAAACGGAAGCTGTGCTGACAGTCCCGTCGGGAGAAGTCAGATAAATGCCGTCGCCGACGCCTATTCCGAGGTCGGCTGCCATCTTATCGGTTATGACGACGTTGCCGTTACCGAAATCAAGACTTCCGTCGGTCGTTTTGAGGTCGGTGAATTTCGCGTAGTCATCGGTATCCTTAATCGATATAACGCTGACGGCTCGTTTGCCTCCGTGAGTGTCCGCGTCGGCGGAGGCGGTGAGACTGTTCTTGCTGAAAAGCACGGCGCTCTCAACTCGCTGATCCTCGCGAATGTCCTTGAGTATATCGGCGTCGTCTGTCTGCGGTGTTCTCAAAACGAAAAGGACATCGTAGTTGAACACACCCTTGTCGCCGTACTGTTTGCCGGAAACTGACGTTGTCGAATTGATCAGACCGAGGGAGGAGAGTATGAGAGCCGTACAGCAGGCAATGCCGAGCGTGCCGACCGCAACTCTGCTGCGGCTTCGTGCAACCGTTCTGGCAATGATAACCATTCCGTAGCTCATCTTGTTCCACAGGGAGGGTATTTTTTCAAGGAGATTTCTCCGGTTATAGCTTATGTTTTTCGGCCGAATAAGCGTTGCCGGATCGTATTTCAGCTCACGGAGGGCAGCGATGAGTGTAGCTGCAACGGTCATCACAAATGAAAGACCGATGCCGACAAAAACATACTGTGCAAGGAAAACCGTTCCGACGTTCGGAACACTGTATGTCATATTGTATATCGAGCATATCGCGAACGGAAGTATGCAGGTTCCTCCTATTCCGCCGAGAAATATGCCCATAAGCCACGCCAAAAAGGAGTAGAGCATAAATTTTCCGACGATTGAAGAATTTGAGTAGCCGAAGGATTTAAACACACCGATTTCCTTGCGCTCCTCCTCAACGTTTTTGACCATTATTACAAAGCAGGCGATCATCGCCGTGAGGAAGAAAACTATTGGGAAAACGGACGACATTGATTTCATATTTTCAAGACTGATTGAAAAGCTGTCAATTCCCGAAAGCTCGTTTCTCGGCGTCGCCGACCAGCGAAGATTTGAAAGGTTGCCCAATGTTGTTTCCAAAGCTTTAAGCTCGTTTGAAAGGGAATCCTTCTTGCTCTGAATGTCGTTTTTAAGCTCTGTATATTCGTTGTCAACCGTACCGTAACGGCTTTTGGCAATTTTTAAATCGTATTCGGCTTTGCTGACCTCAACCGAGCTGTTTCTGGAGGCGAGAGTGTAGCGTATCTGGGCTTCCGTGACGCTGTTGTTGAGCGAATCCAATTCGGCTTTCTCACTTTCGACCTGAGCAATGAGGTTAGTCAAGCTTGTCTGACCCTTTGTCAGGTCGTTCATCGAGGATTTGTATTTTGCAAGCGTTGCTTCGTCGGCATCATAAGCCTTTTTCGCAGAGTCGTAATTGTTCTTGGCGTTGGATACATCTGCCTGCAAAACGTTTTTTTCGGATTTTGCCGTCGCGAGGGTGTCTCTCTCGTTTGAAAGAGTCGCACTGAGCTGCTGTTTTTCGGACTCCTTTTTTGTTTTGCTGTTTGTCGCCGAGGTAACGGACGAACGTGCCTCGTTGTACTCGGCTGTCAAAGAATTAAGCTCATCCTCCGCTGTGCTCAGATTTTTTTTGAGCTGACTTCTTGTGCTCATCGCTTCTGCCCTGTCCATGTCGTCCGTGCTGCTGTCGGCAATAATTGCGTCCAGTCTGCTGATTTCCGACTTCAGATTATTGACAATCGCAGTTTGTGTTTTCACCCTTTCGGACAGCGATGAAGCCTTTGAATTTAAACTGCTTATGCTTGATTCGAGGGATGATATTTCGGACGTCAGCCGCGAAATACGCGATTCAAGCGAGCTGATCTGTTCCTCGTGCGACTTTATTTCGGCACTCTTGCTGTCAAGGTCATTTTGCTTTGACTGATATGTGCCGCTGAGAGCGTTAAGCTCGGTCAGTGCGGCGTTATGTTTTTCGCTGAGATCGTCGTAGAGCTTTTTCAGCTCGCTGTAACCCTTTATCTCGGAGCTCTGCTGCTCCATGGATTTAACGTGCGCCTGATATGAAGAATCTAAAGAGCTGAGCCTGCTTTCAAGTGTTTTGAGACTTGAAGCGGCATTGTTTATTTTTGTTTCGTTGTCTTCCTTGACCGAAGCGAGAACCTTGTCCTCGTTGTCAACATATTCCTTGAACTCTTTAATGGATTTTTCCTTGTCCTTGAGCTGAGTTGAGCTTGAAAGGTTGTATGCGGTTATTTCCGACTGCTTGTTCTTAATTTTTTCGGTGTATTCGGTTTTCAGGTCGGCGAGCTTGACGTCAATCGCTGCCTCCGAAGCTTCCTTTATCTGCTCGGCAAGCTGCTCGGCTCGGCTCGTGTATTCATCGGAGAAGCTGTCGAGATATTCCGAGTATTTCATTTTTACAAACAGCTCGTTAATTTCTCCCGATGAGAAAGCACTCGGAAGCACATAGATAAATGAGTCAAGGCGACCCGAACCGAGCTTTGTCTGTCCTTTATCGGGGGTGATGTATCTCGGCGAGGTGACTATGCCGACAACGGTGAATTTGTTGACGGTCAGCGAGAGCTCCGAGCCGCTGTCACCCTCGGAAATGTTGATGCTTTTTCCGATCTCAATGTCGGGGTAAAGCTCTGCCGATTTGGCGTCAACGACACATTCGTCGACCTTTTGCGGCAGACGTCCCTCATTGAGGTCAAGGCGGTTTATGTAGGAATCGTCCTTTTCGCCGTCAAGAAATGCCTGCTCTTTGTCCGAATCAAGCAGACTGACGCGGCAGATTAACTCCGTACCGTCCTTGTTGACAAGGGAATCCCTGCCGAGCGTGGCATAGCCGTCAACATATTGTGACCGTGTGACCTGTGTTACGTTATTTATTTTTTCGATTTTTGCAATGTCCTCGTTTGTGAAAGCAATCGGGGACGTTACCCAAACGTCCATCAGGTTGTTCCTGACAAAGTATTCGTTTGCTTCGTATTTCATTGCCGGCGAAGCCGAGTTGATTCCGACATAGAAGCTCATACCCAGAGCGACTATTATCGCGACGGAAAGAAAGCGGAGCTTGTTGGCGGCAATGGAACGAAGAGTATCCTTAATGAGGGTCTTGGTCATTACCACTCTATCCTTTCGATCGGCATCGGTGTATCGTTGATCTCGATTTTTGCGATTTTTCCGCTTTTCATCGTTATGATTCTGTCGGCAATGGGAGCTATTGCATGGTTGTGTGTTATGATGACAACAGTCATATTCATTATTTCGGAAACCTTTTTGATCAGCTTGAGCACCTGTATTCCCGTTTCGTAGTCAAGGGCTCCGGTCGGCTCATCGCAAAGCAAAAGCTTAGGCTTCTTGACAAGCGCACGCGCAATGGCGACTCGCTGCTGTTCACCGCCGGAGAGCTGGGAGGGGAAGAGGGCTGCACGGCTTTCGAGTCCGACGAGGCGAAGAAGTGCCATACAGTCGACAGCCTTGTCGCTGAGATTGGCAACAAGCTCAAGGTTTTCAACGGCGGTCAGGTTGGGCACGAGGTTATAGGACTGGAAAATGAAGCCCACCTCGCGACGCCTGTAAAGCATCAGATTGCGCTTGCTGAAATCCGTAATGATTTTGTCGTCGACAGCGATCTGACCGTCGGAGCACCTGTCCATTCCGCCGAGAACGTTGAGAAGAGTGGTTTTTCCGGCTCCGCTGGGGCCGACCACGACGCAAAGCTCTCCCTGCTCGATTGTAAAGCTGACGCCGTCCAGAGCGTTGACTGTGTCAGCACCCGAACGGTATTTTTTATATACTTCCGCAAATTCAATATAGCTCATAGTACACCGCCTTCTTCGGCATTATAAAAAACCATTTTGATTATACAATAATGCAACATATTTTTCAAGATATATTATTGTATATAAACGAATAAAATTTGTCAGTTATATTTATACAATCGGCTTCGTATGGATAAACTATTATGCATTATTTACTTTAATGTTATACTGTTTAAAAATTTTCCCTTGATTTTCCATTTTAAATACACTATAATGTATCTGTAAATTTCTCTAGGGAGGATTCTTAATGAAAACATTTAAAAAAGTCCTTGCAATTGTGCTTGTTGCCGTGTTGTGCTTTGCACTTGCGTCATGCGGTATGGCTGACGATACGGATATCACAAAGGACAATATCAAGATCGGTGTTATTCTTCCCGGACAGCGTGATGATGCCGACGATTATGTTCCCGATCTGTCTACTCTCCAGTGCGTTTCGGCAATCAATGATTTGCTTTCGTTCGGTGCAGGTATCAATTCCGACAGATTCCAGTACCTTGAGCATGTGGATCCCTCCGACGAGCAGGCATCGTACGATGCTATACATACGCTCACAAACCGCGAATGTACGGTTATTTTCCTTGCAGATCCCGGATATGTGACCGCCGTTGAAAAGTATGCATCCGCCAAGGCTGAGGACGGAGACGTTTCGGCTCAGGACACAAAGGTTCAGTATATCATCTTTAACGGCAAGGATGAAGGCAATGATATCCATTCCTACACAGCTGATATAACAGGGGCTACCTACCTTTCCGGTATCACAGCCGCCCTCAAGGCAAAGGAACTCAAGGTTCCAAAAATCGGTTTCCTTGTAAAGGACGCAAGCGACCTTACTGTTCTCAATGCGTTTGCTCTCGGCGCAAAGTCCGTATACCCTGAGGTCAAGATTGACGCAAGAGTATGCAAGGACGTTAAGGCAGACTGCCATACACTTGTTGCGGCAGGCAATGTTGTTCTTGCTTCCGATTTTTACAGCCGGGAAATAGCCGAAAACCGTGAAGACGCTTTCTTCTGCGGCTTCGGTTCTGATAAGCTTTCGGGCGACGACGGATTCCTCTGCGCTCCGGTTTATGATTTCTCACAGTACTATCTCAACACCATAAACGAGATTCTTGACTATGACAACGTTGAGTATGATGAGAAGGGCAAGAAGATCGACAAGTCAAACGCTCTTCCCGAAATTCCCGCATTCAAGGGAACCTATGCCGACGGTTCAACCTACCTCTCTCAATACGGTGAGGACGTTGCGGCAGGCACAAAGGAAGCTGTCGATGCGGCGGAGGCTCTTATCGTGAGCGGAAAGCTTGCGCTCAATCTCAGCGCAACGGTTGCCGTTTCCGGCGTAACACTTGTAAAATAAAAATAATACAGCATAAAAGATAAAAGCACAGAGGCGGTTCTCGCTCCTGTGCTTTTCTTCTCGCTCTTGCCGTATTTGTTGCCGAAGACGGCGAGTTTTTTAACGTCTCAGCAACCGCCGATTATGTTCTGCAGATACTCAAGCGATGTTTTAATATCATTTTCACTCTTGAAATTGTCGCGGTAAAGCTCAATTACGGCGGTGTTGTCGTATCCGTGGGCTTTCAGCTCTTTAAAAAGCTTTTCAAAATCATATTCACCCGCTCCGGGAGCAAGACAATCGTGCTCTGCCGTTCCATCGCTGAGATGAACCTGGGTTATTTTTTCTCCGAGCAGGTCAATAAACTCAAATTCGCTTTGATTCGTGCGTCGGCACTGCTTGATGTCCAGAACCATCTTAAATTCGTTACCGACAAGGTCAGCCACGCGCTTCATATAGTGCGGATCGGAGCACAGGCATTTGTTGACATTTTCGTGGGCGATATAAACACCGTCTTTTTTTGCGGCGTTGTGCAATTTCAGATAGTTTTCGGCATATACTTCGGGTGTGTATCCTTTTCGGATTTTTCCGCCGTGCAGAACAATCAGCTCCGCACCGAGTATGTTTGCCGCCTCAAAGTAACGTTTGTAAAATTCGATGCTGTCATAGGTACGCCGTTCGTAGCTGCTGAAAAACATAAACGGTTCGAAGCCCGAAGTGAAAGGGTGAATCGAGCGTACCTGTATGCCGTAATATTCTTTTATTCTGCAAAGCTCGCCGAAAATGCTGTCGCCGAGCTCGCAGGAGGAATTGAAGAATATTTCCGCTGTTCTTGCTCCCGCCTCTCCGACTGCGCGTAAGGAGTCCTCTGTCAGCGCGGGATAAAAGCACGAGGAAGAGATGCCTATCTGCATACACCGAACACCTGCCCTTATGGAAATCTCAACGATATTTTAGCACCATATTTGCCGTCGGTAAAGACCTTTCCACCGTTATTTGCGGAAAATATTATCAAATTGTTAATTTTTTCAAAAAGACTTGATTTTTATATTAAACGGGCTATAATATATTTAGCACTCAGGGAGTGAGAGTGCCAAAAACAATAATTTTTTAATTTTTATAGGAGGCTTTTACAATGAAAATTAAACCGCTTGCAGATCGTGTTGTTGTTAAAATGACAGATGCCGAAGAAAAAACACAGAGTGGAATTATACTTGCTTCTTCCGCAAAGGAGAAGCCGCAGATCGCAGAGGTTCTTGCCGTAGGTCCCGGAGGACTTGTTGACGGTAAGGAGGTTGAAATGTATGTCAAGGTCGGCGACAAGGTAATTACCGGCAAATATGCAGGTACCGAAGTTAAGCTTGACAAGGAAGAGTATATCATCGTTCGCCAGAGCGATATTCTTGCAATAGTAGAATAACAGGAGGAATTTATTATGGCAAAACAGATTATTTACGGAGAGGAAGCCAGAAAGGCTCTCCAGGCAGGTATTGATAAGCTTGCCGATACAGTTAAAATCACACTCGGTCCCAAGGGCAGAAACGTTGTTCTTGACAAGAAGTACGGCTCACCGTTAATCACAAACGACGGTGTTACAATCGCTAAGGACGTTGAGCTTGAGGATCCGTTCGAGAATATGGGCGCACAGCTCGTTAAAGAGGTTGCAACCAAGACAAACGACGTTGCAGGCGACGGCACAACGACCGCTACTCTCCTTGCACAGGCATTTGTACGCGAGGGAATGAAGAACGTTGCCGCAGGCGCAAACCCGATGGTAGTTAAAAAGGGTATCAAGATGGGCGTTGACGCCGCTGTTGAGGCTGTTAAGGCTAATTCAAAGCCCGTTACATCTTCAAACGACATTGCCCGTGTTGCTACGGTTTCAGCCGCTGATGAGGAAATCGGCAAGATTATTGCCGAGGCTATGGAAAAGGTTACTGCCGACGGCGTTATCACCGTTGAGGAATCCAAGACAGCCGTTACCGATTCCGACATCGTTGAGGGTATGCAGTTCGACCGCGGTTACATTTCACCCTACATGGTAACCGATACGGATAAGATGGAAGCCGTTATCGACGACGCTCTCATTCTTATCACAGACAAGAAGATTTCAAATATTCAGGAGATCCTTCCGCTTCTTGAGCAGGTACTCAAGGGAGGCAAGAAGCTCGTTATCATCGCCGAGGACGTTGAGGGCGAGGCTCTTTCGACAATCCTTGTCAACAAGCTCCGCGGCACATTCACCTGCGTTGCAGTCAAGGCTCCCGGCTTCGGCGACAGACGTAAGGAGATGCTCCGTGATATCGCTATCCTCACAGGCGGCGAGGTTATCACATCAGACCTCGGCCTTGAGCTTGCAGACGCCACAATGGCTCAGCTCGGTCAGGCTCGTCAGGTCAAGATCTCCAAGGAGAATACAATCATCGTTGACGGTGCAGGCGATAAGGACGAGATCAAGGGCAGAGTTGCTCAGATCAAGTCACAGCTTGAGAACACAACCTCCGACTTCGACCGTGAGAAGCTCCAGGAGAGACTTGCAAAGCTTTCGGGAGGCGTAGCTGTTATCCGTGTCGGTGCGGCTACCGAGACCGAGATGAAGGACAAGAAGCTCCGTATCGAGGACGCTCTTTCGGCTACAAAGGCTGCTGTTGAAGAGGGTACAGTTGCAGGCGGCGGCGTTGCACTTCTTAACGCTATTCCGGCTGTTAAGGCTCTCCTTGATACAACCGATGATGCGGACGAAAAGACAGGCATCAAGATCGTGCTCAAGGCTCTTGAGGCTCCGGCACGTCAGATTGCCGCAAATGCAGGTCTTGAGGGCTCGGTTATCGTAAATGATATCATTTCGAGCGGCAAGACAGGTTACGGCTTCAACTTCGCAACAGGCGAATTTGTCGATATGTTCGAGGCCGGTATCCTTGACCCGACAAAGGTTACACGTTCCGCAATTCAGAACGCGTCGAGCGTTGCCGCAATGGTGCTCACAACAGAGTCACTCGTTGCCGACAAGCCCGATCCGCAGGCAGACGCAGCAGCGGCCGCAGCAATGGCAAGCCAGGGCGGCGGAATGTATTGATAAAAAGCTGAATAGTTAAACGGCACCACCGCCGGGCAGATTTCCTGCTCGGCGGTGGCTTTATGTGGCGGCAACAGAGTCGTGCGTGTTATATAGGTTTTTAGCGAGTTAAGTTTTATCCACAATTAGATGAGCATATTCCCTCTTCACTATAACAAGGTGTGTTACGACAATATTGTAAACCATATATGGTTAAATATCAACACAAACTAACCATATATGATATAATTCAGTCAAATGCACAAAGAAACGGTGATAATTTTATGCAAGAATACTACTATCCGAGACTGAAAGATATTCGTGAAGATAACGACAAAACTCAAAAAGATATTGCTGAAGTATTGAACACAACATATCAGTATTACAGTGCATACGAACGTGGCGTCAGGGATATTCCGAGTCACCACATCATTACACTTGCAAAATACTATAATGTTTCTGCCGATTATCTGCTCGGTCTGAGCAACGATAAGAATAAATAATCAGAAGTATTTAAAATGAATCATGCCGTAAAGCGGCAGAAATGCTAAATGTATGATTGAAACATACATCATATAATATAATATCTAGTTAAACCATATATGTCAAGCAAAATATCTAAAATAAACCAATGTATTTTATATTCTGTACTGTACAATTAGATATAAAGAGGTGGTTTTTTTTGGAGAAAAAAGATTTCAGCAGTCGTCTTGCACAGTTAAGAATCAATAAGGGAGTATCGGCAAGGGATATGAGCTTGTCCTTGGGTCAAAGTCCCGGATATATAAACAATATTGAGAATGCCGTGAACTATCCGTCAATGACTGTTTTCTTTTATATATGTGAATATCTTGAAATAACGCCGGCTGAATTTTTTGAAACAAATTCCACAAACCCGTCAAAAGAAAGAGATCTTGCACAGGCTGTTAAAGGGTTAAGCAATGAACAGCTTGATACTTTAATTTCACTTGCCAAAGGACTAAAAAAATAATAATTAACACATCGCTGAACGGTAAATCTGTTCGGCGTTTTTTTCTGCAATCAATTCAAAGTGCCCCTGTAGGTGCCCTTGCACGGCTTGTTCGAGGAACAAAAAGTAACAAAAAAACGGCAGCTTGTAACTTTTTGTAACTTTTTAGATTTTGCACAAATTTTGAGGCACCAATCCGCCGTTAAAATCCAAATAAAGGCAAAATACGCCTGTTTAAACCTTGAATATTACTTTTTCTTGCAGATGATTTTGTGAAATGTTCACAAAATCATTTTGTTTTTGCATTTGACAAATTAGGCATAGATTACTATAATAGGCGTCGTTGGTGCAAGACTAACCGAAAAACCTACAGGCACTGCCTGAATAAAACGGTTACAAAGCCGTATAAAAAGGAGCTTCCGATAATGGAAACATTGAAGAAAATCGGCAGGATAATCTCCAAAGCCAAGATCAGAGTAATTTCTTTGACTCTGATTGTGTGCTTTATCGCAGCGACGATTTTCGCTGCCGCCGCCAATTCATATTCGGTAAAGATTATTGCCGACGGCGAGGAGATCAATATTACAACTCTCAGGGAAGATGCCGACGAAATTTTAAAGCAGGTAAATATTGAGGTCAATCAGGGCGACATGGTCGATCTTTCTGATTTTTCGAGCGGCACAAAGTCAACGATCAGGGTTTACAGAGCTTGTACGATCAAGGTTTTTGACGGCTCGGACGATGGCGTCGCTTATCCGGCGGTCGGTACGGTTGCTTATACCTTTGAACAGAACGGCATTGCACTTTCCGACGCTGACGAGCTCAGCTGTAACAGAGACGACGAGGTCTATGAGGGTATGGAAATTGTCATCAGCCGTGCCTTTGCAATAACCGTTTACGCCGATGGCGAGACCTACAAGCTCGATATGGCAAGCGGTACGGTTGCGGACGCACTCGATAAGGCTGTTGTCACAATCAGCGACGACGATATTATTTCCGTTCCTCTCGACACACCGCTCACAAAGAATATGACTGTCAAGGTATCGCGTGTTACCTACAAGGAAAGAACAGTTGATGAGGTTCTTCCGTTCACAACGAAAAGGGTAGCAGACGATTCGATGTACACGGATCAGACAAAGACGGTTAAAAAGGGTGTAAACGGCAGTCAGACCGTAACTTATAAGGATAAGTACGTTGACGGAAAGCTTAAGGAGTCAACAAAGATAAATGCGGTTGTTACAAAGGCTGCGACGGAAGCAGTTGTTCAGTACGGCACAAAATCACGTCCGACTGTCAGTGCTCTCGGCTTTAACACCGTTTCAACCCTCAGTGCACCGTCAAGTCTTACCTTCAGCGGTTCCGTTCCCACCTCATACAAGAGAAAGATTGTCGGCACGGCATCGGCTTATTCAGGCGGAGGAGTTACCGCTACCGGCAAGTCGGTAAGACCCGGTTATGTTGCCGTTAACCCGAATCAGATTCCTTACGGCAGCAAGCTGTGGATTGTTTCAAACGACGGAGCTTATGTTTACGGTTATGCGTCGGCTGAGGACACAGGCGGCTTCATCTACTGGTCGGGAAGCAGCGCAACAGTCTGCGACCTTTACTTTGATTCCGAATCTCAGGCATGCGCATTCGGCAGACGTTCGGTCACAATTTATGTTCTCTGATTATCGCCGCACAACCTGTAACGTGGTTGTGCGGTTTTTAGTGTAGCTGTACGGAGGAAGTCTATATATGTCAAACAAAAAAATTACGGTTTACGGAGAGCTTGTGTATGCTCTGGCGATAATTTGCCTGTCGTTTTCGGTTGCCATGCTCAGCGCGGCCAACTTCGGAGTGTCAATGATAGTTGCCCCTGCATATATAATCAGTCAAAAGCTCGGCTTTCTGACATTCGGTCAGGGCGAATACCTCGTTCAAAGCATACTTTTCATTGTGTTTTGCATACTTATGAAAAAAGTGAAGCTGACATATTTCGGCTCGTTTGTGACCTGTCTGATTTACGGAGCCGTGCTCGATTTGTGGCGCACCGTCGTTCCCGTGTTCAATCCGTCCGTGACGGAGCCGGGCAGTATGGCAATGCCGGTCAGAGTGGTGTTCTTCGTTATCGGAATGGTTTTGACCTCGTTTTCCGTTATGCTTTTCTACAAGACATATCTCTGCCCGCAGGTTTATGATTTCTTTGTCAAGGGAATCAGCTATCACTTCGGAAAGGACAGAACCAGGTTCAAAATTGCTTTTGACTTTTCGTGTCTTGCCGTTTCCTGTGCGCTCACGCTGATTTTCTTCCGAAAATTTGTCGGAGTAGGAGTCGGAACGCTTATTTTGACTGCGCTCAACGGTTTTATAATAGGTCGGTTTGACCGAATATTTGACAGGTTCTTTATTATGAAGCCTCTTTTTCCCCGTTTTGCCGCAAGGTTTGATTTATAATTCAGACAAAAAGAATTAACAAATAATTCACTTGAATTTGTTTGTGAAATGTTGTATGCTTATATCAAGAGGAAATGCTTTGCTTCAATCGCTTTCCTTATTTTACGGAGGTAATTACTATGAAAAAAGGTTTATGTATAGTTCTTTCTGCGCTGATGATAGCTTTTTCTTTTGCAGCCTGCGGAAAGAAACCCGATAAGGAGACCCCGACAAAGGTGGACGAGAACGGCTCCGCTTATATTGAGGTAACCGATAAAGACGGTAACGAGGTAACGTCCGTGCTTTCCGATAAGGACAAAGCCAAGGCTGACAAGAATGCGGCAAAAACCACAACAACGGCGAGCTCGGTTGATACGTCAAAGCTTGAAAAAGAATATTCGGCAATCGGAAACCTGAGTGAAGACGATATGAAGTCAGACAAGAAGGATTTGATTCCCAACGGAACATCAATTAAAAAGACTTCCTTGCGCGACGATATTATCAAAAAGACCGTTCAATCCGGCAAGTTTACACTTAAGATGACGCTTCAAACCGCATCCGACGGTACAATGCCCGTAACTCTTGTAAGCAACGGCAAAAAAATTGCGGCGGACATGACCCTTGAGGGTGCAACAATCAGAGCAATTTTTGAGGATGGAAAGGCATATATTGTTATGCCTAATGCAAAGGTGTATTTCCAGATGTCGTCTGACGACCTCGGAAATATCGGAGATATCAGCTCAATGGTTAGCTCCGACGGTACCTATGTAAGCTCGACAAAGGTTACAAAGAACGGTGTTGAGTATACCTGTGAGGAATATAAGAGCTCAGACGACACTGTAATCAAGTATTACTTTGCCGGTAATGAATGGAAGCGAATGGAAGTCATTTCCGATGACGAGGTCGCAATATATGAAATTGAAACCCTTTCGTCAAAAGCCGACGAAAGCGTGTTCTCACTCAGCGGTTACAACGATATGACCGCACTTCTCGGTCAGATTGACACAACCACAACGACAAAGAGCAAGTGATGAAAAATGCAGTTATAACAGGCTCTGCAAGGGGAATCGGTGCACAGACGGCGCGTCTTTTCGCCGCAGAGGGCTACAATGTGGTCATAAACTACAACACAAGCGAAAAAAATGCCGCTGAGCTTTGTCGTGAGATAAGGCTCGGCGGCGGCAATTCTGTTGCTGTTCAGGCTGACGTCTCAAAGCGCAGTGAGGCTGAACGGCTTTTTTACGAAGCACGAAACGCTTTCGGCTCGGTTGATGTGCTCGTGAACAATGCGGGTATTGCACAAATCAAGCTGTTTACGGATATCGGCGACGAGGACTATGACAGAATGTTTGACTGCAATGTCAGAACCGTTTTTAATTGCTGTCAATGCGCTCTGCCGGATATGATTCATCAAAAATACGGCAGAATTATCAATGTGTCGTCGATGTGGGGCATTACAGGTGCTTCCTGCGAGGTGCACTATTCGGCGTCAAAATCGGCTGTTATCGGAATGACTAAAGCACTTGCGCGTGAGCTTGCGCCGTCGGGAATAACGGTGAACGCGGTTGCACCCGGAGTGATAGACACGCCGATGAACAGCGGCTTCGACAGCGAAACGATGGAAGCTTTAAAAAGCGAAACACCCGTCGGCAGGCTCGGCACTCCCGAGGACGTTGCAAGGGCGATACTTTTCCTCACTGACGAAAAATCCTCGTTCATTACCGGTCAGGTTCTCGGTGTTGACGGAGCTTTTATCTAAGGCAGCACCGTAATTTGCGCGGTATTGCCTTAAATCACCAATCAGGTAATCCGATGACTGTGCAATTCAATGTGCACATTCTTCGGATTTTCTTTTTATCTCTTCTTTTCTTGCTTCATATATTGCTTCGGGAATTTCCGGATTACCCTTTGAATTTGAGGGAAGCAGACTGTCGCCCGCAACCTTGGGATCCGTGCAGCGGTTGTCATTTCGGAATTTATCCCTTGTTTCATGGTTATGAAGATCGGGAATTTCCATCGGAATGCCGCCGGACAAAACCGAAATATACGCAAAAAAGCCGCACATCCACATATCAATTGCTTCATATACGCCGATAACATCGGCTTTTTCGTTGCCGAGAAGATGCTCGACGGCATTGCAGAAGCAGTAATAATCGCTGCCTCCGTGACCGAGCCTTTCGGAAATTTCAGAATTGCCGAAATCGGGCAGATAGGTTTTTACTTCCTTATTTTCAACGCCCTCTTTTTCGTCCAGCTCAACATATACTCTGCTGATATCGGATTGCTTTGTGACCTCTCTTGCAGACTCTATTCGTCCTTTTGAGCCGTATACCGTGTACCAAATCGAGTTTTTTGCGCAGCCGACACCGTGTATGCTTTTAATGACAGCGTCGTTTTCAAGAGTGATCATTTCAATTGCGGTGTGACCGCCCATTGCGCCCATTCGTGCCATTCTTGAGTTAAAAGGGCACTCAAATCCGGTTACTTTTTTGGGCTTCAGGGATGTGATGTGAAGCAGGGGACCGACAGAATGAGTGCAGTAAAAGAATGCGGACATTGTGTTTCTCCAATGCTCACGATTACCGTAGGTGATATCGCTCCAACCCGATTCACAGTTGTGCAGATACTCTCCCTCGCCGTATTCAAACTCGCCAAGCTCACCGTTTTCATATTTTTTCTTCATCTCATAAGGTGCGTTCATATAGCAATAGTTTTCGGCATAGCAGTATTTTCTTCCTGTTTTTTCACAGCATTCTATCAAGCGCACGGCTTCCGACATCGTCTGAACGGGCAAAACCTCACTGATAACATCCTTACCCGCTTCCATTGCCTTGACGGCAAACGGGGCGTGCTCGGTTGCGTAGTTTGCCAAAAATACGGCGTCCATATCGTGCTTGATGAATTTGTCATATTCCGTGTAATATGCTATACCGTCCGAGCCCATCTCTTTTGACAGCTTTTCAAGAGCATCCTTCCGTTTGTCGCAAACCGCAACAATTTCGGCATTTTCGACATTATTGCAGAAATCAAAAAGTCCTTTTCCTCTGCCGACTCCCAACAAGCCTAATTTTAATTTTTTCACAGCAAATCACTCCGATTATTTTTTATTGTGTATATAATGATACAGTGAAATACGGAGCAAAAGAATGGCAATAATCTACTTTTTTGAGTCTTTTTTCCATGTTGATTTTTTAAAATTTCTTCCGCCTTGTTGTGTTTCTGAAAAATTTGTTGTAGAATAAACGCAGAAAGGCGGAATATCATGGAAAATATCTGCAAGTTCGCCCGAACCGAAAATGCGGCGGGAAGCATAAATATAATAAATTTTGTTTATGAAAGGGACGCGATTTTCAAGCAGGCGTTTATTTCCTCTGCGTGTTACGGAATTTATCTCGTGACGCACGGCTGCGGAATACTGCACACTGCATCGAATGATTTTGATATTTCGGACGGAGACTTGTTTTTTACATTTTCGTCAAAGCCGTATTATATTCAAAATCTCGGCGGCTTGCAATATATTTATATAGGATTTATCGGACTGCGTGTACCTTCTCTGTTTGAAAGACTCGGAATTGCTTACAGCTTACCCGTGTATAAGGGCTTCGACTGTTTGCGGGAGCAGTGGATAAACGACTTTGAAAACGCAAATGAACACAATGTGGATTTGGTGAGTGAGGGCTTGCTGCTGCACAGTCTGTCCTATCTGTGCGGTCAGGATACGGAGCTTATCAAGAGCCGCAGCTCAAACGGAATGCTGGAGCTCAAGTCATACGTCGATCTGCACTATGCCGAATCCGATTTGAATTTAAAATCAATCAGCCGTAAATTTAATTACAGCTATAAATATGTGTCGAACGCATTTATTTCTCTGACACGGATTTCTTTTTCGAGCTATTTAAGCAGCCTGAGATTAACTCACGCACGAAGCTTGCTTGAAAACGGTATGAGCAGCATTCAGGAGGTTGCATACTCGTCCGGCTTTTCCGACGCGCAGTATTTTTCAAAGACCTTTAAAAAAAGATACGGAGTCACGCCTACCGAATACCGCAAAAAACTCAGATGCACGGATACGGCACCCTGATTTCGGTTGCCTGTGCTACGATTATGTATGTCTGTCGAACAATATCAACGCTTTGTTAGACATTTTGCAGAAAAAGATTCTTGATTTTATGATAAATATATGTTAAAATACCCTATGCGTGAAAGCAATTACTGAAATGGAGGAATCCCTAATGTCTGTTTGTCCGAAATGCGGCAGAAAACTCAAGCTTACCGATATTAAGCCCACCTGTCCGGGTTGCGGTGTAAATTTGCTCTATTATGAAATTGAAGAAAGGCTTGAGGTCGATGCGATCAATGCCGAGCTTGAGCACGCAAAGACTCAGAAAAAAATTGACCGTGCCAAGGACGCGATGTTCGGAACACCTCTTTCGATAGTCAGACTTGTTTTGTTGGTTCTTGCGGTGGGTATGTTCTTTATTCCGCTTGCAACATTCCATGCGGTCGGACCGTACTTTGACAAGACAACTACGCTCAACGCTCTTGAGATTTATAACACGGTTTCGGGACTTGATTTTGACGGAATGTTTGTTCTTGCGGGCTCGCCTGCTCTCAAGACAAGCTTCATATTTCTTGCGGTTTCTGCGGTTACGATTATCGTTTCGGTTCTGTGTGCCTTGCTGGAGCTTATCTTCAGCTTCCTTTCAAGCTCTCCCCACGGATTTTCCAGAAATATTACGCTCGCATCCGTCGGCATTGTTTCGGCTGTTGCTTCTCTGGTTACATACAAAAAATTCCTTGCGAATATAGAATCCGTTTTCAGCGGAATAATCGACGGCTCGGTCCAGGTCGGTATTTATCTTGTCATTGTGGCTTTTGTTCTGTGCATAGCGGTAAATATCGTTATCAAGGTCAGGAACAAGCCCGTTAAGTACAAGGACACTTATGTTGACAGCGTTCCTTATGAGGTGTTTACGGAGCACTTCGGAATTAAGAAATACGACATTGAATCTCTTGAAGAAATTAAGGAAGAGATCGGCAAGTACAAGGTTGTTAATGAATAAAAACGGACTGTTTGGTACAGACCGAAAACAAAACAAAAACAAAAGCTATAACGCACATTCGGCAAGCAAAGGGGGCTGATTGTGAATTATAGCTTTTCTTTATTTTTTTCTGAGCGTTTTGTTATGTACAGGTGTTCAGCCTCGTTTTGTATTCGGCGCGCTTACTTTCGATAACATTATTTTTATTGAGATTCAGCTTCAGAATTTCCCTGACCTTGAAGAAATCCTCGGTCATAAAGTCACCGGCAATGATGTTTGCGCGGGCGAGATACTTCGGCGTGTTGGCGATGGTGTTGATAAGGGCTTTGAAGTGCCAGCGCAGTGCTTTATCAAGCTTGCGCGGGAAAACGACGCCGATATCGGTTCCGATATTGGGCGTTTGCTGAGTCTGAAACCAGTAAAAACCGCTTGTGTCACAGGTGTCAAAGAAATCCGTCGCCTCGGTGACAAACTCATAAGCGTGCTTGCCGTGTCTTTTCTTCTCCCACGGAAGAATATGGGGGCAGTTGACGCTGTATTTGTATTCCTCGCAGTAGTTAATCATTATAAAACGCTTTCCGGAGCGTCTCATATCGCCCATTGTGACCTTGCCGATGTCGTCAAAATCGGTGAGGGCATATTTTGACGGTTCAAGGCATCTTTCGAGAATTTCATCAACCTTTTGCGGGTCGGCGTGGAAGGTAAACTCGATCGGACCGAACTTCTGCGGCTGATACTCTCTGACGTCAAAAATGAAAAATTCACTCGGATGCTCGTCGATAACCTTGCGGAATTTCATAAGCTCCGGCTCAAACGGCAGACCCTTTTTGAGTCCGTGGCAGAAAACGATCTGACCGTTTTTGTCCGTATCCAGTCGGACGCAGAAGTGACGGATGCCGTACTCAAACTGCTGAGCAAGGTCACCGTCCTGGCAGCAGGCGATGGGCTTCATCTTGAAGCTTCCCGCATTGTGCGCACTGGGCATAACAACGTTGCAAAGACTGACATCGTCCTTGATGTACGACATCCATTCCGAATAAATCATTTCATTCACACTCCTCAGATGTTGTAGCAAATGTTAATTTTTTTTCTGAGAACCTCTTTGATGCTTTCAATTGCACCGCGCATATAAATCTTGGGATCGTACACGTCGGGAGCTTTTGCAAATTCGCTCTTTATTCCGTTGGTGTAGGCAAGCCTGAGCTCGGTTGCAAAGTTTATCTTTGTAATACCGGCGGCAATGCAGTCGCGAAGAACCTCATCCGACAGTCCCGACGCACCGTGGAGCACAAGAGGCGTTTCGATTGCGGAGTGAATCTCGCTGATTCGCCGAACATTTATGTGCGGTGTTCCCTTGTATACGCCGTGGGCAGTGCCGACGCCGATTGCGAGTGTGCTCACGTTTGTACGGCGGACAAATTCCTCGGCTTCGCTGACCTTGGTGTAGCTTGCTTCAAGAACCGTGTCGCCTTCTTCCTTTCCGCCGATCGTTCCGAGCTCTCCCTCGACGGAAACATCCATCGGCAGGGCAAAGTCGGTGACCTCCTTTGTATACTTCACGTTGTCCTCAAACGGCATTGCGCTTCCGTCAAACATAACGGACGAGAAGCCGCCTGCAACGCATTTTCTGGCAAGGCTGAGACTGTTGCCGTGGTCGAGATGCAGGGCATAGTCAACAGGGCAGTCCGCCATCAGCTCTCGCATCATTGCGGGATAAACGGCAATTCCGCCGTAGTTGAGAGTCTTAGGTATCATCTGCACGATAACGGGGGTTCTCAGCTCGTGCATTATCTCAGAGACCGCCATTGCGGACTCAAGGTTATCAATATTGAATGCGGGAATCGCATAGCTTTCCTTTGCAGCCCGCTTCATAAGTCTTGCGGAAGAAACTACCATAAAAACACCTTCATTCCTTAATTGTTTTCCAGCCGTTCAAAATATATATCAATCCGGAAACAACGGCAACCGCCGCCGTCGCTCCCAAAAGAATATTTGAAACAAGTTCCATATTCAGCCCTGATTTGTACACGTTTGTCAGCTCGCACAGGAGCATAATAACAACAAAGGACACCATCTGCATAACCGTTTTTATCTTGCCGCCGATGTTCGCCGGTATGACAACGTTGTGTGACGCGGCAATCATTCTGACGGAGGTTACCGCAAAGTCACGCGTGAGAATAATCATCACGATCCAAATGCTGCAAAGACCGTCCTTCATGAACGCGAGCAGCCCTGCCGTGACAAGCATCTTGTCCGCAATCGGGTCAAGCAGCTTGCCGAAATCGGTGACTATATTGTTTTTTCTCGCTATCCTGCCGTCAAGTGCGTCCGTAATTGCTCCGAGAGCGAATATCAAAGCCGAGAGAAGAAATCTGTGCGGGATTCCGGCAAGATACACGGCGAGAAAAATCGGAGCGATAAACATTCTGCAAATCGTAATTTTATTGGGTAAGTTCATCATTTAACCTCGCCGATCAAATCGTATTCGTCCACATCGAAAATTTCAACGTCGACGAAGTCGCCTATATCAAGATCTCTTTCGGACGTAAATTTGACCAGACCGTCGATTTCGGGTGCGTCCATATACGTTCTGCCGACATAGCTGTCGGTGTATCCGTCATATTCTTCGACAACCGTTTTAAAAGTTTTGCCGATTTTTTCGTTGTTTTTCTCCTCCATAATGCTGTACTGATCCTGCATTATGACCTCGCCGCGCCTCGTCTTTACGTCGTCCTCAACCTGTCCATCCATATCGTATGCCGGCGTGCCCTCCTGAGGTGAGAAGGTGAAAACGCCGAGACGGTCAAATTCAATTTCATTGACAAACTCGGCAAGAGTCTCAAATTCGTCCTCGCCCTCGCCGGGGAAGCCCACAATGAATGTTGTGCGGATAACAACATCGGGAATTTCTGTTCTGAGCTTTTCGATAACGCTGCGAATCAGAGCCTGATCGCCCCTGCGGTTCATCGCCTTGAGAAGCTTATCGTCCGCGTGCTGAAGCGGCAGGTCAATGTAATTTACAACCTTGTCCTGCGTTTTTATTGTTTCGATAAGCTCATCGGTTATGCGGTCGGGATAGCAGTAAAGAAGTCTTATCCATTCGATTGAGTCGATTTTGCAAAGCTCATTGAGAAGCTCGGGCAGCTTCAGCTCTCCGTAAAGGTCGAGACCGTAGCTCGTTGTGTCCTGGGCGATAAGTATAAGCTCCTTGACTCCCAGCTCGGCAAGCTGCTTTGCCTCTTCGATTATATTTTCTGTTTTGCGGCTTCTCATATCACCCCTGATGGACGGGATTGTGCAGTAGGTGCACCTGTTTGAGCAGCCGTCGCCGATTTTGAGGTATGCCCAATGCTGCGGAGTTGTCAATATGCGCTGACCGTCAAGCGGAAGGTCACAGCGCGGAGGATATTTTTCGATCGTTGTTACCGAGGACATAACCTCTTCGACGGTCTTTATAATGTCGCCGTTTGCACCGATTCCGAGAACGGCATCAACCTCGGGAATTTCGGTAACGATTTCCTCTTTATATCGCTGAGCGAGACAGCCCGTGACAATTATTTTGCCGATGACTCCCTCTTTTTTCAGCTCAACCATATCGAGAATGTTCTCAATAGCTTCTTTTTTGGCGTCGTCAATGAAGCCGCAGGTGTTGACAATTACAACGTCACAGCCGTCAACGTAATCAACGATTTCCCAGCCCTCGGCATCCATAAGTGCGAGCATACGCTCGGCGTCAACCTGATTTTTCGGACAGCCCAGGGATATCATTCCAACCTTATATTCCATAGAAATCACCTTAGTATTCCTCGTAAAATTCGTCGTCGGAAAATTCGCTCATCGCCTCGCGGATGTCCGAAAAGCAGTAGCCCATTCGCAAAAGTGCCGAAAATACCTTTTTCCGTCCGACCTCGTCGTTCATTTTATTATAATATTTTTTGCCGATAATATCAACTATTCTTTGAACATTATCGGGCTCTTCGTCTTCAAAAAGCTCCTCGACGGCGGAATTGGCAATGTCCGCCGATATGCCCTTAACCCGCAGCTCGGAAAAAATGCGCTTCCTGCCGAATTTTTTGTGCTCAAAAAGCTCACGCGCGTACATCTGAGCGTAACGCTCGTCATTGACCAAATCCAACTCGGTCAGCTTTTCGACCGCCTCGTCAACATATTGAGAATCAAATTTCCGGAGGAGCTTTCGGCGAAGTTCCCGCTCGGAGTGGTCGCGGTAGTCAAGGCTGTTGAGCGCACTGTTAAAAGCACGGCGAGAGCCTGCCGCCTCCTCAAAGGCAGTAAGCTCCTCCTTGTTTATTTCGTCACCTGAAACATACCCGCTTGAAAACCAAAATATCTCGTCCACCGTCAGGAGGTATTCCCCGTCAATGCAGACGTGCATCTTGTCTCCGCGCCCTTTTTTTGCCGAGATTTTCATCAGTCGTCATCAACCGCAATGTCGAGCTTTGCTTTTGCCGAAGTGCTTTCTGTCGGGGCGTCGTCCTTGTTCGCCTTTGCTCCCTTGCCCGTGCCCTTGGCTTTCTTGCCGGAGGTTGATCTGCAAGCCTTGAGCATAGCGTCCTTGTCGGCATAGATTTTGTCCTTTATCTCCTCGCAGAGCGCAGGGTCATTCTTGAGAATCTCCTTGACGTTTTCTCTGCCTTGACCCAAACGCGTGTCACCGTAGGAGAACCACGCGCCGCTCTTGTGGATAACGTCCATCGCAACGGCAATGTCAAGAATTTCGCCGACGCGGGAAATTCCCTCACCGTAAATTATGTCAAATTCAGCCTCTTTGAACGGGGGAGCAACCTTATTTTTAACGATTTTTACCTTTGTGCGTGAGCCGACAAATTCGCCGTTTGTGCCCTTGAGCGTTTCTGCCTTTCTGACGTCCATACGCATTGAAGCGTAGAACTTCAGAGCGCGACCGCCCGTGGTGGTTTCGGGATTGCCGTACATAACGCCGATTTTTTCACGGAGCTGATTTATGAATATGATGATCGTGTTCGACTTGTTGATTGCGCCTGCAAGCTTTCTGAGTGCCTGCGACATAAGTCTGGCATGCTGTCCGACGTGTGAATCGCCCATTTCACCCTCAATTTCCGAACGAGGAACAAGTGCGGCAACCGAATCGACAACAACGACATCAATCGCACCCGAACGCACAAGAGCTTCGGCAATTTCAAGAGCCTGTTCGCCGTTGTCCGGCTGAGAAACAAGCAGGGAATCGACGTCGACGCCGAGATTGGCGGCATACACCGGATCAAGAGCGTGTTCCGCGTCGATGAACGCGGCTTCTCCGCCGGCTTTCTGAGCCTCCGCAACAGCGTGCAGGGCAAGCGTTGTTTTACCCGAAGATTCGGGCCCGTATATTTCAACTATACGGCCCTTCGGAAGTCCGCCGATACCCGTTGCGGCATCAAGCGTGACCGAACCCGTCGAGATTGCCTCAACGTTCATTGCGACGTTTTGACCCAGCCGCATAACCGTTCCTTTACCGTATTGTTTTTCAAGCTGAGCAATAGCCGTTTCAAGAGCCTTTTGTTTATCAGCCATTATAATCACTCTCCGTATCCGTACAAATGTTCGATAGTCCGTATTATACTATAAAACAGCAAAAAAAGCAATATGTTTTACGTTAATTTTTATTTTTTTTACAAAATAAAGGTAAAAATAAAACGGCACATATATTTCGAAACATTTTTCAAAGCTATTGAAAAATCGGTGTTTTGTGGTATACTGAATTGACCGAAAATTATGATGAGTGAACGGAGGCTGTTCCATGAACCTGATGCATATCAAATATGCCGTTGCGATAGCGGAAACCAAGTCGATAAATAAGGCGGCGGAGCAGCTTTATGTCGGACAGTCCGCTCTCAGCCGCGCCGTAAAGGAGCTGGAAGCGGGGCTCGGCGTCACTCTTTTTGAGCGCAGCGCAAAGGGAATGTTCCCGACTCCGGACGGTGAAATCTTCGTCCGCTATGCGAGAACGGTGCTCAAGCAGGTGGATATGATAGAAAATATGTTCAGCAACGGCACCGTCGGTAAAAAGCAGTTTTCAATTTCAGTGCCGCGTGCGAGCTACATCGCATCCGCCTTCGCACAGTTTTCAAAGCTGATTGAAAAGGGGAGCGAAACGGAGCTTTTCTACAAGGAAACCAACGCGATGCGTGCGATCAAAAACATTCTCAATGAGGAATTTAAGCTCGGTATAGTTCGCTATGCGGAGAGCTTTGATAAATATTACAAAACCATGCTCGACGAAAAGGGACTGGAATACGAGCTGATAACGGAGTTCCGCTACCTTTTGCTTATGAATGAGGAAAGCTCTCTTGCGAAAAAGGACAAGATAACCTACGATGATCTGCGTGACCTTGTTATGATCGCTCACGCCGATCCCTATGTGCCGTCCCTGCCTTTTTCCGAAGTGAAAAAGGAGGAGCTTCCCGACAATTCCGACCGACGCATTTTTGTTTTTGAAAGGGCGAGTCAGTTTGAGCTGCTTGCCGAAAACAGGGAAACGTTTATGTGGACGTCGCCGATTCCCGAATCGCTGCTGAAACGCTACGGACTGATACAGCGTTACTGTGACGAAAACAGGCGTGTTTATAAGGATGTGCTCATTCACAGGAGAGACTACACACTCTCGGAGCTTGACAATATGTTCATTGAGGAGCTTGTGAAAGCAAAGCGAGAGACGTTTGGAGAGATGTGATATGAAATTTTTAATTGCCTCGGATATTCACGGCAGCGCATATTGGTGCCGCGAGCTTATAAAAAAGTATTCCGAAGAAAGGGCGGACAGGCTTGTTCTGCTCGGCGATGTGCTTTATCACGGACCGAGGAACGACTTGCCGCGTGAGTATGCACCCAAAGAGGTCATCGCAATGCTCAACCAGATGAAGAACGACATTTACTGCGTCAGGGGTAACTGCGAAGCGGAGGTTGACCAAATGGTTTTGGAGTTTCCTGTTCTTGCCGATTACGCGATACTGGATATCGGAAAAACGGCTGTGTATATGACCCACGGACATACATACAATGAGAACAAGCTGCCGCCGATGCACGACGGAGATATACTTCTCCACGGACATACGCACGTTCCCAAGTGTGTGGAGCACAAGCATTATGTTTATATGAACCCCGGTTCGGTTTCGATTCCGAAGGAGGACAGCCATCACGGATATATGACGCTCGAAAACGGCGTCTTCCTTTGGAAGGATTTTGAGGGTCGGATAAGAAAAGAGTATAGAATATAAGCTAAGGCACCGACTTTTTTCGATCGGTGCCTTAGCTTATTTTTTCAGTTTAACAAGGTCACGGTAGCTGATGAGCTTGATGCCGTGATCGTCAAATGCCTTGTAAATGTCGGGGTCTTTCATAATGAGATATTCCCAATATCTTCTCTCCCATCTTGAGGTGATGGCTTTCATCTCGTCCGTATCAAGAGCGGGATGGATATAGGTTTCACAGATCCCGTCGGGAATGTCCGTAAGATACGTAATGAAGTTGTGCTTAAATTCCTCGTAGGAATCGCCGCTTTCAATGCTTTCCGGGAATATAAGATAGTCCGGCATCGGAACATGAGTTATTTTGCCGAATATACCGGAAAAACGGCAGGCGGCCTTGAACAGCCACATCGGTGCGCCGGGAGGGCACTGAGATTCAAGCGGCTTTGAAAACATACGGAAAGGATAGCCCTTTTTGCCGCAGATTGCAAGCGTTTTCGGGAGCATTTTCAGCTTGCCGTTGAGTCCGTAAAGAGCACCCATGTGCGAATCAACATGGGAGGGCTTCATACCCTTGCTTTCGCAATATTCAATCTGCGCAAGAGTTTCCGCACAAGCGTCGTCGTATGTGCAGTGAGCTTCAAAGTCCTCGCTTTCCGGCCACATTCTGCCCTCCGGCGTTCTTATGCTCTTGCCGTCCGTGAGAGGTCCCCACGGAAATCTGTCCATCCACTCGTTCGTGTGAGTGAGGTGAACACCGATTGCGTACTGCGGATGTGTCTTTGCAAATTCGATTGCCTCGTCCGCACCGGGACAGGGAGCCATTATCGTCGAAGAAAGCAGACAGCCGCTTTCAAAAAGCTCCATACAGGCCTCGTTAGCCGAATGACAAAGTCCGAAATCATCGGCGTTTATAATAAGATACTTACTGATAACTATCACTCCTGTTTTTCTTATCCAAAGGCTGAGTATATAACCAAGCATATTCTACTATATTGTGAAAAAAAAAGCAAGCACTTTAATTAGACAAACCGCTTGAAAAATACAGATATATACTATATAATCTAATAAGGCAAATTTTTTGCCGACAGTCGACCCGGGAGGTGAACGCTGTGAAAAAATACGATATTACAGCCCTCGGCGAAATCCTGATTGATTTTGTTCCCGACGGTGTTGACGCGGCAGGGGATCTGCGGTTTGTCCGCAAGGCGGGCGGCGCACCTCTGAATGTGCTTGCCACGGCGGCAAAGCACGGACTGAAAACGGCATTTATCGGCAAGGTCGGGGATGACCTTTTGGGCGATTTTCTTATTGCGACTGTCAAAAAATACGGCATCGACGACAGATACCTGAAAAAGGACGGTTGTCACAACACCACGCTTGCTTTCGTCGAGCTTGACGGTCGTGGAGACAGAAAATTCAGCTTTTACAGAGCCTTCGGTGCGGACAGATTTATTTATGAGAATGATATTGACGCTGAGCTGACAGCCGACTCCAAGGTGTTCCACTTCGGCTCGCTTTCTCTGACGGACGAGCCCTCCGCTTCGGCGACCGAGCTTGCGGTCAGAACGGCAAAGGAAAACGGCTGTACCGTGACTTATGACCCGAATTACAGACCTCCCCTCTGGGCAAGCGAAGAAAAAGCGGCAACACAGATGGCAAGACTTGTTCCGTATGTCGATATCATTAAGCTTTCGGTTGAAGAGCTTGATATGATAAGCGGCGGAAAGGGCGCGGAATATCTGCTCTCGCAGGGTGTGAGTCTGATACTTGTCACCGACGGTGAAAACGGCTCCGAGCTGTACTTTAAAGGACAAAGGATGCATATTCCCGCCGAGAAGGTCGCAACCGTGGATACGACGGGAGCGGGAGATATATTTTTCGGCACATTTATTTCGGAATACATTAAAAACGGTGCTGGGCTTGACGCAATGTTGTTTGACGACGCAGTCGCCTATGCGAAAAGGGCGGCGCACATAGCCGCAAAAAGTACGGAACGCTACGGCGCAATAGCTTCTATTCCGCCTTGTGTTTGATAAAATTGAAAAATGAATAACAAAACAGTTCGGTTTTGAATAACAACGGTTCGTTTGCTTGAAAACATTTCCGTAAACGGTATATTGATAAATGCAATACCGATATGAGAAAGAGGCAATTCCCAAAACTCGATTAGTTTGATAAAATAATAACAAACGAGGACGGAAGTCCGAATACGGGAGGTGTCGCTTTGAAAGAAACGGAGATATCGCGTCCAACCCTCGGCAGAATACCGATGTATTTAAAGTATCTGAAAAGCTTGCCGCCGGGGACAATGTATGTTGCCTCGACTGCGATAGCCAAGGACCTGGGCTTAGGTGAGGTTCAGGTGCGTAAGGATCTCGGCAGCCTGTGCGGCTCAGGAAAGCCAAAGGTCGGATATCTGTGTGACGAGCTGATCAAAAGTCTGGAAGCGGTTTTCGCAAAGGATGACGGAGGAACGGTTATCGTCGGTGCCGGACGGCTCGGCAGGGCTCTGCTTGATTATAATGGTTTTGACGATTTGGGAATTTCCGTGCTTGCCGCATTTGACGAGAATGCAAAAGAGGGTGAGACCTCGGAGAGCGGTAAGCCGATACTTCCGCCGGAAAAGCTTGCGGATTTCTGCAAGGCGAATGATGTGAAAATCGGAATAATCGCAGTTCCCGCATCGGCCGCTCAGTCGGTCTGCAACCTTTTCTATGAAAACGGGATTCGGGCAATGTGGTGCTTTGCACCCTGTCAGCTTTACAAGCCGGCGGATGCAGTGATACAGTACGAAAATCTTGCGCTGTCACTTGCGCACCTGAAAATGCAAATCAAGTAAACAAATCAATATGTATTTAGAAACCGGGAGGTTAAGATATGGAAACGAAAGAAAGAAAAATCGTAGACAGTGTAGAGGCGCTTGAGGAAACTCTTGCGCGAGTAAGGGAAGCTCAGAAGAAGTTTTCCGCCTACACTCAGGAGCAGGTAGACAAGATCTTCTTTGCTGCGGCATCTGCCGCAAACAAGGCGAGAATCCCTCTTGCCAAAATGGCGGTTGAAGAGACCGGTATGGGCGTTGTTGAGGATAAGGTTATCAAAAACAACTATGCCGCCGAGTATATCTACAACGCGTACAAGAACACAAAGACCTGCGGGGTTATCGAAGAGGATAAGGCTTACGGAATCAAGAAGATTGCAGAGCCGATCGGCGTTATCGCCGCCGTTATTCCGACGACGAACCCAACCTCAACGGCAATATTCAAGTGCCTTATTGCGCTGAAGACCCGCAACGCTATCATCATCAGCCCCCATCCGAGAGCAAAGCTTTCAACAATCGCCGCCGCAAGGCTTGTGCTTGAAGCAGCCGTTGAAGCAGGCGCACCGGAGGATATCATCGGCTGGATTGATATTCCGAGTCTTGAGCTTACAAACCTTATTATGAAAGAGGCTGACATCATCCTTGCAACGGGCGGTCCCGGAATGGTTAAGGCTGCTTATTCGTCGGGCAAGCCGGCACTCGGCGTCGGCGCAGGCAACACACCTGCCATTATCGACGAAACAGCCGACATTGTTCTTGCCGTCAGCTCAATTATTCATTCAAAGACATTCGATAACGGTATGATCTGCGCTTCCGAGCAGTCCGTTATCGTTCATCAGAATATTTACGACGCAGTTAAAACCGAGTTTGCGGACAGAGGCTGTTACTTCCTTAATCCCGAGGAGACGGAAAAGGTCAGAAAGACCATCATCATCAACGGTGCGCTCAACGCCAAGATCGTCGGTCAGCCTGCCGCAAAGATTGCCGCTCTTGCAGGCGTAAAGGTTCCGTCGGGAACAAAAATCATTATCGGTGAGGTTGAGAGCGTTGACATCAGCGAGGAGTTTGCACACGAGAAGCTTTCTCCCGTTCTCGCAATGTACAAGGCAACCGATATTTATGATGCTTTTGACAAGGCAGAGCATCTTATCGCAGACGGCGGCTACGGTCACACATCTTCAATCTACCTCAACGAAGTAACCGAGCAGGCAAAGCTTGAGGAGTTTACTTCAAGAATGAAGACCTGCCGTATTCTTGTAAATACTCCTTCCTCACACGGCGGTATCGGTGATCTTTACAACTTCAAGCTTGCGCCGTCGCTTACCTTGGGCTGCGGCTCATGGGGCGGCAACAGCGTAAGCGAAAACGTCGGCGTAAAGCATCTTATCAATATCAAGACCGTAGCTGAGAGGAGACAGAATATGTTGTGGTTCAGAGCACCTGAAAAGATATATATCAAGAAGGGCTGTCTCCCTGTTGCGCTTGACGAACTCAAGAACGTCATGGGTAAGAAGAGAGCGTTCATCGTAACGGACAGCTTCCTTTATAATAACGGCTACACAAAGCCGATCACAGACAAGCTTGATGAGATGGGTATTGTTCACACAACGTTCTTCAACGTTGCTCCCGACCCGACGCTTGCCTGCGCAAAAGAGGGCACAGAGCAGATGAGAGCCTTCCAACCCGACTGCATTATTGCCCTCGGCGGCGGTTCCGCAATGGACGCCGGCAAGATTATGTGGGTTCTCTATGAGCATCCGGAAGCAGACTTTATGGATATGGCAATGCGCTTTATTGATATCCGTAAGCGTGTTTACACATTCCCGAAAATGGGCGAAAAGGCATACTTTATCGCTATCCCGACGTCGGCAGGTACAGGCTCGGAGGTTACTCCGTTTGCGGTTATCACCGACGAAAAGAGCGGTGTCAAGTATCCGCTTGCCGACTATCAGCTTCTTCCGAATATGGCAATTATTGATACAGACTTCCACATGAGCGCACCGAAAGGACTTACCGCAGCCTCCGGTATCGACGCCGTTACACACGCACTTGAGGCTTATGCTTCAATGATGGCAACGGATTACACGGACGGTCTTGCGATTCAGGCTCTCAAGACAATCTTTGAGTACCTGCCCCGTGCTTACGACGACGGTCAGAACGATATCGAGGCTCGTGAGAAAATGGCTAATGCCGCAACAATGGCAGGTATGGCGTTCGCAAACGCATTCCTCGGTGTATGTCACTCCATGGCTCACAAGCTTGGCGCGTTCCATCATCTGCCGCACGGTGTTGCCAACGCATTGATGATTGAAGAGGTGCTTCGCTTCAACGCTTCCGAGGCTCCGGCAAAGATGGGAACGTTCTCTCAGTACGACCACCCGCACACTCTTGCACGTTATGCCGAGGTTTCCGAGGCTCTCGGTCTCGGCGGCAGCAACGATAAGGAAAGTCTTGAAAATCTTATCGGTGCAATCAACGCTCTCAAGGAGAAGGTCGGAATCAAGCCGACAATCCGCGATTACGGTATCGACGAGAAGGATTTTCTTGACCGTCTTGACGCAATGACAGAGCAGGCTTTCGATGACCAGTGCACAGGTGCTAATCCGCGTTATCCGCTTATGAGCGAAATCAAGCAGATGTACCTCAATGCTTATTACGGAAATAAGCACTTTGAGGAAGAAGATAAACCCACGGCAGCCGATTTTGAGGCGAACGACGACAAGCATGATTTCAAAAAGGCTTATCGCAGAGCGGAGAACGGCAAGAGCAAAGCGTAAGGAGGAATATATATGAATTTGGACAAAATTATTGCGGTCAGAACCGACAAAACCGTTTACCGCGACGGTGATCGCTGTCTCAAGGTTTTCAGCGAGGACTATTCAAAGGCAGACGTTCTCAATGAGGCACTCAATCAGGCTCGTATTGAAGAGACGGGTCTCAATATTCCGAAAATCCTTGAGGTTACGGTTATCGACGGCAAGTGGACAATCGTTTCCGAGTATATCAAGGGCAAGACGCTTGCGCGTCTCATGGAGGAGAACCCCGAAAAGAAAGAAGAATACCTCAGTCTTTTCGTGGATATTCAGCTCCAAATGCATTCAAAGACCTGCGGCGGACTGACAAAGCTCAAGGACAAGATGAACAAGAAGATCAGTCAGACAGACCTTTCGGCGACTGTTCGTTACGACCTTCATACCCGTCTTGAAGCAATGCCCAAGCACAACAAGGTATGTCACGGTGATTTCAACCCGACAAATATCATAATCGCCGAGGACGGCACTCCGTATATCCTCGACTGGTCACATGCGACTCAGGGCAATGCCTCTGCCGATGCTGCCAGAACCTATCTTCTCTTCTGGCTCAACGGCGACATTGCAGGCGCAAAGAAGTATTTGGATCTGTTCTGCGACAGAAGCAACACGGCAAAGCAGTATGTTCAGAAGTGGATGCCGATCGTTGCGGCTTCGCAGACCGTAAAAGGCAATGAGGCGGAACGCGAGTTCCTGCACTCATGGATAAATGTTGTTGATTACGAATGATAGGAGGGTGTCACAATGAAAATAACGGTTTGTATAGGCTCGTCCTGTCACATCAAGGGCTCCCGTCAGGTTGTTGAGCAGCTACAGTATCTCATTCACGAGCATGACCTCGGCGACAAGGTTGACCTCGGCGGAACATTCTGTATGGGCAAATGTCAGCAGGGTGTTTGTGTGACGGTTGATGACAAATTCTTCTCAGTTTCCCCTGAGACGGTAAAGGAATTTTTTGAAGAAAACGTACTCGCAAGGGTGTGAAAAGATGATCGTTCAGATATGCGTAGGCTCGTCCTGCCATTTGAAAGGGTCTGAAAAATTGGCAGAGCTTTTTCAGAAAGCTATTGCCGAAAACAAGCTTGATAGTGACGTTACACTTGCCGGCAGCTTCTGCACCGGCAAGTGCAACCGCGTTGGTGTAACCGTTACGGTTGACGACGATATTTTTACCGGCGTTACTCCGGAAAATTTCAGCACCTTTTTCAATGATAAGGTACTCAAGAAGATAAACGAAGAAAGGAATTAACGGTATGGAGTGTCTGACTCTGAAAAAATCCAACTGCAAAAACTGTTATAAGTGTATTCGCCATTGTCCGGTCAAATCCATTCGCTTTTCCGGCAATCAGGCATATATCATAGGCAACGAGTGCATTATGTGCGGTCACTGCTTTGTCGTCTGCCCGCAGGATGCAAAGCAGATAGTCGATGAGACGGAAAAGGTAAAGGTTCTTTTGCAGAGCGGCGACCCCGTTGTTGTCAGTTTGGCTCCGTCTTTTATAGCCAATTATGAGGGTGTCGGTATCGGCGCAATGAGAGAAGCACTCAAAAAGCTCGGATTCTATGACGTCGAGGAAACGGCAATCGGTGCTACCATTGTTAAAAAGGAATATGAGAGGATGCTGGGTGAGAAAACCCATGATATAATCATTTCCTCCTGCTGCCATTCCGTCAACTTGCTTATACAAAAATATTTTCCCTCGGAGCTTCCCTACCTTGCAGATGTAATATCGCCCATGCAGGCGCACTGCAAGGACATAAAGAAACGTATTCCGAACGCAAAAACCGTGTTTATCGGCCCGTGTGTTGCCAAGAAGGACGAAGCGCAGCACTACGACGGTATTGTTGATTCCGTGCTCACCTTTGATGAGCTCACCAACTGGCTCAAGTCTCAGAACATTGAGCTTAAAAAAGAGATGGATTCCGATGAGAACAGCCGTGCACGTTTCTTCCCGACAACAGGCGGCATTCTCAAGACCATGGACACAAGTGATACCGACTACACCTATATGGCGATTGACGGAACCGACAACTGCATTGCCGCGCTCCGTGATATTGAAAGCGGCAATCTGCACAAGTGCTTTATCGAAATGTCGGCTTGCGCCGGAAGCTGCGTCGGCGGTCCGGTTATGGAAAAATTCCACCGTTCTCCGGTCAAGGACTATGTTGCCGTATCGCGTTTTGCCGGTAAAAAAGATTTTGACGTTCAGAGCGCAGATCCTATTACGCTCCGTAAAACCTTCACCTTCATCGAAAGAAAATTGCAGCAGCCGTCAGAGTCCGAAATACGCGACACTCTCCGCCAGATGGGCAAGATGAAGCCCTCGGACGAGCTGAACTGCGGCTCATGCGGATACAATACCTGCCGCGAAAAGGCGGTCGCCATTCTTCAGGGCAAGGCGGAGATTTCAATGTGTCTGCCGTACCTCAAGGACAAGGCGGAGAGCTTCTCCGATACAATCGTCCGCAACACGCCGAACGGTCTTATCGTGCTCAACGAGAAGCTTGAGGTTCAGCAGATAAATCAGGCGGCGTTGAAGATTATAAATGTCCGCAATGCATCCGTTGTTCTCGGCGATCAGGTCGTGAGGATACTTGACCCGACCGATTTCCTGAGTGTGCTCAACAGCGGTAAAAGCATCCACAATAAGAGAACCTACCTTGCCGAATATGAAAAATATGTTGAGGAATCAATACTCTACGACAAGGAATACCGTCTGCTGGTATGTATTCTCCGCGACGTTACCGAGGAAGAAAACCAGCGCGAAAGAAAAGAAAAAATCAGTCATCAGACTGTTGAAATTGCCGACCGTGTTGTTGACAACCAGATGAGAATCGTTCAGGAAATTGCATCCCTGCTCGGTGAGACGGCGGCGGAAACCAAAATTGCTCTCACTAAACTAAAGGAGTCGATCAGCGATGAATAATCTGTGTGCTGACATCGGCTGGAAAAGCATAAATCACGAGGGTGAACAGCTTTGCGGCGACCATATTGATATCGTTGAGCAGAACGAAAACTCGACCGTTATCGTGCTTGCCGACGGACTCGGAAGCGGCGTAAAGGCGAGCATTCTTTCCACGCTCACGTCTAAAATTATCTCCACGATGATGGCGGAGGGGCTTTCCCTTGAGGAATGTGTCTCGACCATTGCCGCAACTCTTCCGATTTGTTCGGTCAGGGGCGTTGCGTATTCAACGTTCACGATAATTCATCTTATCAACAACGAGACCGCCGAGCTGATCCAGTACGACAACCCCCATGTAATTCTGCTTCGTGACAGCAAAAATTACGATTATCCGAAAAACGAATTGAATATAAACGGCAAGCAGATATATAAATCCGTTATCAGCTTGCAGGAAAACGATATTTTCATCGCAATGAGCGACGGCTGCCCGCACGCCGGAATCGGACTTGCGTACAACTTCGGCTGGAAGAGAGAGGATATAATCGACTTTATGGAAACCGTTTCAGACCTCGGTTATACGGCAAAAACTCTTTCGACGATGCTCATCGACGAGTGTGATAATCAATACGGTCACCACCCCGGAGACGACGCCACGGCTTGCGTTGTGCGTATCAGAAAAAGGGAGCCGATGAACCTGCTGTTCGGTCCTCCGCGCAACAGGGACGATTGCGATCGAATGATGTCGCTATTCTTCTCCAAGGAGGGCAAGCACATTGTCTGCGGCGGAACAACATCGTCAATCGCCGCAAAATATCTCGGCAAGCCGCTCAGAGCCTCACTCAATTTTGTGCAGAGCGATGTGCCTCCGATTGCCGAAATTGAGGGCGTTGACCTCGTGACCGAGGGTGTTATAACTATAAACAAGGTTATTGAATATGCCAAGGACGCCCTTGATAAAAACGAGCTTTATGACCAATGGAGTATCAAGCAGGACGGTGCGTCAAAAATCTGCCGTCTGCTGTTTGAGGAGGCGACCGATATAAATTTCTATGTCGGAAGGGCGGTCAATCCCGCGCATCAGAATCCCGATTTGCCGATCAATTTCAACATTAAGATGAATTTGGTCGAGGAACTTTGCAGCTGCCTGAAGCAGATGGGCAAAAGAATAAAAGTGAGTTATTTCTAAAGGAGGAAAAGGATGTATAAGTTTGACACGAAGGTTCAGTATTTGAAATACAAAGTCCTCCGAGAAGTAGCGCGTCTTGCGTGGGACGACACTCTTTTGGACAATCTGATGGATATTCCGAAAACAATTGTCCCGGGAAATACGCCGACAATGCGCTGCTGCGTATACAAGGAGCGCGCAATCCTCGGCGAGCGTGTTAAAATAGCTATGGGCGGTGACAAGGCGAACCCGAATGTAATTGAGGTTATAGAGACCGCCTGTGACGAGTGCCCGATGGGCGGTTATGAGGTTACAAATGCGTGCCGCGGATGTCTGGCTCACCGCTGTATGGACGCCTGCCGCTTCGGAGCGATAACCTTTGACCAGAACCATGTTGCACACATTGACAAGACAAAGTGTAAGGAGTGCGGCGCGTGCTCACGCGTGTGCCCGTATACTGCGATAATCAGCCGCAAACGTCCGTGTGAGAATGCCTGTAAGATTAAGGCAATCTCGATGAACGAAAACAAGGCGGCCGCCATAGATAACGAAAAATGCATTGCCTGCGGTGCCTGTGTTTATCAGTGCCCGTTCGGCGCGATTACCGACAAATCGTATATTCTTGATGTTATCGACATCATTAAGAAAAGCAAAGAAAATAAAAAATACAAGGTTTACGCCGTTGTTGCACCGTCGATATCGAGCCAGTTTAAGTACGCAAAGCTCGGTCAGGTGATAACGGGTCTCAAAAAGCTCGGATTCCACGCCGTTATTGAAGCGGCTCTCGGAGCGGATATGGTTGCATATTCCGAATCAAAGGAGCTTGCCGAAAAGGGCTTCCTGACAAGCTCCTGCTGTCCGGCGTTTGTCAGCTATATCGAAAAGTCGTTCCCGCAGCTCTTTCCGTTTGTCTCCCACAACCTTTCGCCGATGGCGGCTGTTTCAAAGTACATTAAGGAACGTGACAGGAATTGTAAGGTTGTATTTATAGGACCGTGTACGGCGAAAAAAGCGGAGGTTAAGAAAGAATCTGTCAAGGAATATGTCGATGTCGCATTGACGTTTGAGGAGCTGCAGGCTCTTTTCGACAGCAAGGATATTGACATTATGAAGCTGCCGGAGGAAGTTCTCGACAACGCTTCCTATTTCGGACGCATATTTGCACGAAGCGGCGGACTTTCCGATGCCGTTGCACAGGCTCTCAAGGAGCAGGAGATTACCGACTTTGAGCTCAAGCCATGTGCCTGCGACGGAATTGAGGCATGCAAAACAGCACTGCTCAAGAAGAGCAAGGAAAGACTGGATGCAAACTTCATTGAGGGTATGGCTTGTATCGGTGGCTGTATCGGCGGAGCCGGCTGTCTGACCCACGGAGAGAGAAATAAAGCCGATGTCGATAAATACGGTCGCGAGGCTTATGAAAAAACAATAACAGACGCAATTTCAGTGCTGAAATAAACGAATACAAAGAATAAAGCTATAATTCAAATCGAGTTACCGATTATGAATTATAGCTTTTTGTTTTGGCGGAGAATCAATAAACCTCAAAGGTTTTTACGGTTGCAAAGTCACGCGTTTTTTCAATAACGAGCTTCAGCCGTCTTGCGTCCATTGTCGGGAGCAGGCATATTTTTTTTCTGCCGATTGTTGTGCCGCTGTAAATTTTTCTCCACTTTTTATCGAAGAAATAATAGAGCTTGAATTTTTCAACCTGCTGTCCCGTTTCGATGTTTTCGGCGAGGACAACCTTGTTGATGCTTTTCACTTCACCCATATCAAGAGTTATGACGCTTTTCTTTGCTTTGTCCGCGCTCCTGAAATATGATTTTTCCGAGTTTATGAATCGGGACGAATGAAGATCGTCACGGTGACCTTCGTCGGTAAAAACAGCACCCTCGGCAAGGTTTTCATTGAACTCAATTCCGAGCTGAACTCCGAGTGTTACAAGATGCTCAACGTCAGCCTTGTCAATCTTACCCGTATGGGAGGGGGATATATTCAGAATCAGAGTGCCGTTATTGCCGACGGATTTAAAATAAACCTCAAGTGCCTTTGAAAGAACCTTGATGTCAAAGTTTTCGGTCTCGTGGAAGAACCAGCCCGGTCTTAACGAAATATCGGTAACGGACGGATACCACACAAGCTCATCGGCTCGGCGGATTTTTCTCCTGCTTCCGAGATCGGGCTCGACGAGCTTCTGCGACGGTGCGTTATTTATCAGCGACTTCGGCACAACGCTCCATTCGCTTGTACGGCTGATGCCGACATGGTTGCCGCACCAGCGAATATCGGGTCCGCAGTTGCAGATCATCGCATTCGGCTGATATTTGCGAATCGTGTCGTAGTATCTTTGCCAGTCATAGCTTTGCTGTCTGCTGTTGTCGCGCTCAAACCAAACGCAGAATATATCACCGTAGTCGGTGCACAGCTCTGTGAGCTGATTGACGAAAAAGTCGTTGTATTTTTCCGAGCCGAAGGTCGGTTCGTGCATATCGTAGGGCGAAAGGTAAATTCCGAATTTTATATCCTGCTTTCTGCACTCATCGGCAAGCTCTCTGACAAGGTCGCCTTCTCCGTCTCGCCACGGGGAGTTTTTGACGGAGTGTTCGGTATATTTGCTCGGCCAAAGGCAAAATCCGTCGGAGTACTTGCAGGTGAGGACAATTCCCCTCATTTTAGCGGTCTTGACAGTGCTGACCCATTGCTTTGCTGAAAAATCGGCAGGCTTGAAATACTTTTCAGGTTCGCGGCCTGTGCCCCATTCCGTGTTGCAAAAGGTATTCATTCCGTAGTGAATAAACGCAATAAATTCAGTATTCATAAAGTCGAGCTGTGCTTTTGAGGGCACAACCGTATTGGCTTTTTCAATATATTTTGACATATACACCGATCCGATCAGTTATTTTTCACCATTGTATCATTTTTTGCCGCCAAATGCAAACATTGTTTCCCGAAAACAGAAGATTATTATGTAGGTTTACAATAGATGTGAGACTGAAAACAAAAAAGCATAGAAAAAAGCGAT
>CAVELL010000005.1:5007-13670 GCA_963616775.1 Eggerthellaceae bacterium | reverse complement strand
TTCATTGCCTTAAAGCGTTTGCTTTGGCCGTTCTTAAAGCTCGTGCTTTCGTCAAGTACCACCATATCAAACGGCCATGCTTGCTGATAGTATTCAACCAGCCACGGAATGTTCTCTCGGTTGATAACATACACATCCGCCATTGTATTTAAAGCCCTTATGCGCTTTGCGGCAGAACCGAGAACCGTAACAACCCTTAGGTGTCGTAAGTGATCCCACTTGTCAGCCTCCTTACTCCATGTACCCTCCGCAACCCTTTTAGGTGCTACGACCAAAGCCTTTGAAATGCTCCACTTAAAATACTTCAGAATATTTATTGCCGAAAGCGTGATTGACGTTTTTCCGAGACCCGGACGGAGAAACAGCCCAACCGCGGGATCGTTTACTATTCGGTCAATGCAATATGCCTGATAGTTATGCGGTCTGTATTCCACCCGTCAGCACCTCCTTTACAAAATCATCCACCCTCTCGATCGTATCTATCCTCAAAACAGAAAATCCAAGTGCCCGAATTTTATTGCAAACATGCTCCTGCAGCTTTCGCAGTTTTTTGTTCGGGGCTTTAGTCTCAACAAAATAGATCCTGCCCTGCGGTATAAGGACAACCCTGTCCGGCACACCGTTCTGACCCGGACTTACAAACTTCAAAGCCCACCCGAACAACTCATTTTTTACCTGCCTGCACAAATATTTTTCAACTTCTTTTTCAAGCACAGAAAAACCTCCTTCCTTATGAAATGTAACATTTTCTCACGCGCGCGTATATATGCGTCACATTAGGCGGATTAGAGAGTATTTTCACCCTCTAACTCTCTATTTTAATAATCAATAGTAATAATTGTTACATTGTTACATTTTCCTTGAAAGCCTTGAAAAATAAGGATTTCTGATGTAACAATTAGCGTAACAATGTAACAATTCGGCGTTATTTGTTACATTTACGTTTGTAACAATTTTTCGATTGTTACACCGATTGTTACGTTTTTTCGCCGATTGTTACATAGATTGTTACGTCTTTTTTCGAACAAAGCACCTTTGAACACCGTAGCAACCAACCCTCATACTGCTGTTACTTTTTTGCCAACCTAATGTAGCTGCCATTATGTTGTTTAACTCTCTTGCTTCGGCGTTTTTCAAGTCCCTTACATTACCGCCGAACGCTTCGCACCAAACCTCAAGCGCACATACACGGTCACGCTTTACCAATCGGATTTTATCGCTTCCCATTGCAACACCGCCCCAATACATACGCCGTCTGTCAAGCGTCCACTTGCTCCAATCATCGGGGATATCACGCTCCATAAACTCACGCACGATACCCTCTCGACTTGACGCTTCACGGTGTTCCTCCTGCTTTTCCTTTGCGGCTTCGGCAATCTCTCCCGTCAGATATAAGGATTCGCCAGCCTGCCAGCGTGTAAATGCTTCCGCCCACAGTTGATCAACTTCATTTTCAAGATCCTGCCATACATTTTTTGTGTTCTCTTGCTCGCCTGTGTCTATCGGCCAAAAGCGGCGGTTACCCGTTGTGTCCTGCAAAAACTCCGATGCATTCGTCGTGCCGAAGAAAATACAAGTGCGAGGCAGCTCCTTGACGTTACGGCCATAAGCTGCACGAAACCTGTCGGCGCGTAGGCTCAAAAACTGCTTTATTCTGCTGACGTCTGTACGCCTGAATGCGTCAAGCTCAGACACCTCAACAATCCATACACCCTGTAAAAGCTCCGACGCTTCCTTGCCCTCAAATGTGCGTATGCTGTCGTTGAACCAGCCTCTGCTCATTTTATCAAGCATGGTACTTTTGCCTATGCCCTGAGGACCCGAAATTATAACCATATTGTCATATTTACAACCGGGGTTCATAGCACGGGCAACCGCGGCAACAAAAGCCTTGCGTGTCGCCGCTCGGTTATACAGCGTGTCCTTTGCGCCGAGATAGTCCACGAAAAGAGTATCGAGACGGGGAACACCGTCCCATTTACCGTTCTGTCCTAATAGATAATTCTTCACATCATTAAAAGCGTGAGCGTTTGAATGGAGCGAAAGCGCACCGTCAACCTTTCCGTTGCCGGATATCTTGTACACTCTTTCAAGGTACCAATACAGCCCCTGATTATCATTGTCGTCCCATAAGCGGCGTTTGTCTCTGTTGTCCCACGGCAATGCACCGAGAACCTCACCGCGACCCGCAAATTCATTTAATGCAAACTTACCTTTAAGCAGCGGATCGTGTTCAAGAATTATACGAACATTATCTATTGTGGACTTCACAGCGCCCGTCTGAACGTTCTTTTCGAGTAACATCATCCAGTCTGTCTCGTCGTTTTCTTCGGTGCTTACGCCCCCGAAGTCCTTTATTGCGCTGTCGTAGCGCTCCTTGTTTATGAGAGCGGCAACATCAGGCAAGCTGCAAGCTAATTCACACATTGCCGAATAAGACGGTAAACGGTTTGTAGGTGCGCCTGCTGTTGCTTCGTCATCCTTATCGGCGAATTTGTGCAAACGTACAAGGTCAAATGCATTTACAAGACGTCCGCTGCATGGGTCTGTTGCGTGGTGGCTGTACAAGAATTTACCGTTATCGTACAGAACCGCACCGCCCGTCGTCGAGCCACCGAGATATGTATATCTGCCGGGCATATTATCAACCGGTTCATAAATACCGGGAAGCAGCTCGTCCATTGCACGGTTGATGTCGTATGTGCGGCAGAAAGCTCCGACAACTCCGTTTTTGCTTTCGGGATCGCCCTGTCTGACTGCCAGCTTAGTAAATTTGTTCTGTCCCGGCATTGCCGGCCAGCCGCTGACATCGTGCCAATCCGCATACTGTGCAAGAAGCCCGTCGGCGGAAATAAAGGGTTTGTCTCCGACAATATAAACATATTCGCTGTCCGAACAACAACTCGGCCAATACATCAGACGGCACGGATCAAACGTTGTCGGATCGGTAAACTCAAGACCGATGTATTCGGCCGCTTTTCTTGCAAGCGGTTCATATTCATCTGCTGTTACGGTTCTATCGAGCGGCAGTAGCACACGAAGTCTCGGCGCCGAGGGCTGATGTTTCCTTGTGCTGTAAACGCAGTATCCACAGCCCAAAGCGTCAACACGGCGGAGTATATCATCTTTATGCCCGGCCGGAATGTTGTCGAGATCAAGTGTTATGATGTCACGTCCCGAAACGTTGTTCGCCTTGCGGCGTGTACCGTTCAGACTGCCTCCGACAAAGCCGCCGACGTCCTTTAAATCGTCCTGCTGTGCCTTTTTCATATCAAGATATTCGGCAAGCGTTTCCGCACTTCTTACGGGTACTTTCAGTCTTTCCCACAGTTCCGACACCATAAGCGTTTGTGTTGTCCACAGTGTCGCTCTGCGGCTTGCACCTGAAGCTATGTTGATTTTTCTGTCATTCTGCAAAACGCTCACTCCTTAATCCTTTTTGAAAAATGTACCGACCCAGCCGTCGGCATTTAGCGGAATCCCCGGAGCCCACGGAACGGGACAGCTCATAATTTTAACGACTGTATTCAGCATAGCGTCTCTGTCCGCCCACGGTTTAACGTCAATAACTACCTCATCGTGAATATGAAACACCACGGGTAATCCTGCCGCTTCGAGATGTTCAATGGCTTGCGCCAAGCAGTCACGAGCGATTGCCTGTACACAGTTTTCAACAAGTTTTCCGCCGTAGGTTTCAATGCGCTTCCACTTCTTTGTTGTCTGATCCATCCCCATATACGATATTGAGGGATTTCCCCATTGATTTTCTCCTATCTGCGGAGCGTTGTAATACAGTTTTCTTCCGCTCGGCAAGATAACCGTCAGATAATCGGTATTCTGATTAGCGTCCCATTCGTGAGAAAAAATAAGGCTGTTCACTCCTACGCTTCCGCCCCGTATGATAACCTGCACGGCAGCGGAATCAACTTTGTACCATAGATCACGTATCCGTTTATTGGCTTCGCGCCAACGGCTCACAATATCGGGAAGATCATCTTCGGGTATTCCCATATCAAGTGCGCCCATATTGATAAGTGCTCCTGTACTGCCTTGATAGCCAAGTGCGAGCTCGGCGACCTTGCCTTTTTGCCTTAGTGAGTATTCGGGATTTCCCTTTTTTATCTTTTCTATCGGCACTCCGAACATTTGAGATGCGGAAGCCTCATATATCTTGCCGTGGGTGCGGAAAACTTCAAGCCTCCACTCTTCACCGGCAAGCCAAGATATAACACGGGCTTCAATAGCCGAGAAATCGGCGTCGATGAGCACATTACCGGGCGCGGCAACAAAAGCCGTGCGTATCAGCTGTGACAGCGTATCAGACACGCTTCCGTATATAAGTTTCAGGTTATCAAGTTTGCGATCTTTTACAAGATTACGCGCAAGCACCAAATGCTCTGTATATGTACGGGGGAGATTTTGAACCTGCACCAAACGACCCGCCCAACGACCCGTACGGTTAGCTCCGTAGAATTGCAAAAGACCCCTAACACGATTGTCGGAGCACACCGCCTGTTCAATAGCGTCATACTTCTTCGTACTTGTCTTGCCAAGCTCCTGCCTGATTTCAAGCATACGCCGAACTTCGGGTGTATTATCATCACGGGCAAGCATTTTCGCCACCGTATCTTTACGCAGTCCCGATATCTCTTCTCCTGTTTCCGATTCAAGCCAAGAGGAAAGCTGTGCGACACTGTTCGGATTACTAAGTCCCGATATCCGTACAGCTTCCTCCATAAGTGTGTTACGCACGGTCGTTCCGAGTTCAAGCGCACCGTTTACCATATCCATATCGACTGCAACACCCCTGCTGTTTATTATCAGATCTGTTTCCCATTCTTTTTGTACAAAATCGGGAATTTCAACAGCAGACAATCTACGTTCGATCTCCATTTCCGTAATAACGTCCTGACGGTTGTATTCCTTGAACAGCTCCCAACGTTCAGGGTCGTGGTACGGATAATTGCGTGTTCTTCCTCCGTTGCTTTTCGTAGGCGCACACGGCACGCAGAAATAACGTATGAGGTACTTACCCGTATTAAGCTTACGCTTATCTTCCGGCAAGCCTAAAGCCCTACCTGTTGCGTCCAACCCTGCTGTATATCCTGCATACAAGCCGTGAAACATTGTGCAGCGCCATTGCGACGGCGGCAGCTGCCTGCCTAAAAATTTAGCCAGGCAGCCCCACTCAAACGGCGCATTGTATGCGTGCTTCAGACAATGCGGATCAAGCAAAGCGTCCACAACCCATTGTGGGAGCACTTCGCCCTGTGCAAAATCACAACAAACGGGATCTGCGCCATTGAGAGAATAAGAAAAGAGAAGGATCTCAAAGTCGGGGCTTTGAATATATTTTTGCGCTCCGGCTTTTTGAATCGGCACACTTGAAAAGGTCTCAAGATCAATGCTGAGATGATCCATTGCCTTTTACCTCCTTTGGGATTACCAAGCCTGCCCTGTTATCGGATTTACTGCCGGGCGGCTCTGCGACTGTGGCTGTGTCGGTGCGGCGTATGCCTGCTGCGGCGCCACGGGGCTGTACGGTGCCTGCTGATATACGGGAGCGGTTGCCTGTTGCGGCTGCGGTACTGTCTGCTGTGCGCTGAAAGACTGGCCGAGATCGGCAAAGTCACTTGCTGCTGAAGCGCCGCCTGAAAGAGGCTCACCGTCACGGGTTTTAAGCACGTTACCGAGACCGCAGCCGACACCCTTACTGCCTGCGGTGTCATACGGGAAGAAATTGACGGTTACACGGGCGAACATACCGCTGTAAATGTCTGACGGGGCAAGCTCGCATTCAATATTGTCGATTCCGACGACCTGCGGCTTGTTCTTCGTATTTGCGGTAATAACGTAATGGCCTTTGCACTCGTCACCGTAAGGTGTGCCGTTTTCTCTGAGACCGTCTCCGTCGTGTAAGATAGTTTTCGGTGTAGGATGAGCACCGCCCCATTTTGAGCGAACTCCCTCATCGTATGCGGCCTGTATCGATGCGTTGATGTTGGCGATCGTTGCAGCGTCCGTCTTAGGTATAAGCAGCGTAACGCCGTACCTCGGTTCGCCGCCCTGCTTAGGTGCTCTCGGTGTTGTGAGGGCAGCATAAGAAAGTCTGACCTCTCCTGTTAATACTTTTGTTGCAATATTCTGATACATAACATATTCTCCTTTTTTATTTATAAATTTTGTCGCAGTCTTTTGTAAGCGCTGTCAACAGCTTTTTGTATTTTGATTTTGTTAATGCGGCTTTCATATACAAGAAGCCTTAACTCTTTCAACGCAACCAAAGTGTCTTGACACAAGGTAAGATATCCGTCTGCGGCTCTTTCAGGTTCAAGCAATGCGATTTCGTAATGCTCGATTTCATCTAACAATTCTTTAATATAGTCTGAAACAAAGTCAGCGGCTTCCTTACCGAGTTTTTCGCGGATACATCTTTCAATAAATGTTGGCTTATCCGTGAGAACCGCCTCTGAACTACCGTCCTGAAAATGTATAACCTCAGCCATTCTTCGTCACCTCTGCGAAATCCGAAACAGCGGGATTGTATGCCTCTCTCTTATCGCTGAACAAAGCAAGTGTCGGTTTGCCAAGCGGTTTTACAACAAAACTGCCGAGCTTATCCGCAAACTCTGCTTTGCCCATGAGCTTTTCAAGCTCAGTAAGCGTTTTCGGCTTGAGATCGTACAAAAGCGACTTGTCATATCCTGCCGCCATTGCCGCATTAAACGCCGCATCGGTATCGGTAAAGGTTCGGTTGCTTCTGCCCGCGACAGCTTTCCAACCCGGCACCGAACCTCCGTCAAGAATAGTATTGAGTGCATATTCTTCGAGGTCTTTGTACCACTTCACAAGCTCCTGACCTCTTATGAGTAAATCGCCGATTTCGGCATCGGAAAGGACATTGCCGCTATCTGCGTTAGCCTTATTCTGCGGTGTACAGTTTTTAAATTCTTCCAGCGCTGTGTTCTGATCGGCACGGGCTTTACACTTTGCCTTACCTCTGCAAAAGCGGCAATGCTCACCGGGCACAAATTCACCGAGACCCATATATGCCTTTGCCGCCGTCGGCTTAATGCTCTCGCCCCAAGCGAGTAATTCTTCAACCGTTATTGTCTCGCTGTCGGGTTCGGACTGAATGCGCGGCTGATCTATCGTCATACAAACCTTTTTGATACTGTCGCCGTAAACGGGTTTGTATCTCTTTAAGGCTCCGAGGGCGTACAGTCTCATTTGCGGATTGTTCTCTGCCGAAACGGGAACACCCTTACCGTGTTTATAGTCGGTAATAATCAGCGTGTCGCCGCCGATCATGATACAGTCACATGTACCGAAGCCCTCAGGTACATATTCCGAAAAATCAACTCTTACCTCTGCCGCAACATTAGGCTTTGTGTTATATCGCATAGCCCTTTCGGTGAGATGTTCCAAGTACAAGTCAGAGGTCTTGTCCATCTCGTCCTGATAAAGCGGATTTTCTTTCAGCTTTTTAAGCCGGGATCTGAAAGTGCTGGGTTTAATTGCGACAGTAAAATGTTTGATTACTTTAAGCTCACATATAGCGTGTGCCAATCTTCCCTCTTCGGCATATTCGGACGTGTTTTCCGGGAATTGTGCTTCAAAGCGAGGTGCCGCCGTGCAATGCAGCCACCTTGAAGCAGAGGAAGCGGAAAGCAACGCGTGTACTTCCGGTGTAGGCATATTATTCGGTCACCTCCACAATATCAACGAGCTTTTCGCCCTGTATAATCATCTGCGATACGATGTATCCGTTCGACAACCCTGTTGCTCTGCATAAGCGGCGCAGTATTACGTCCGCCTCTCCGCTGATCTGAACACAGCGACGCTCTTCTTTTGCTTTAGGCTTGTACACCTTGAGTTCTATTCTATCCATTACAGCCAACCTCCGTTAGATCTTTGCACCGAGTGCACGGAGCTCGTTTGCAATCGCTCCGTAACTTTCGGGTTTTAACTCTGCCAAACTCTGTACGCCGAACTTTCCAAGCAACTGCTGGAGCTGAACCATCTTTCCGGCATCAATGAGTGCCGAACCTGCCGTTGAAATCATATCAAACGTATACTGAGGCGCAGACGTCGGGATCGGTGTCGGGGTTACCGGCACGGAGGGCTGCACCGCGGGAGGTGTAGGCATAGTAGGAACAACGGGCATTGGGGGTGCGGTCGGTGTAGTCTGATTATTTGTCACCGCTGTCGTTTCCGCTTTATTCGCAGCGGCATTTCCACCGATAGCGGTTGCAAGGTTGTTGATTGCCGCCTCAAGTCCTGCGGCTGTAATTGTTATGTTCATTTCAAGCATTATAAAAATCTCCTTTAAATTTAATATTCTGATGGTGCGTGAAAGTTATTCTACCTCCACAAACTCACCGTTTTTGAGCATATAGAATGTGTCAGCTTTGATTGTTTCGCCGTCAACGATATGTGATTTAAAATCAACAAGGTGGTAGCCGTCCTTAGTTTTTTCATATTCCGCAACGGCTATGTAGCAACCGAGAGAACCTTTTGCCTTGCCCTCTATACCCGTTGCAATAGCAAAACTCTCCTTACCTTCTACTGCCGCAGCTGACTGATAGCCTGTATTCGTTGCAGCTGACCAATTGCCTGTATTCGTTGCAGCTGACCAATTGCCTGTATTCGTTGCAGCTGAC
>CAVELL010000005.1:0-4959 GCA_963616775.1 Eggerthellaceae bacterium | reverse complement strand
GCTGACTGATAGCCTGTATTCGTTGCAGCTGACTGATCGCCTGTATTCGTTGCAGAATCTTTCTCCCAATCGACCTTGCCAAAAGTAAAATCGACAAATTCCTGGACAAGTCCGGCGATAGAAAGTTTTGCGCCGATATGTAATTTCTTCGTGACAAACTTCTTGTTGTCGTTAGTCAAGCACTCATCAAGAGATTCGACTTCTGCAAATTCATTGAGCGTACCATGGTTGTTGACAAAACCGTAATAATCAAGCACATCAAATGGGTTCTCGCAAAAGTGCAATCCGCAGTCACAGATTTTTGCGTCCGATTCCTCGAACGTTGTATTTTCCGCATACTGAAACGGCTTCTTGCCCGTAGGATCGCATATAAGACCCTTTTGGAAGCCCTTGTAGCCTCTTTTCTTTTTCATTCATAAAATCCTTTCATTGACAAATTTAATTGTTGTGGTATAATGAAAGCAAATAGTTACGCATATTCACTTTCTTTAGAACTCGCTCAGTTGCTGCTGGACGGGTTCTTTTCCTTTATCAGGACATTCTCTGCGTTGGCTTCAAAGTGTGCCTGGCGAAGCTGTTCAAGCTCGACCTGATAGCGGCGGTTCTTCATGTCGGTTGCGTCAAGAGCTTTCTTCAATCGCTCATTTTCTTTCACAAGCGGTGTGGTGATCTTCTTGACGGTTTCCTCCACCGCTTGCTTCGCCCCGTAGGCACAAGCCAAGCCGCATATGCCGATCACAAATCCGATTACAAAAAGTCTGAAAAGTAAATCCATTGCTTACCCCTCCTTTCCAAAGAAATCGCCGAAGCGATCCATTATTGCCTGTTTCGGTATCCTCCATGAGCTGCCGAACTTGGCAGCACCCGGCATCTCGCCTTTTCGGCATAGATAATTGACGTTATCGGACGTGCAATGTAAAATTTGAGCCGCTTCCTGCGCCGTGAGAATATCTCCATATTCTGAAAATTTTACTGGACGATACACCGGTGGTTTACATCTTACTGCCATACTCTCACCTCCTCATTTTTTTATTTGGTGGTTCATGATGGTTGTATTGCCGTTCTGAGTGCATTTATCTTTTTCATAATTGACACTCCTTGCTAATGTGAAATTTTCTCACTTTATTGAATCAGTCCTTTGTTAAATTGGCAAATGAACAATTTGCTCAATCAATTCCAATCGATGAACGAATAAAGTATTGCGAAACCTTATATAGCTTGTCATCAAGACGAAAAATACAAGTATATTCAACCTTGTAATAATGTTACTCAGTGTCCCATTGCTTCAAAGTTTCAAAAAGAGATTTCCTTATGACCTTTCGGTGTTCCAAAAGAAAATCAAAATGTTCGCAGTCGAACAAATCATTGATAACCGCATTTAACGCATCTTTTAAACTGTCATTATCGGTGACAGTTTCTTTTATTGCGATAAGCTGTAATCTTGCACTTTGTATGCTTCTTTCAAGTTCACCAATGTTGACAATTCTTTCGGTTTCACAAATTACTTTCTTATGCATGTATATCACCTCCTGTCCTTGCGGCTTTTCTTATGCCTTTGCATTGTCTTGACCTCCTCGGCTTTATTTGTTAAGCTGTTGTCGCTTAACTTGGTTATATTATAAAGCCTAATTAGGCGCAGCCTAATTAACCAAAAGTCAACACCTTTTTCGTAAATTTAACATTTTCGGCATATTGCATAAAATGCAAGGATTATTTTTGCGTTTATGTTTCTATAGATATCTATAGTCATCTCGCAAAAAAATAAGTGTCAATGCACTCATCGGGAATAGCAAGGCAGTCGCAAATACCGCTTATCTCAGACTGTTTAAACGGTCTTTTATTGTTAAGACTGAGATTAAGAGATGTATCACTTATTCCTAATCTTCCGGCAAGCTCCGACTGCGTGACCTTTTTCTCACGCAGCCGACCGAGAAGCTTGGAATAGTCGTAAACATAGTTCACTCTTTCCACCTCCTTAAAATCATCAAAATAACTGCGATATCGCCGATAATTACAGCTATATCAAGCAATAACGATACTTTTTCCATAAATAGCACCTCTTTATATATTGACAATGAGAGCAAAATAATATATGATACCCATACAGGGGCTTTCGCCCCTGCGCTTATCCCGATAACAGTTTGTTGATTATTTCAACAACCGTTGAGATAAGCTGTAGTATGGCGGTTGCAAGAAGCACCTTTTCGGTGGTAGTGGGCTTGCAACCGTTTTTCTTTTGCTTGCTCATTGTGTTCACCTCCTTGGTATGGATAGATTATATCACTATAGATATCTAAAGTCAATAGTTTTTTGAAAAATTCTTTCAAATATTTAAAGTTTTTCTTGAAATATCTGTATTTTTATGATATGATAAGCACAACAGAGGTGATTGCATGGCTGAATTTAAAGACAGATTAAAAGAAGCGTTATCTATACGGAAAATGTCTGCCGCCGAGTTGGCGAGATTATCGCACGTAAATGAAGGTGCAATAAGTCAATACAAAAAAGGTGCATATAAAGCTACTCAAGAGAATCTTGACAGACTTGCCAAAACATTAAATGTATCTATAGCATGGCTTATGGGTGCAGATGTGCCAATGGAAAAGGAATATAAGCTTATGCCCCCTACCGTTACGGACGATGTTGTAACCTTTCCTGTCATCGGAGAAATCGCCGCAGGATATAACTGTGTTGCCAATGAGGATTGGAGCGGCGACACGGTCGAAGTTCCGAGAAGCTATTTAAAAGGCAGACCCAAATCCGATTATATGGTATTAAAGGTACACGGCGATTCAATGTATCCTTTATATCAGGACGGCGACACGGTGCTTGTGTTGAAGCAATCCACACTTGACCGAAGCGGCGACATCGGGGCTATCATCTATGAAGATGAGTGCGCCACGCTGAAAAAAATCGAGTTTGTCTACGGCGAGGATTGGCTGCGCCTTGTGCCGCTCAATCCGTTATATAAGCCCGAAACCATAGAAAATGAAGACCTCGAACACTGCCGTGTTATCGGCGTGCCGAGGCTGCTTATAAGAGAAATTGATTAACTTTAGTTCATAACCGCATAGCGGTGTGATAAATAAATAATTGAGATTAAGGAGATCGAAAAAGATGAAAAATTATGTTTGATAAACTCATAAAAGATATTTTTGATGATATACCTATCGATTTTAATCAATATTTGGAAAAGAGGTAATTTTTATGAAAAAACCAGTAGATAAGAAATTCATCGTTACAGTAGTTCTGATTTGGAGCATTACAATAATTGTTGCTGAAACAAAGGAAAGCACCATTCAGACATTGAATGAGATCGTAACAAGCGGCAATTATCCCTCAGTAAAGAAAATCGGTTATAACAACAGTTTAAGCAAAATATCTGTTTATGTTGACAAAACCGCCTATAACCAAAATATGGACAGCTTTGCAATGCTCAATATTCAAATCGCCGTTGCTTTCTATCAGGTTATATCTCAAGACAAAAATCCCCTCGAGATATCCGTAATCGACATTTCAACAAATGAAACCTTTGACACCTACCCAAAAGAGTAAAAAGAACTAATTGTGATTTATTTTCACTAAAGCTAAAATAAAAAACGCCGCCCGGTGCTGGAACACCGAACGGCAAACAACCAAACTTAAGAACCACCAAAAGAAAGGCTGTGGCTACATTATACCGCCTTTCTCCGGTTTTTGCAACCATTTTTTGAAAGGACGGTTATTTTTATGCCAAGAAAATCAAACGTGACACGATCTGACGGTCGAATTGCAGTACAAATTTATCTCGGTACGGTCGACGGCAAACGAAAATACAGAACTGTTTACGGCAAAACGCAGAAAGAAGCCGATCAAAAAGCCGACGAAATCCGTCGAGCAATGGATAAGGGTCTTGATATTTCTGAGACTTTCACGTTTTCGAAAATCGGGCAAAAATGGCTCAAGACAAAAGAAATAACCGTGTGCCATTCTCAAGTCGTGCAATACAAAACATGCCTTAACCATCTTAACCGATATATTGGCGACAAGGATATACGAAAACTTGTCCCGAATGATTTACAGGAAATTATTGACCGCTTTGCACGAATGAACCCCAATACAGGAAAGCCGAGCAGTCACCGAACGCTTATTGCCATTAAATCAACAGCATTACAGGTTGCGAATTATGCAATCTCAGCCCGATTGACAGACTTTAATTTTGCAATATCAGTTTTCTTGCCAAAAGACAAAACCGCACAAAAAAGACGAGCCTTGAATGAATCCGAGCGTAAAACAATTCTTGCCGTTGAACACCCGTGTAAATTATCAGCAATGATAATGATGTATGCCGGTTTAAGGCGCGGAGAACTTCTCGCCTTAACGTGGGATGATGTTGACCTCGATAATCGTACTATATCAATAAATAAAAGTGCCGAAATTATAACTAATCAGATCAACATTAAAGAGGGTGCTAAAACTAAAAGCTCCGTTAGAATTGTAAATATCCCCTCTGCCCTCTCTGTGTATTTAAAAGAGTGTAAAACCAAAGCCAAGTCTGATATTGTATGCTGCACTCAAAAAGGTACATATATGAGCTTAACTACATGGCGGAGAATGTGGCGGTCTTATATCAATGCTTTGCAGGAAGCCAATCCGCTAATGCCCGCCTTTACACCGCATTGGCTGCGTCACACATACGCCACAATATTGTATCATGCAGGCGTTGATGTCTTGACCGCAAAAGAACTCCTCGGTCATTCTAAAATTCAAACGACCCTTGATATTTATACGCACCTTGATTCACAATTCAAAAGCAAAAACATTGACAAACTCGACAGCTTCCTTAATGCACAATTTTAAATGCAAGTCACCGTGCAAGTCAAAAGTGCCGTAAACGGCGTAATATCAACGTTTTTAGCACTTTTTCGGGGTGAATGGCATTCAAGAGGTCAACGGTTCGATCCCGTCCGTCTCCACCAA
>CAVELL010000004.1:0-50562 GCA_963616775.1 Eggerthellaceae bacterium | reverse complement strand
CTCCTCCGCTACGCTCCGTCGTTCACTCTCTCTGCCCCGAAAAACATATTCTAATCAACTCTTTTTCTTTTTTCATTTTTTTGGTCTCACATCATTGACTAATGTACATGTTTCCCGAAAACAGAAGATTATTACATTTTTTAATTGACTGTTTCGCCGTAAATTAGTATAATGATTTTGTATATTATTCAGGAGGTACGTTGATTATGAAAAAAGGTATCAAAATACTTATTTCGGCTGTGCTCGCTGTTACGCTCATGCTCGGCATCGGTACTGTTTCATTTGCCGAGGACGAGGAGTCACAAGCAAGCACACTTACGGTTATTTCTTCAAATGTTGCAGGACTTCCGATCCCGTCGGCGTTTGACGCTAACGGCAAGGTCGTTCCGAAAACGCAGAAGATTATGGGTCAGCTCCTCAACAACAGCGGCATTGATATTATCTGCGTTCAGGAGGATTTCCAGTACCACGCAATCCTTGCCAAGCAGATGACAAACTATCCGTATCAGACATACACAAGCGGCGGAGTACCTGCCGGCGACGGACTGAATATTTTTTCAAAGTATCCTATCTACAACATCGAGCGTGTTGAATGGGAGGTTTACAACGGAATCCTCGACGCGGCGAACGACGGACTTACGCCGAAAGGCTTTTTGAAGTGCACTGTAGACTTCAACGGCGTGCTGATTGACGTTTACGACACTCACCTTGACGCTAACGGCTCTCTTGCCGATTGTGCCGCAAAAAAAGCTCAGCTTGAGCAGCTCAAGGCTTACATAAACGAAAATTCCAAGGATATGCCGGTCATTATCACCGGTGATATGAATGTTGCGACACACTGCGACATCAGTGCGGAGTTCTATCCCGTGATGATAGAAAACGGCGGATTCAAGGACGCATGGTCGGAATATTGCAACGACGGAGTTTATTTCACGGATCGTCCCTCTGACGAGCAAATTGCCGAATATGATGCAAAATTCGGCGGTAATTATTGGGGTCGCTGGGATTCCGTTGAGCGTGTTGTTTACCGCAGCAGCAGTGATGTTGAGCTTACGCCGACCGATTTCCGCTATGAGGACTACAACAATCGTGACGGTCACGGTGTAGTCACGGATCACAGCGTAATGATTTGCGAAATGAAAGTTGCGGCAACGGATTATGCTCGTCCCGAAATTGAGCTTAACGAGCAGCAGAAGGAGACTCTTGCAGACAGAATTGTTCGCACGATCAAGCTCACCGCAAGGTGCATTTACAGAATCCTCACCGATCTTGTTGCAAAAATCAAGTCTGGCGAAATTACGATAAAGTAAGGTGTTCATAAATGAAAAAGATTTTTAAAATTATTCTCTCTGCTATGCTTGCGCTTGTTATGCTGATCTCGGTCGGCACGGCCGCATTTGCCGAGGGTGAAGAAACAAATGTTACGGAAGGCAGTCTTTCGGTTATATCGGCAAATGTTGCCGGACTTCCTATCCCGTCAAAGTTTTCCGATGACGGCAAGGTCGTTCCGAAAACTCAGAAAATTATCGGTCAGCTTCTCAACGAAAGCGGCATTGACATCATCTGCGTTCAGGAGGATTTCCAGTATCACGCAATCCTTGCCGCTCAGATGACAAGCTATCCATATCAGACCTATACAAGCGGCGGTGTCCCTGCCGGCGACGGCATGAACATTTACTCAAAGTATCCTATCTACAACATAGAGCGTGTTGAATGGGTGGCTTACGACGGCATTCTTGACGAATTAAACGACGGACTCACGCCCAAGGGCTTTATGAAATGTACGGTTGATTACAACGGGATTCTTATTGACCTTTACGATGTTCATTCCGATGCAGGCGGTTCTCTCGGAGGCTCAACGGCAAGACATGCGCAAAACGAGCAGCTTGCAGCTTACATTGATGAAAACTCGGCCGACCGTCCGGTAATAATCACGGGCGATATGAATGCTTACACCCATACTCAGCAGGGCACGGGCATTTATGAAATCTTTATTGCCGGCGAGGGTTTCGATGAAGCATGGACAATGTTCTGCCATGACGGCGTTTACTTCGAACACGATGTTACATGGGAAGAGAGTCAGGAGCTTAAGAAAATCTACGGCGGAGATCCATGGGGTCGTTGGGATTCTGCCGAAAAGCTTCTCTATCGTGGAAATTCAAGCGTCGGATTCGAGGTTACGGAGTTCAGATATGATGATTACAACGAGCTTGCAGGTCAGGCAGTCTCCGACCACAACATGATGGTTTGTGAGCTTAAGGTTACGGCGACGGATTATGTTCGTCCCGAAATTGAGCTTAACGAGCAGCAGAAGGAGCCGCTTGCAGACAGAATCGTTCGCACGATCAAGCTTACCGCAAGGTGCATTTACAGAATCCTCACCGACCTTATCGCAAAGATTAAATCGGGTGAAATAACATTCCCGACCAAATAAAGGAGTTCGGTATGAGACCGATAACAACATTTGTAAGACACAATTCGATCAAGGCTCTTCTTGCCGCCGAGCAGGGATTGAAGGTCGTTTCAAACGGCAAGCTCTTCAAGAATCTTTTTTCCGTTGAGCCGAAATTCATCGGTACGGATGTGAGAATAATACGGGAAACCGAGGATTCAACCTTTATTGCAAAGTGTGATTCAAGGGGAAATATCGTCAACAAGCCGTTCAAAATTCTGGTAACGACGGATCTGCACCTTTGTGACGATGCGGAGCTGATAAACAAATCGCTTGAAATGCTTGCAAGGCATATTGAAGACGAAAAGCCCGACCTTATACTCTTCACGGGTGACATTGTGCTGACCGATCATCAGCAGGTTGACTGTATTCAGTTCGGCAGATTTATGGAGAAATTCGGAATTTACTGGGCTTATGTTTTCGGAAACCACGAGGCGAGAGCGGAAAAGGAGTACCACAAGTATTTCATGCTGAAAAATCTTATCAGCTTCCCGCATTGCCTTTCCAAGTTCGGCGACCCGTCGCTTTTCGGCTACGGCAATTTCTTTATCAACATTCTTTCCTCTCCGACGTCTGTTCAGCAGAGTATCGTAATGCTTGATTCGGGCAGGGACACAAGTCCTGTTCACAATATTGAAAACGGTGCGCCCGCTGAGCTGAAGTGCTACGACTTTTTGAAAAAGGGTCAGATTGATTGGTACAAAAAAACCGTCCTTGACCTTGAAAGAGAATACGGAAAATTCAAGTCGATAATGGCGATGCACATTGCTCTTTGCGAATACGAAAAGGTTATGAAGCTTGACGAAAACGGAAGCTATGTACCGACGGGTGAGGCGGAGCTTCTTTACGGCGGAATGTATGAATCCGTCGGCTGTTCAAAATTCAACAGCGGAATGTTTGCCGCAATCAAAGAGCTCGGAAGCACTCAGGCAGTCATCGTCGGTCACGACCACATCAACGATTTCTGCGCGAAATATGACGGCGTGTACCTCGTCTATGCTCAATGTGACGGCTACAACACATACACGATGGGCTCCAACTTCGGATGGGACGAAAAGGACTGGATGCAGGGCGTTACAATGCTTGACCTCACTCCCGAAGGTGAGCTTTCGTTCAGACAGAGATTTAACAGAGATTATTGATAGGAGATTTTTATGACACCTTACATACTAAAAAAACATTTGACCCGTAAGGCGACGTTTATGGATAAAAACGATCCGAGGGTGCCGGCAGAGCTTTTCACGGTTGAAAGCTCCGCTCCGAACCTTGACGGCTTTCCATATCCGCTTCCGTCCGCCAAGAGTGATTACACCTGCTTTGCCGCGGGTGACGATTCCGTAATATGGTACGGCGGAAAGACCGGAGTCACGCGATATGACCCGAACGGTGAAAGCATCGAAGACAAAATAATGTATTTCAGCGCACACAGATATCTTCCTCACCATGCGGTTGATGCGATTCTTGCCGACGGCAAGAACCTGTGGGCTTTGGCGGGGGACAAGGTTTCCTACATCGAGATGCTCACGCTCACGGCGGAGGAGAAGGCGGAAATCCTCCTTGAGGAGACCAACAATTATGTTATGCGCCGAGGAATGGTAAGCCAGCGTGACCTCAGAGAAGCCAGAAATTATGAATCACGCTACCCCTATGCCGCATGCGACAATGACGGACTTTTTACCTCGGGCTATGCCGTCGGAGAAATGTTCCGCTATGCAACGCTCAGAGAAAAGCTCGGAGAAGACCATCCGCGCGTTAAGGACGCAAGAAAGAACGCGACCAAGGCGTGTGAGGCGTGCCTGCTTTTGATGTATGTTCACGGCAGACCGGAGGGCTTCATTGCCCGTTCGTATCATGTTTCGGACGAGCCTGTTCCCGACGACGGCATTTTCTATCAAAGAAACGGAAAGACAGCTTACTGTCTGGAAACAACGGAATCTAAAAGGCAAGGCAGGGTCAACGAGGAATCACCGTGCGATTATCCTATTCCGGACAGACTTTCGGTCCTCTACCGCGACCTCGGCTACACAGACGACGATATATTTTACAAAGCGGACACCTCAAGCGATGAGGTCACAGGACATTTTCTTCAGATGAAGATTGCTCACGATTTTCTCGGCGAGGACGACCCGGAGCTTGACGAAATCATAAAGGATGCCTGCAGGAGAACGACCTTGCACATTATAAACCACGGCTTTGAGTTCTGCGAGTCCTCGGGTAAGCCGACAACGTGGGCAAAATGGAGCAAGCGTTACTTTGAAAATGACCCCATCGGCTATGTTGACGCGCCGCTCAATTCGTCGGAAATGCTCGTTTATCTCAAGATAACGATGTATATCACGGGCGAAAAGGGACTTTGGCAGGAGACTTATGACAAGCTTATTTCGGAGGGCTATGCCGACCTCGGTCCGAAGCACTATGACAGATTCTATCAGGGAGCGATGAGGGAAAAGGTTAACCCTGAAGAGGATCTCATGTACGGCGATAATATGCTTGCCCTGATGACATACTGGATGCTTTGCACGCTTGAGGACGACGGGGAGCTTCTCAAAAAATACCGTGCCGCGTTCAAGTCATGGAGCGGGCTGATTCTCAGGGAGCATACCCCCGGATACGACTTTATGTATAAGCTCGGCGTGCCAGACGCCGATATTGACCTTGAAAAAGATGCAAAGTGGTTCTATCACTTTGAGACGAACAGACTTCTTGCTTCCGTAAACTCACAGCGTCACGACGTTGCCGTCAAGCTCGGCAGAAGCTATGACGAGAAGAGAGAATTTGAGATTTCGGCTTTGCTAATGCCCGATGAGAGACATGTTTCAAAGTATGACAGAAATCCGTATGACCTTTTCACGGGCGAAAACAAAGGCACATGCATTGAAAGCTGCTATATCTATACTTATGCCTATTGGATCGGCAGATATTACGGCTTTATAGATGAGGAGGGTCAGGTATGAGCATTGCGGTATTAAATGATTTCAGCGTTGAGGCTGTCAGAGACGCACTTGAAAAGCTCGATTCATTCGCAGGGCTGAAGGTAAACGGACTCAATGCATTTCAGCTCAACGAGCTCAAGTCGATAGATCCTGAGCTCTTCGGACGTGTTGAAGAAAAAATAAAGGCAGACAGGTGGTTCCCGTTTGCAGGAGCGTGGACAGATACGGATGAAATGTCCGAGACCGCGCTCATAAAAAGCTGCTTATATTCGGTCAGATATTTTCTTGACAAATTCGGCAAAAAATATCGCGTTTTCCACGGCGAAAAGCTTTACAATAACCGTTTTCCGCAGATTGTTTATTCGTCGCTTTTTGACGCGGCGGTTCTTGACAATGAAACCGAAAGCAAGTGGGTGCAGGGTGCGGACAATTTCAGAACCCTCGTTATCGGTGTCGAGACGACAGACGTAACGGATATGGACGATGATTTTATCAAAGAGAACGAGTTTATCTCCTATGAGGAGCTGGCTGACAAGCTCTTTGAATCATCACTAAATCTTGAAACGGATGTGCTTCCGAAAGACAGCGCAAAACCGCAGGGCATTGAAAAGCAGCTTATTGATGCGGAAAGAGCGGCGGCACTCGGCGGAAAAGATATCGCCGTAGATGTCAGGTTCGCATGGATTGCTCATCTCGGCGGCGATGATACGGCTGCAGAAAAGCTCGTTTCGGAGATTGATATCTGCGTGCCGACCGAAAACGATATTACGGTGCACGGCGACGGCGTGGAGATAAGCGAGGTCAAAACCGCTGAGGACGGAAGCGGCGATATTGTTATCCGCGTGACGGAGAGAGACGGAAAGGAGCATTCGGCATACGTTATGTACGACAAGCTTTCGGCAGGCTTCCGATTCGAGAGTATGCCGTATGAGATTCAGACCTTCCGTATCGGTGCCGACAGCTACGTAAAAGAGATTTATATTTGCGAATAAATGAACCAATTAAAAAGGCGTTTCGGAGAAATCCGAAACGCCTGATTACTTTCAGCTTTATTCTATTTCAAAATTTATTTAGCAACGTCCACTACGCGGTTTTCGCGGATAACGTTGACCTTGATCTGTCCGGGATACTCAAGTTCATCCTCAATTTTCTTGACGATATCTCTGGCAACGAGTACCATCTGATCGTCTGAAACGGCATCGGGCTTAACCATGATACGAACCTCACGACCTGCCTGAATTGCGTACGATTTTTCAACGCACGGGAATGAGTTTGTAATCTCCTCAAGTTTTTCAAGTCTCTTGATATAGTTCTGAAGATTCTCTCTTCTTGCGCCCGGTCTTGCGGCTGAAATCGCGTCAGCAGCCTGAACGAGGCAAGCAACAATCGTTCTTGCTTCAACGTCGCCGTGGTGAGCTTCAATGGCATGAACGACATTTTCGTTTTCCTTGTACTTTTTGGCGTATTCAACGCCAAGCTCAATGTGTGAACCCTCCATCTCGTGGTCAAGTGCCTTTCCGATATCGTGGAGAAGTCCCGCACGCTTAGCGGTCTTGACATCGGCACCGAGCTCGGCTGCCATAAGACCTGCCAGGTAGGAAACCTCAAGTGAGTGGTTGAGAACATTCTGACCGTAGCTGGTACGGTATCTCAGCTTGCCAAGCTGTTTGATAAGCTCGGGATGAATACCGTTGACGCCTGCATCAATAGCGGCTCTTTCACCTGTCTGCTTAATGGTGTGTTCAACCTCACGTTTTGATTTTTCGTAAAGCTCCTCGATTCTCGTCGGATGGATTCGTCCGTCGGCGATGAGCTTTTCAAGTGTAAGTCTTGCAATCTCGCGGCGAACCGGATCGAAACAGGAAACCGTAATGGCTTCCGGTGTGTCGTCGATTATGAGATCGACGCCCGTTATGGTCTCAAGGGTTCTGATGTTGCGTCCCTCTCGTCCGATTATGCGACCCTTCATCTCGTCGTTCGGCAGGGCAACGACCGAAACCGTAGCGTCTGCACTGTGGTCAGCTGCGCAGCGTTGAATTGCCGTTGCGATAATTTCACGAGCTTTCTCGTCTGATTCATCCTTTGTTTTCTGCTCATATTCCATAACCTTGACTGCCTTCTCGTGTACGAGATCGGACTCAAGAGTTTTGAGCAAATAATCCTTAGCCTGTTCCTTGTTGAAGCCTGAAATTTTTTCGAGCATCTCAATCTGACTGCGCTTGACAAGCTCAATTTCCTCTGCCTTTTTGTCGGCGGCCTTGAGCTTATTTGTGAGCTGTTCGTCCTTCTTTTCGATGTTCTCGGTCTTTCTGTCGAGACTCTCCTCTTTCTGAGTGAGTCTGCGCTCCTGACGCTGAACCTCGCTTCTTCTTTCACGAAGCTCTCTTTCAAGCTCTGTGCGCTGACGATGGATTTCATCCTTTGCCTCAAGGATAGCCTCCTTTTTCTTCGACTCTGCCTTTGAAACGGCATCGTTGACGATTCTGGTGGCTTCCTGCTGAGCCGAACCGATTGTGGCTTCGGCTACCTTTTTACGGTAGACAATGCCGATTGCGGCTCCTGCGGCGGCAGCGACAACAACACAGGCGACTATGATCACAATAAAAAGTGATATTTTGATTGTCAACAAAGTATAAATGCACCTCCTTTTTGGTTTTTAAATTAAGAAATTGATCAAATAATATGTACCGCCAAACATTGGCTGTTCGTATTCAATGCTCGGCTTCGGATAACAATTACAGTACGGCAAACTATAATCATATCCCTATCATTCTAATACATTTTTGCCCTTGTGTCAAGACGTATTAGACAATTTCAATAAATTGTACTAAGCTGCACTGCTTACATTCGCTGAATTTGAATAACAAATTTGACAAAATGAAATAAATATTGTATACTCGTCTATGCCGTCCGATAAAATCAAAACAGGTACGAATTTCATCGGCGCATACTTTATGATATTATCTATTTTGAAAGGAGCAAAATGAAAATGAAAACAATTACAAACCGTGTGCTGGCGGTTTTGCTCACTCTATCCGTCCTTTTCGGAACGGGAACGACATTTGCTTATGCCAAGACCGACGCCGATGTTCCGAACGGTGAAATCGTTTATGATGAAACCGACCCGGGCTACAACGAGGGCAAGGAGCACCTGACAACGGCGCAGTTTTTTACTTTTATCGAAAATATCAATGCGATGTTCAAAAGGATTTTCGGCTTCAACATTATCAACGAAAAGAAGATTAAGGTTGAAGTTAACGGCGTTATGGACGATATATTCACCGAATGGACAATCAAAACGGGAGGTACTCTTGACGTAATAAAAATTGCAAACTCTCTGCCCGATTTTACCGACGGCTCGGATCGTGTATGTGAGATGCTCAACATCAACACTGATGTGCTCGCTCCCATCCTTAAGGAAAAAGCGAACGAATTTTACTCTCAGGGTAAAACAATTCAGGGGCTTTTCTTTGATTTTATGAGAATCTATATTCTTCAGATTGACTATATTACAGTTGACGCGGATCAAAATACGGAGGATCCGACAATCTATAATGTTTATATTGTCATAAACTACAAGAATACAAAGTCAGAGAAAATTAAATCCGACTTTATCTATGACACAAAAACTCATGAACTTAAGCGTAAAAACGACCTCGGAGTTTTCGGATTCAACCTTGATGCCGACGGCTACGCAATTTATGCAATCAAAAACACCTGGCAGAGGTATTTCGGATTCTGTATAACCTATGATATTCTTGCTAATCTTACGGTCTATGACTATGACACAAAGCGTATTTATTTGACCTACGGCGGAAAGGATTGGCTTTTCCAAATATGGAAAGGAATATACTGGATTTCCAACGGAGCCGAAATCGGCATCTACAATCGACCGGAGCAGCAAATAAAAACGACGGTATACAACTGCGCTCCCGATGAGGATATGATGGTTATGAGTCTTGATCTTTATCAGGGCAACAGATTGATATTCTCGCGTGAACCGCAGCTTCATTGGTGGGTAATCGGATTTTCGATAGAGCCAAAGGTTTATGACGCCGAGTACCTGACAGCTAAGGGAACGATAGAGTTCCCGAGTGAGGAATTCGCGGAGCTCTTTGTCGACGCGGCGAACAAAAAGGGCATCAAGTCCGAAAGAGACGGCGTCAAGGTTTCGTGGATATGGTTACAGGGTGAATAAAATATAAAATATAAAACGAGTGCCGTGACAGTATGAAGGATTGTCACGGCACTTATTATATGCTATGGAGCCGAAATAAAAGCTGCCGCCTCAAGGTGAATACCCCAATGCGGCAGCTTAATTATTTATCTGTCGATTCCGTCAACAAGAGCTTGGAATGCTTCAATTGTTTTGGAGCCTGCAACGTTGCCCGTTGCAACGATTTCTTCGTTTACGCCCGAAAAGATGCTGCTGTAATCATTGTCCTCAAGGATGTAACCGATCTGGTCGTTCATAAGACCGAACACGAGAAGCTCTTTATCCGTTCCGACGATTTCTTGGAAATCGGTGCAGTCAAAGTCGGTGCCTGTCCAGGAGTGCTCTGCGTCAAGATATCCGCCGTAGGCGATTGCAGGCTCAAGCTCTCCGGGAACGATAGCGACCGCAAGCTTTGTACCGAGCTCAAGGTAACCGATCTCGGTCGCAACCTCGAGGTTGCAGTTTGTGTCGTCAATGGCAACAACCTGATTCGTGAGCGCACCGAGCTTGCCGGCGAACGCAAGAATCTGATTAGTTACGGGAACATAATACTCGCTCATCTTATAGTTGAGAAGTGGAGCAACCTCTGTCTCGGCGACGTTCGATTCAACAATACGTTTGCCGAGTGCCGTGCCGTAAATCTTGAGTGAATCCATTCTTGAGGTTCCCTCCGGAATGTCAAGATTGTCGTGGTTTGAAGAGATTGCAAGCTCCGCACCCTGAATCTGAATAAAGTTTGCACCTGCCGCATTGACCTGCTGCTCAATGTAGTACGGATAATCGCCCGTAATTTCGGTTGTAGCCGCACCGTTGCCGACAGGGTGAATAGCCATATTGCAAAGCCATGTCTCCTTTGTTCCGTTATCGGGAACGAAGCGGAAACGGTGAATCTTAGTGTCAAAAACAATGGGCTCGCGCTTGTCACGGATAAGATCACCGGCTTCAATCTCGGAGTAATACATCTTACCCGTTGTCATAGATTTGACAGCCTGCTTAACGGAATCAACCGTAACGTCATAGAGATGCTTCATAAAGCTCTCATTCTGTCCGTTCAGGAGCTTGTAATCCGTACCGAAGGTATTGTTGACGATATTGATTGCCGGATTTGCAAAAATCATCTTGACAAGGTCGCCGTTCATACCGAAGGTGTCAACACAGCTGTGCTGGTGAAGAACGGAGATGTTGATGCCGACAATGTTGTTTGCCTTTGCAAAATCAGCAAGCTGCTTACGGATCCCGCGCACATCGGTGCTCGAAATTCCGAAGCCGTCAATAACGGCAAAAATAAGTGTTCCTCTGCCGCTGCCGTCGTTGAGAGCGATAACACGGACGCGCTGATCGTCATAAATTGCCGTTGCCGCCTTTGTGTCCGGGAAAGAAAGACTGCCGCCGACATAGTGCTTGCCGTCGAGCTCGTCGCCGGTCTGAAGCGAAGCACTGCCGTATCCGAGACTCCAAACCGCGTTTGCCGCCGGAGTGCTGAGGTAGTCCTCCATACCCTCAAAGAACATATCGTTCGTGTAGTTTTCTTTCTGCTCAAATTGAACAGACGGAATCTTCCGATTTATCGCCTTAACAAGAACGTCGATAATCTGATCCGCAACCTTATAAAGAGACTTGAGCAGCATATTACTGAGCTCGTCCCAAGAGGTGGGAATTTTGATTCCGCTGAGGTCGATACCCGCAAGCTCTGTCGAAACAACGGAGGCTTCCGCCGCTTTGTCAGCTGCCGAAGCGTTGCTTGCAAGAGCAACACTGAAAACGGTAAAGACCATAACAACAGAAAGAATCAATGATATAACTTTTTTCATAATATATCACCTTTCTGAATAATATTTTACAAGTATCATTCTATCACAAACTTCAAATTTTTACAACATATTTACCGTTGTGAAAAACTACCGAAAAGAGGAGAGGATTTTTGTATGAATTGTTCTATTGCCGAGCTGAGAAACAAGGAAGTGATATGCAAGCTGAACGGAACCAGAATAGGCAATGTTGACGATGTTGAGCTTGACGTGAACAGCGGCAGGCTTGTTTCAATAATAATTTACGGCAAAAACAAAATAATGGGAGTGTTCGGCAAAGCCGACGATTTTGTCATACCGTGGGAGGATATCGACGTTATCGGCGAGGACACCATACTTGTCAAGTGTGAATGTCCCGCACCTAAAAAAGGGAGGATTATTTAAGGCAACACGCACAAATTGAGGCGCACGCCTTGTTCGGTAACCGCTGATAATCGCACTCTGATTAAACCGGCAGTTACCCTTGAATCTATTTCCGTCATGCTGCACAAAAATCCCTTGACTCGCGCCGGCAAGCCTGCAAAATTTTTGTACACCCTGACGAAAAACCTTACTGCGCAATCTGTACACCTCAATCGTGCGGCATTGTCTTGGTACAGCGCAGAAAAAATCCCCCGAATCGGGTAATTGCCGGATTCGGGGGATGAATTTCAGCCTTTAAATCAGTCGTTACCGAAAAATGCTTCGTGAACGGCGGAAACAGCCTTGTCGGCGTCATTCTCGTCAATGAGAACGGAAATTTTTATCTCGCTGGTTGAGATAGTCTGAATGTTGATTCCCTTGCCGTAAAGAGCTTCAAACATTTTGGAAGCTGTGCCGGGGTGAGTTTCCATGCCTGCGCCGACGACGGAAACCTTAGCTACCGTGTTGTCGCTGAATACCTTTGCGTCGCCGATGAACGGAAGAGCCTTGATGCACTCAACGGCATCGGCTTCGTTTGCCATATTTACGGTGAAAACGATATCCTTTGTGTTGTCTCTGCCTACCGACTGGAGAATGATATCAACATTTATGTTGTTCTTTGCAAGCTGTGAGAAAACCTTGAATGCGATTCCCGGAACATCCTCAACGCCTACGATAGAAATTTTTGATACGTCCTTATCCTTTGTTACGCCTCTGACTAACATCTTTTCCATTTTGGTGGTCTCCTTTACGATTGTTCCCGGAATCGGGTTAAGGCTTGAAATAACCTCAAGCTCAACATTGTATTTTTTAGCCATTTCAACCGAACGGTTGTTAAGCACCTGCGCGCCGAGAGTCGCAAGCTCAAGCATCTCGTCATAAGTGATTTCCTCAAGACGGCGTGCGCCCTTAACCTTGCGCGGGTCGGCGGTGTAAACACCGTCAACGTCAGTGAAAATCTGACATCTGTTTGCGTTGAGAGCCGCGGCAATGGCAACTGCGCTTGTGTCGGAACCGCCTCTGCCGAGGGTCGTCATATCCTGATATTTGTTAAGACCCTGGAAGCCGGCGACAACAACGATTTTGCGGTTGTCAAGCTCCGTTTTGATTCGGTCGGTTTCAACCTTCTTTATTCTTGCCGCCGAGTAAACGGAGTCGGTGCGGAAGCCTGCCTGCCAGCCGAGGAGAGAAATTGCAGGACAACCGAGCTCCTCAATAGCCATTGCAAGCAGAGCGATTGAAATCTGTTCGCCTGCCGCCATGAGCATATCCATTTCTCTTTTTGAGTTGTGAGAGCTGATCTCCTTCGCTTTGGCAATAAGGTCGTCCGTTGTGTCTCCCTGAGCGGAAACGACAACAACAACGTCATTTCCTTTTTTGTAAGTATCCGTTACGATTTTTGCAACGTTCATCACACGTTCTGTGTTGGCGACCGAGCTGCCGCCGAATTTCTGAACTATAAGTCCCATATCAATTCACCACTTTTTATTATTAAGGCAATACCGTACAATTGGGTTGTGCGAATTGCGCAGTAAGATTTTTTAAAAATTTTGCTTTAAAAATTAACGGTTCTTATTGTTGAAAGAATCTCGATTCCTTCAAGCTCTGCAAGCTTTTCGCGCAGGGTGCCCTCCCTGTCCCGCGGGGTTACAAAGGCGAACTCGTTTTCGGGAGCATTGCTTCTTGAAAGCATCTGTACGCCGCCGAAAACCTCTTCGGCTTTTGCGAGAGCCTCCGCTTTATTACCGACAGCGCGGACATACAGTGCGGTTTCAACGTTGTTGCAATCAACAACATATCCGTCGGATGCCTTGTTCCACTTGATGCCCCTGTTATGCCCGATGTTCTGAGCGCAGTCGATTACATCGGCAACAACGGCACTTGCGGTTGCCATTTTACCGGCTCCCTGACCGTAGAAAGCAACATCGCCGACGGCGTTGCCGCGAACCAGCACGCTGTTGTATACACCGTTGACGCCCGAAAGTATGCTTGAATCGGAAACGAATGCGGGAGTAACCATTGCGGAGATGCCGTCGCCGACCTTCGCCGCCCTGCCGAGGAGCTTGATCACTCCGCCCCATGAGCGCGCATATTCGACGTCCTCAAGCGTGATTTTCGTTATTCCCTCGGTATGAACCGATGAGGGATAAACGTGTCTGCCGAAACAGAGGGCGGCAAGGATACAAACCTTGCGGCACGCGTCAAAGCCCTCGACATCGGCGGTCGGATCCTTTTCGGCATAGCCGTTTCCCTGAGCAAGCTTAAGTGCGTCCGCAAAGCTCATTGAATCGAAAATCATCTTAGAAAGAATAAAGTTTGTTGTTCCGTTGAGTATTCCGGCAACCTCGGTAATTTCGTTTGCCGAAAGACATTGGAAAATCGGGCGAAGCACGGGAATACCTCCGCCGACGCTCGCTTCAAACATAAAGTTTACATTGTTTTTTGCCGCAAGCTCAAGCAGGATATCGCCCTTTTCGGCGACAAGCTCCTTGTTTGAGGTGACGACGGACTTGCCCTTTTCAAGGCAGGCGGAAATAAATTCAAATGCGGGGTGCAGACCGCCCATTGCCTCCGCAACTATTTTGACATCATCATCGTTGAGAATAATGTTAAAGTCGTCAATTATTTTGTTCTCGTTTTTATCTCCCGGAAATTTTCTCAGGTCAAGAATATACTTGACGCTTATACTTTCCGGGCGGCATTTGTCGGCAATTTTCCGGCTGTTGAGCGAAATAACCTCCGCAACTCCTGAACCAACAACGCCGTAGCCTAAAACAGCTATATCCATTGTTTTCAACTCCCTGTTTTGTTTGGGCAACAAAACCTCAATATACCGATATAGTTTATCATAAAACTGTCAAATAATAAAGCTTTTTTTAAAAAATTTTCTTTTTTTTCTTAATTTTATTTGCATTAAGCTCTTTTATGGTATAATATATTCAGTATAAACGGTAATGTTACCGAGGGAGTGAAAATATGGATAAAGTCGAAATCAGACGCAAAAAAATTATAAATATAGTCTATTATGCCATTGTATTAGGTTTGGCATATTTATTCTTGAAATACTGCTTCTCGATGTTTGCACCGTTCCTTATTGCTTTTTTTATTGCCGTAATTGTGCAAAGACCGACTAATTTTATAACGGGAAAGATAAAAATAAAAAAGGGGATAACGGCAACTGTTTTGGTTCTCCTCCTGTATTTGATTATGGCCGCATTGATTTCGCTTATCGGTGTGAAGCTTGTTGACGGAATAAAGAGTCTCATTGCCTTTATCCAGTCAAAGCTGACGGATATTCCGACCTTGATTGAGAACGTCAAGAATTGGTCGCTGAACGTCGTCGGATTTTTGCCCGACAGTCTTGAGGCAAAAGCAACCCGGTCAATGGTACCGTTCTTTGAAGCATTGAAAGAAAAGAGCGCAACGGAAATCGCAAGCTTTATTGTGGATAAGGCGTCGAACGGAGAGAAGTTCTCGCTTTCAAGCCTTTCAACTCCGCTGAGCGGAATTTGGAGCACGGCGAAGCAGATCCCGTCTGTGTTCGTTGCCGTTATGATAGCGATAGTTTCTTCATGCTTTATGGCTGTGGACTACGACCGGCTTGTTAAATTCATTAAGGGTCAGATATCCGCAGAAAATGAAAAAAAGCTTTCTGCAACAAAGCGGATTGTGTTTAAGTCGCTCGGAAAGCTGATCAAATCGTATGTTCTCATCATTTGCATAACGGGATTTGAGATATTTGTCGGATTGAATCTCCTCACTTTTATCGGGATATACAAGGACGGCAATATAGTTGCACTGTCGCTGATTATTGCCGTACTGGACATTCTTCCCGTAATCGGAACGGGTACGTTTATGGTTCCGTGGGCACTCTACAGCCTGATAACGGGCAAGCTTGGACTGGCAATAGGACTGTTTGTGGTTTATGCGATAATCTATGTAGTCAGACAGATCATCGAACCGAAAATTGTCGGCGGAACGGTTGACTTGCCGTCGTTCGTCACCCTTATGGGTATGTATATCGGTTCGCAGCTCTTCGGATTTATCGGTATCTTCCTTGTCCCGATACTGATAATCATAATCAAGCTTCTCAATGACGAGGGCGTGGTTCATATCTGGAAGAAGAGCGACGCCTTCGACGACGAGGTTTCAAAGGAACCGCGTATAAAGCTCCCAAAACTTTCATTCGGAAAAAAGAAGAAGTAAGATACAAAAAAACAATGCCGCGGGTTGGTTCCTGCGGCATTACTTTTTCTTATTCAACTCCTCGGTAAAGGAGTCCTCTTGTAAATTCACCGTGGGGCTTTTTGGTGCCCTTTATATAGTCGTGTATGATTTCCGTGGCTTTTTCGCGGCTCTCGTCGGTGAAATACAGAAGCGAGAAATCCATATTTCTGATTTCGCCGAGCCTGTCCGCCATATATACGGGAACGCTGTTGAGAATCTCGCTGCATCCCGAACGGCAGTCGATCGGAAATTCGATTCCTTTTCGGTCAATGAGCTTGCCCGTTCGCTTACATTCCGCACAGGTTTTGCCGTTTTTCTGAGGGCAGTTCCTTGTCAACATCAAAGGCAGTCTGCCGTAGGCAAAAACACCGCGCGGCGCATCTCCGCCGATTGCCTGCGCCTGAGCGAGCGTGAGCTCGGGAGAAAGCAGTATCCTGTGTACTCCCATATCGGAGAGCACCTGAACGGAAAGCGTATTGAAAACATTTGAGCCCAAGAATGCGTTGGCTTTGAGACCTGCTTTCTGAATAAGCGCAATGCCGTCGAGCGTTCCTGCCCACGCCTCGGCAATTCCGTACTCCTTTGCTGCTTTGAGCCTTTCAAGCACCCTTTCATCGGACGAAAAAATACCTCTCGGCACTTCAACGCTGACTCTGAGCGACCTTTTAACCCTTTGCTCCTCGCCGAGCGGAACGATAATCTGTTCAATATAGTCCCAGTTTTCGGGGATATTGTCAACGTCGGCGAAGCGGCAGATCAAACGTTTTTTTGCGGGAATGTGGGGAATATTCTTAATGTATTCCGGCGTGAATTTTTTTGCCGCAGAGGGAGTCTTGTCAAGCTCGTCGATGACTTCGCGGCGCAGTCGGTTAATTTCGGAAACGGGAATGAAAAGTCCGTCGTCAAGCTCAATGTCAATTTCGCCGCAGACAAACCTCGTTCCGCCGACCTTTCTGAGCTGGGCATCAACCGATTCGGCGGTAGTCGCTTTGTTCATTGCATCCTGCGGAGGATCTCCCTCGGCAAAAACATTTTTTGAATCCGCGCGCGCGGCGAGCGATATCGGTTCACCTCTGACGGCGGTAAACGCAAGGTCGATTTTTGTGTCTGCAACTTCCTTCACGTAAAGCTTTTCAAGCTTTTTCAGCACACCGGACGCTGCGGTAACGTCGTCCTTGCGGCGCGTTCCGAACATATCAATGCCGAGCTTGGCACGGTAGTAACCGTCCGTAAAGCCCGAACGGGAAAAGACGGATCGCAGATCGTCTCTCAGAGCGTTGTCTGTTATCCCGTCCACGCTGTTGCGGCAAGCCTTGACTGCGGCGGCAACATATTCGGGGCGTTTCATTCTGCCCTCGATTTTAAACGAGCAGACGCCCATTTCAGCCATTTCGCCGATGTAATCAATGAGCGACAAATCCTTGAGGCTCAGGTCGTGCCCTGTTCCGTAAGGTGCGCCGAAGGGCAGACGGCAGGGCTGAGCACAGGCTCCTCGGTTTCCGCTTCGCGAGCCGAGAACCGCGCTGAAAAGACACTGACCCGAGACGCACATACAAAGTGCTCCGTGCACAAAACATTCAAGCTCAATGGGGGAGTTTTTGCAGAGCTTGCGGATTTCTTCCTTGGAAAGCTCACGGGGCAGAACGGCACGGGTGAAGCCGAGACGCTTCAGCCTTTTCAGTCCTGCCGCAGTCTGTACCGACATCTGGGTTGACGCGTGAAGCGGCATATCGGGAGCGGTTCGGTGAATGAGCTCGGCAAGCCCGACGTCCTGCACGATTATTGCATCGACTCCCGCCTCACAAGCAATTCGGACAGCGTCCTGAGCTTTTTCAAGTTCGCCGTCCGAAACAAGAGTATTCAGCGCAAGATGAACCTTTACCCTGTGTCTGTGACAATATTCGACAGCCTCTTTGAGCTGTTCGTAATCAAAATTTTCCGCATTGCGTCGAGCGTTCAGCTCCTTGACGCCGAGATAAACGGCGTCGGCTCCGCTTCGCACGGCGGCAACAAGCGATTCATAAGATCCTGCCGGAGCAAGAATTTCGGGTTTTATCATAACATATCCTTTTCTTCAAGACTGCGGCGTATGCTTCTGAGATCCCTGGTCATACGCTCTGCTTCACGGCGAGCCATTTCAGCCTCGGTTTTTGCCTTTGCCGAATCCTCCATATACATCTGAATCTGTGATTTGAGGTAATCGTTGGATTTTTCGGATTGCTTGAGTCTGTCGGCGTAATCGAGAGCGCAGAGAACCGCCGCCTGAACCTGTGACAGGCGCGGGTGATTGTGAATGAGACCGACTATTTCGTCATCAAGATCCTCACCGAGATTTTTCATATACGATATGTCCTCGTCGGTGGTGATATAGTAATCCAAACCTCCGATAGTAAGTCTTACCTTATTTTTTCCCATAACCTTACCTCCGCAGAATAATTGTGTATAACACTACCAATACTAAAGTCATTAAACATTATACTATAAATTTTATTGCGAATAAAGAGTTTTTTGCGATTTTTTTGTCGTCTGAAGCGATTTTGCGGCGATTGCGCAATGCTGTTGCCGAGCAAAACCTACGATTTTTTGTTTAAAACTTATATTTATATTTGTATTTATGAAAAATATGATATTTTTTCCGTTGAATTGCATAAAATACAGGTATAAAATTCGTATAAGCGGGTCGAAATAGGGAGTTGTATTTTTTTGAAAAGTGGTATAAAATAATTCAGAGAATAATTAGTTTACCGGAGGTTACCATGAACTATAAACTGACAAAAAAGGAAGCCAAGGAGCTCATCACGAATAAGCTTTCCCATTTTTACGGCGTTTCGACGGAGGAGGCTACCTATGAGCATTATTATAAGGCAATTGCGCTCATTCTGCGCGATATGATGATGCAGGGCAGAAAGGAGTTCCACAACGAGGCAAAGACGTCGGATTCAAAGAAGATTTACTATCTTTGCATGGAGTTCCTGATGGGTCGTTCGCTCAAAAACAACCTTTACAATCTCAATCTTACCAAGACAATGGAATCCGCACTCAAGGATTTCGGTATAAAGCTCGACAAGCTTTACGACTGCGAGCCCGACGCAGGTCTCGGCAACGGCGGTCTCGGCAGACTTGCCGCCTGTTATCTTGACGGTCTTGCATCTCAGGGCTATTTTGCAAAGGGCTATTCGATTCTTTATGAATACGGAATTTTCAAGCAGAAGCTTGTTGACGGCTGGCAGACGGAACTGCCCGATTTTTGGCTTCCCGGCGGTGAGGTATGGCTTGTTCCGCGTGAGGAGGAAGCGGTCGACATTCTCTTTGAGGGCTGGGTTGACGAGAGCTGGGACAATCAGTACCACCACGTCGAGCAGCGTGACTGCAACAAGGTCAAGGCAATTCCCTATGATATGTATGTCTCCGGCAAGGACGGCAAGGGCATCAGCGTTCTCCGTCTTTGGAGCGCAAAGGCTCCCGGTCTTGATATGGATATGTTCAACCAAGGCGATTATATGCGCGCGATGGAGCAGAACGCAATGGCAGAGGTCATAAGCAAGGTTCTCTATCCGTCCGATAATCACCCGGAGGGCAAGAGCCTGCGTCTTCGTCAGCAGTATTTCCTTGTTTCGGCTTCCGTTCAGGACATCATCAACAACCACCTGAGACTTTACGGCACGGTCGAAAACCTTGCCGATAAAATAGCTATACACATCAACGATACCCACCCGACGCTTGCAATTCCCGAGCTTATGAGAATACTGCTCGACGACTGCGGCTACGGCTGGGACGAGGCGTGGAGCATTGTCACCGACACCGTGGCGTACACCAACCACACGGTTATGGCGGAAGCCCTTGAGTGCTGGCCGGAGGATCTGTTCAAGCGGCTTCTTCCGAGAATTTACGAGATTACAAAGGAGATTGACAACCGTTTCCGCAGCTATGTCTGGAATTCAACAGGCGATGCGGATAAGGTTGAAAGGATGGCTGTCGTTTCAAACGGCATTGTCAGAATGGCAAATATGTCGGTCGCAGGCTCACATTGCGTCAACGGCGTTTCCGCTCTCCATTCCGAGATACTAAAGGAGAGCGTTTTCAAGGATTTCTACTCTCTCACGCCCGATAAATTCACAAACGTTACAAACGGTATCGCTCATCGTCGCTGGCTTTGCCAGTCCAACCCGGAGCTGACAAAGCTCATCACAGGTCTCATCGGCGACGGATTTGTTTATAACGGAAATGAGCTCGAAAAGCTCCGAGCTTATGCCGATGACGCAGAGGTTCTCAAAAAGCTTGAAACAATCAAGCTTCACAACAAGCAGAAGCTTGCCGAGCTTGTGAAAAAGTCCAACGGTGTTGAGCTTGACCCCAACTCGATCTTTGATGTTCAGGTCAAGAGACTGCACGAGTACAAGCGTCAGCACCTTAACGCATTCCATATTCTTTCAAAGTATCTTGCAATCAAAGAGAATCCCGACGGGGACTTTACTCCGCACACCTATATTTTCGCCGCAAAAGCCGCTCCCGGTTACTTTATGGCAAAGAAGATTATCAGCTTTATCTGTGCTCTCGGCGACCTTATCAACAATGACCCCGATGTCAAAGGACGCCTGAAGGTCGTGTATCTTGAGGACTACAACGTCACGATGGCGGAGAACCTTATGCCTGCCGCAGATATAAGCGAACAGATTTCGCTTTCGGGCACGGAGGCAAGCGGAACCGGCAATATGAAGCTGATGATTAACGGTGCGATCACCCTCGGAACGATGGACGGCGCAAATGTTGAAATTCACGAGGCTGTCGGCAGCGACAACATTATCATCTTCGGTATGAGCACTCCCGAGGTTAATGAGCTCAAGAGAATCGGATACAACCCTATGAACTATTATCAGAACAATGCCGACATAAGAAGAGTTGTTGATTTTATCAACGGCGGTATCAACGGAACGGTATTTCCGGAAATCGGCGGCACGATTACTCACCATGACCCGTATATGGTTCTTGCCGATTTTGCCGACTACAAGGCGGCTCAGGCAAGGGCGGAGCAGCTTTTCACCGACAGGGACACATGGAACAGAATGTCGCTTATGAATATTGCTGGCGCGGGACGCTTTGCCTGCGACAGAGCAATCAACGAGTATGCACGCGATATATGGCACACCGAGCCGCTCAGAAAATAATGAGGCAATTCACACACCCTGATTGTGCGGTATTGCCATAATAACAATAAAAACAGGCTGTGATGAATTTTCGTTTTCATCACAGCCGTATTTTTAAGGCAACATTCCAATTGCGGGGTTGCCTTAATTGTTTTATTTAAGCTTGATTCCCAATTCGTCAAGCTGGAGGTCGTCAACCTCTGCGGGACAGCCTGTCATCGGCTCGCTTGCATTCTGAACCTTCGGGTAAGCAACAACGTCTCTCAGGCTTTCACAGCCGAGCATTTGCATTACGAGACGGTCAAGTCCGATGCCCATTCCGCCGTGCGGCGGTGCACCGTATCTGAATGCGTCGAGCAGGTAGCCGAACTTTGCGTAAGCCTCCTCCTGAGTGAGGTTGAGGAGAGTGAATATTCTGCTTTGAAGCTCCGGGTTGGTGATTCTGATTGAACCGGACGAAAGCTCGATTCCGTTGAGAACAAGGTCGTAAGCCTTTGCTCTTACCTTTGCCTTGTCTGTTTCAAGGTATTCAAGGCATTCGTCCATCGGAGCGGTGAACGGGTGGTGCATAGCAACCCACGTCTTGCTGTCTTCGTCCCAATCGAAGAACGGGAACTCCGTTATCCAAAGGAGATTGTACTGACCCTGAGGAATGATATCAAGCTTCTTGGCAACCTCCTGACGGAGTGCACCGAGAGCGTTGAAAACAATGGAGTTTTTAACGTCGCCGATGATGAGAACAACATCGCCTGCCTCTGCGCCCGCCTTTTCGAGGATGGCTTTAAGCTCGTCCTCCGTGATAAACTTTGCGAATGAGGACGAAACAGTACCGTCCTCACCGAGCCTTGCCCAAGCAAGACCCTTGGCACCGTTGCCCTTTACGGAATCCGTGAGCTTGTCAATCTCTTTTCTCGAAAGAGACTTAAAGGCATTTTTTGCTGTGATTCCGCGAACGGAACCGCCGTCCTTTACCGCGTTGCTGAACACGCCGAAGCCGCAGCTCTTAACAATGTCGCTGAGGTCGTAAAGCTCCATGCCGTAACGAGTGTCGGGCTTGTCGGAGCCGAAGCGTTCCATAGCCTCTTTGTATGTGATTCTGGGAAGCGGAAGCTGAATGTCAACTCCGAGAGCCTCCTTGAACACACGCTTCATATAGCCCTCGCCGATGTGAAGAACGTCCTCCATGTCAACGAAGGACATTTCAAGGTCAATCTGTGTAAATTCGGGCTGACGGTCTGCACGGAGATCCTCGTCACGGAAGCAGCGGGCGATCTGCATATAGCGGTCAAAGCCGGCAACCATGGAAAGCTGCTTGTAAAGCTGAGGTGACTGGGGGAGAGCATAGAATGTACCGTTATGGATACGGCTCGGAACAAGGAAGTCGCGGGCACCCTCGGGAGTGGAACGGATAAGAATCGGAGTTTCAATCTCAATGAAGCCGTTTTCGTCAAAATAGTCGCGCGTAATCTTGCATATCTTGTGGCGCATTATTATGTTGCGCTGAAGATCGGGACGGCGAAGGTCGAGATAGCGGTACTTGAGCCTTGTAAGCTCGGAGGTCTGGCAGTCCTCGACGATTTCAAACGGCGGAGTCTCGCTCTTGCCGAGCACGCGGAGATCCGTAACGTCAATTTCAATTTCTCCGGTCGGAATGTCCTTGTTCTTTGAGGAACGCTCCCTTACAGTACCCTTTGCCATGAGCACAAATTCGCTCCTGGCGGTGAAAGCCTTGTCAAATATTTCCTTGTCCGTGCTTTCGCCGAAAGCAAGCTGTACAATGCCCGTTCTGTCGCGCAGATCAATAAAGATGAGCGCACCGAGATCACGCTGACGCTGAACCCAGCCGGCAACGACAACCTCTCTGCCGACGTCGCCGATTCTGAGGTCGCCGCAAAAGTCGGTTCGTTTTAAACCTGTCATAAAGTCCATTATATTAAGCCTCCCAATATCTTGCTCAAATCTATATTATCCATATCCTCGGCGGCAGCTCCCTGAAGCTTCATTGCCGCCGACTGAAGTGAATATTCCATAAAATCATCGGCAAAGGAGTCAAGAGAAATTTCCTGAGTTTCGCCGCTTTCCATATTCTTTACCTTTGCGACACCGGCGGCAATATCGTCATCGCCGATGACGGTGGTAAATCTTGCGCCGATTTTGTCGGCATATTTCATCTGAGCCTTGACGGAGCGGCCGACAACATCGAACTGTGCGCTGATGCCGGACTGGCGAAGCTCAAGCGCAAGAGCCGCCGCCTTGGTGAGTGCCGCATCGCCGATACTGCCGATATACATCTCGGGGACATCGGCGGCAGGAAGCTCAATTCCCTGCGCCTCCAAAAGAAGAAGTATTCTTTCGAGTCCGAGCGCAAAGCCGAGAGCGGGGATGTGAGGTCCGCCGAGCTCTTCGACAAGACCGTCGTAGCGTCCGCCCGCGCAGACGGCACTCTGAGCACCGAGCGCATCGGTAACGAACTCAAACACTGTGCGTGTGTAGTAATCAAGTCCGCGGACAATGTGCGGATTTACCGTATATGAAATACCCATTGCATCAAGGTATGCTTTAACTTTTTCAAAGTGGTCGTGACACTCGTCACAGAGGTAGTCGAGAATTATCGGCGCACCCTGACCGATCCCGTGACAGATCGGACTTTTGCAGTCGAGGATTCTCATCGGGTTTCTGTCAAGTCTTTCAAGGCAGGTCTCGCAAAGCTCATCCCTGTGCGACTCAAAATATGCCTTGAGTGACTCCTGATATTTCTTGCGGCAGGTCGGACAGCCGATTGAATTTATTTCAAGGCTGATTCTGCCCACACCGAGGAAGCCGAAAAGCTCATTGCCGAGCGAAATGACCTCTGCGTCGGCGGCAGGGGAAGCGGTGCCGTAGCACTCGACACCGAACTGGTGAAACTCGCGGAGTCTGCCTGCCTGCGGCTTTTCGTAACGGTAGCAGGAGGTGACATAGCTGACCTTCTGCGGCATCGGCTCGTTTTGGAGTCCGTGCTCAAGGAAGGCTCTTGCCGCACCTGCCGTGCCCTCGGGTCTGAGGGTGATAGAGCGGCCGCCCTTGTCGTCAAACGTGTACATTTCTTTCCGGACAACATCGGTCGTGTCACCAACCGAACGTGTAAAAAGCTCCGTATGCTCAAAAACAGGTGTGCGGATTTCCTTGAATCCGAAATCCTCGGCAATGCTGAGCATCGTGCTTTCGATAAACTGATTCTTGTGGCTCTGGGAGGGGAGGACATCCTGCGTTCCCTTTATAGCCTTGGTAATAAGTGCCATATAAAAACTCCTGTATGTTATTTGAAAATATCTTTCCTGTGATCCGTCATCAGTATGTGAAATGCCATATACTCCGGTACAAGGCTTTGTACCGCGATAATTGCGACCGCAAAGCTCTTTGCAACGCCGGAGACGGCGAAGTATATTATCGTGAATATCATTGCCGCAACGCCGAGTGACAGCGACAGCCACGAGAAAACTTCGGGCTTTTTCAAAACCTCTGCCGACCTGAGCAGCAGAAAGATGTCCGTCAGAACTATTGCACAGATCGTGAAGATATAATAAACATTTGAAAGTCCGCCGTAATTGACGCTGACCTTGCCGAAAACAACGATGGCAAGCCAGTTCGCAATGAAAGGCAGAGCTACGACAGCCCCGATAATCTCCGAATACTTGACCTTAAGCCCGTGGTAATTGCCGTAAATGAACGGCACCGAGACCATAAAGACGATAACGGCAATGATCATCGCTATCTCGGAATAGTAAGCGCATTTAAAAAAGAGACTGAAAAAGGTAAGTACAACAAACAGCGCACCGACCGTGAAAAATCCGACGGCAAGAGCAAGCTCCTGCGGATTTCTTTTCTTTTTGTGCTTGATCGGTTTGCCGCAGTGCGGACATTTCAAAAAATTGGGATTGGCAATTTCCTTTTTGCAGTTTTTACAGCGCATAAGCTTCCTCCGAGAATCCTGCCTTAATAAACGGCTACGGGTGCGTCGGGACGCAGTTATCCCGTCCGCAAAACCGATTTGTTTTGCAGAAAATCAATGCTTGGGATTGACGATGTCGCGCCAATCAAGGTCGCCTCTGTCAAGCGAATGTATGAGAGCCTCGGCGGTAGCGATATTTGTAGCCGCCGGAACATTGTGAACGTCGCAGAGTCTCAGCAGACTTGTGACATTGGGCTCGTGCTCCTTGGGATCCAGCGGATCGCTGAACATGAGAAGCATATCTATCTCATTGCAGGCGATGAGCGCACCGATCTGCTGGTCGCCGCCCTGAGAACCGCGGAGAAATGTTGTGATTTCAAGACCCGTAGCGTCGGCGACAAGCTTACCTGTTGTGCCGGTCGCAAACAGCCTGTGACGGCTGAGGATTCCGCAGTAAGCGATGCAGAACTGAGTCATGAGTTCTTTCTTTGCGTCGTGAGCGATAATAGCAATATTCATATAGTACCTCCGTTTGAGTTTATTTGAAAATCCTTTAATAATTTAGTTTGCCTATGCAAAACTATTTGTTACAGTTTATTTGTCGGGATTAATTGTACAAAGAAAAATCCCAAACATCGTATTCCTCATTCCAAGAAGAATTTGGATCAGAGAAAAATTTATGATTTTTGATTTCTCTGCCGGTAGTTTCAATAATTAATCCTTCATACGTAAGCGGGGAATATGTTTGCTTTTCAGTTCCATCATTAATATAGCTAAAGCGAAACACATGAGAAAAAGCAATTTGAAATAAGCAGGCAAAGATACAACATATACATGTAGCGGATTTTAAAATGTAAGGTGTAATCTTTTTGTATAATTTACAGTTATCCTTTTTTGAGTCTGTGTACATCATATTAAGTGAATACACGATAAAAAACAATAGCATTACTACGCCGGAAAAACATGTGCGAAGAGGTGCATAATTAGAGGCTGACATCATTATTTGAGAGCCAACGCCTAAAATTGTTGATGAAAAGATTATAAAATTCTTTTGTCGAATGTATATTTTTATAACGACATAAATTGAACAAAAACTTAGAACAATCAGATATATAAACCAAAGTGCAGCTACAATATAGTTGACTGTTGCCGAAAAGACTATTTTTTGAAAATATGTGCCGCAAATATATAACAGGAATCTCATTCCGTAATTCAATATGTCAAATGCAATTAAAAATATTGTCAACAAAATTGAAGCTTTACGGCGTGGAGTTCCTTTTACACTGAATCTGTAAAGCCAAAAACATACTGAAATTACCAAGAATGTCTCAAAAAATATTAAGCTTATATTATCAAGCCAATTTCTGCGTATTACTTTCAAAACATTTATAATAATCTCCTGAAATGTTTGTTTGCCTTGATTATTAATACGAGTGTTTGTTGCTGGAGACAAAATGACTGTTGCATATCCTATAGCAGAAAAAACAGCACAAATAAGGAAATAGATATTCAACTTCTTTTTTTGAATAAATTGATCAAAAATCAACAAAACAAACCAACCTATAACCATGAGCCCCGGTTGCTCTGTTGTAGCTCCGCAGATAAATCCAAGAATCGGAAGCAAGAAAGACCCGGGCTTTTTTATTGATAAAAGCATAACTGCTAAAAGCAATAAAACCGGAAAGAAATAATTGAATGAGCCTGTAAGCCAATATACGGAGCCGTCGTATATATTTGTCAAAACAGTCATAAATACAAAAACGGTTATTGCAACAGAACGTTTAAATTGTGCTTTATCACTTGAGATTATTTTTGCAATCAGCAAGCAGAGAACTGTTAAGGAGAAAACCAAAAGGACTTTCCATACAATAAAGGTAATATTATTTCGCAAAAATATTACGGTTAAGATATGAACAAGCAACCTGCCGTTTTCCTTATAAATAGTGCCATTGAAAATATTTAAATATTATTTTTGGAGAACAAACGGCAAATTCTTTAAACCAAAAATCATCAACGGCAAGTTCAATGTTATATGCGATATAAATATTTGAAAGTGTAAAAAGAAATAATATAACAAAATGATAGTAATTTTGAAAAAACTTTTTAATTGAATCAGTTGTTTTTGCATTCATTTTCTTTTTTATACTCCTGTTTTATTTCTTATGAAAAAAGTGAAAAGTCGATAACGTTGTAAGGGGCTCTCCATGCGGAGTCCTCGCTGAGGAAATAAATCTTGTTGCTTGCGGCTCTGTTGTCGGTCAGCTCCGTCATTTGCTCCGAGCTGAGAGGCTCGAATGTGCATTTGTCGAAATCAACAAAGGTGTATCTGAAATGACCGAAAAACATAACCTGAAAGACACAGGCGAAAGCGCAGAGCACAAGAGCAAGGCTTTTCCGCATGGACTGCGGCGGATGCTTTCGGTTCGGCTTTTTCAGCGTCAGAGACTCTTTGAAATCCGTGTACATATTTCTCAGCGTATATATAATGAAAAACATAAACGTCGTTGTTCCGCAAAGACAGCATCGCTTCGGCGCCGATATGGCGGCAGACATCATAATCTGTGAGCCGACGGCAAGAATAACGCTTGCGCTGACGACAAATTCCTTGCGCTCGGTGTATATCTTTACGGTTACGTAACACAGGGAAACGGTGAAAACCAAAAGATATGCGAACCAGAAAATGCAGTACGCGGTGTTGAAGCCGTGCGAAAATTTGATGTTGCTGTCAAGCAGGGTGTGGTGAAGCTGTAAAACAAGCTTGCAGGTGAAATTCAAAATGTTCGACACAGTGAGAAAGATTATCACGGGAACGGTAATCCTTGAAGAAATGCCGCAATTCTTTTTGAATTTGTAAAGCCAGTAGCAAACCCCGAGGATTATCATCGACATAAAGAATGCCATACCGAGATTGTCAATCCAGTTTTTCCTGAGAAGTTTGATAAGGTTTATACCGTAATTGAGAAGTCCGTGTGTGCCCTGGTCGTTGATTCTTATGCCGATACCGGGTGAAAGCATAACCGTTGCATAGCCTGCCGCGGCAAGAACCGTACACGTGATATATACGGTACTCGGCTTTCTCTTTTTGAAAACTCCGTCGAGCGTCAGCAGGAAAAACCAGCCTATGCACATTATGCCGACCTGCTCCGTTGTTGCGCCGCAGAGCAGAGCAAGCGGAATGAGAGCAGGTGAATCGGGCTTTTTCCTGCTGAGATACATAATTGCGAGCAGGAAAAGAGTCGGATAAAAGTAGTTGAACGAGCCGGTCAGCCAGTAAACGGAGTAGGTGTAGATGTTTACTATCGTCATAAAGAAGAATATGACGGTCATTACGGCTGAACGGTACTGCTCACGTGCGGCGGCAGCCATTTTGGCAATCAGGTTGCAGTAAGCAATCAGTCCTGCCACGGTGAGCACCTTCCAAAGCACGAAAGTGAACTTGTTTCTCAGCATCAGTATGACGAAAACATGAACGAGCAAACGTCCGTTTTCAGCCATATAATGCCATTTGAGATATTGAAGTATAACAGACGGTGAACAAACGGCAACCTGTCGGTAATGAAAGTCGTCGGCGGCAATTTCTGTCTTGAAGGTGAAATATGCACTGATAAGCACGAACAGGAGCATAGCGAACAAATGATAGTTCCTGAAAATAAAAGCTTTCAGATTTGAGCTTTTTCTAAGCTCCATAAGCGCCTCCTACATTACTTTTGTGTTTCGATTATTCCTCTGTCTGCTCGGAAGCTTTGCGTGATTCGGCGGATTCCTCAGCCGCAGCTTCCTCTTCTTCCTCTTTTTCGACGGGAGTAAGAGTTACAATCTTTTCACCCTCGTTTACACGCATTACACGGACGCCTTTTGACGGGCGGGCAAATTTGCTGATTCCGTCGGCAGGGATACGAATGATAATGCCGTCCGAGGCGATGAGGATGATGTCGTTGTCGTCGCTGACGGATGTGACAGCGGCAACGTCGCCGTTCTTTTCTGTGTGGTAGTTGATAAGACCCTTGCCGCCTCTGGACTGAACGCGGTAATTGTCAAAGTCGCTGATACGTCCGAAGCCCGTTTCGCTGACGGTGAGAATGGACTTGCCCTCCTCAACTGTCGCAACACCGATGACCTCGTCGCCCTCGCTGAGCTCGATTGCTTTAACTCCTCGCGCGGTTCTGCCGATCGGTCGTGCGTCGTTCTCATTGAAGCGAATCGACATACCTTTCCTGGTCGCAACGATAATATCGTCGTTGCCCTTTGTCATCTTTACCCATGCAAGCTCGTCGCCCTCATCAAGTGTGATGGCGATAACGCCCGTGCGGCGGATATTTGAATATTCGCTGACTGCCGAACGCTTGATAATACCGTTGCGGGTAAACATACAGAGATATTTGTAATCGTCGCCGCTGCCGCAGAGCATTGAAGAGATCGTCTCTCCGCCCTCAAGCGGAAGCAGGTTGACTATATTCATACCCTTGCTCGTTCTTGAGCCCTCGGGAATCTCATAGCCCTTGAGTCTGAACGTTCTGCCCTTTGAGGTGAAGAATGCAATATGGTCATGGGTCGAAGCGGTGAACATTGTCTTGACAAGGTCGTCCTCACGCCTTGTCAAACCCTTGATACCCTTGCCTCCTCTGCGTTGCGTCTGATACTCCGACATCGGAATGCGCTTGATGTAGCCGAAATCGGTCAGAGTGAATACACAGGTTTCCTCGGGGATAAGATCCTCAATGTCAACCTCGCCGGAAACATTCACAATCTCCGTGCGGCGGTCATCGCCGTACTTGTCAGCAATCTCCATTGCTTCGGTTTTGACAAGACCGAGAAGCTTGTGCTCGTCTCCGAGAAGCTCAAGGAACTCGGCAATCTTTGCCTTGAGCTCGGCAAGCTCGTCCTCAATCTTGATTCTTTCAAGACCTGTCAACTGACCGAGACGCATTTGAACGATAGCCTGAGCCTGAATTTCATCAAGCCCGAAGCGCGTCATAAGAGCTTCCTTGCCTTCGTTGACGCTCTTTGAATTACGAAGAATGTTGATAACCTCGTCGATAAAATCAAGAGCGGTGAGGAGACCCTCAAGTATATGAGCTCTGTCCTGAGCCTTTTTGAGGTCATACCGGGTTCTTCTCGTTACAACCTCTTTCTGGAAGTCAATATAATTCTGAAGAATATCCTTGAGTGTAAGAATCTTCGGCTCTCCGTTGACAATCGCAAGCAGAATAACGCCGAATGTTGTCTGGAGCTGAGTGTAGGAATAAAGCCGGTTGAGAACGACCTGCGGATTTGCGTCACGCTTGAGGTCGATTGAGATATGCATACCTGCCTTGGAGGAATAGTCATTGATGTCGGAGATACCCTCAATCTTCTTATCCTTGACAAGGTCGGCAATGCTCTCGATAAGTCTTGCTTTATTGACATTATAAGGAATTTCGGTAACCTTTATCTCAAAGCGACCGTTCTTCTTTTCGACAATTTCCGCACGGGCACGGACTACTATCTTGCCGCGACCCGTTGCATAGGCGGCTCTCATTCCCGAACGACCCATAATGATGCCGTAGGTCGGGAAGTCGGGTCCCTTGATATGTTCCATAAGCTCGTCAAGCGAAGCGTCGGGATTGTCGATGAGACAGCACATTCCGTCAATTACCTCACGCAGATTGTGAGGAGGAATGTTTGTTGCCATACCGACGGCGATACCCATTGAACCGTTTACGAGAATGTTAGGAAAACGGGAGGGGAGAACTGTCGGCTCCTTGAGTCTGTCATCGTAGTTTGTTGTGAAATCTATTGTGTCCTTGTCGATGTCGGTCAGCATTTTAAGAGCCATTTTGCTCATTCTTGACTCGGTATATCGGTAAGCAGCCGGCGGGTCGCCGTCGATCGAACCGAAGTTACCGTGACCGTCAACAAGAGTGTATCTCATTGAGAAGCTTTGGGCAAGACGGACCATTGCGTCGTAAACGGAAGCGTCACCGTGAGGATGATAGCGACCGAGAACGGAACCGACGGTGTCGGCGCACTTACGGTAAGCCTTGTCGGGTGTCAGGTTGTTTTCATACATTGTATAAAGGATACGGCGGTGAACGGGCTTGAGACCGTCACGCACGTCGGGCAATGCACGGGAAACGATAACCGACATTGAGTAGTCAAGGAAAGCTTTTCTGACTTCCTTGTTGATATCTACATTATATATAGTGGTATTCTCCAGATTTTCCTTGAAGTTTTCGTCCGGATGATAACCGTCCTGTTTAGCCATATCTGTTTCCCTCCTTTATACATCAAGATTTTGAACGTACTTGGCGTTCTTTTCTATGAAATCACGGCGCGGCTCAACCTTGTCGCCCATAAGGATAGAGAAGGTCTCGTCCGCCTCCATTGCGTCCTCAAGGGTAACTCGGAGCATAATTCTTGTTTTCGGATCCATGGTTGTCTCCCAAAGCTGAATGGGATCCATCTCACCGAGACCTTTGTATCGCTGAATGTCACAGCCGCCGCCCATTTCCTCCGTGAGTCTGTCGCGCTCCTCGTCGGAGAAAGCGTAAACGTGCTTTTTGCCCTTGCTGACCTTGAAAAGAGGCGGCTGGGCGAGATAAACGTGACCCGTATCAAGCAGAGGTCTCATATATCTGAAGAAGAATGTCAGCAGAAGTGTTCTGATGTGTGCACCGTCGACATCGGCATCAGCCATGATGACGACCTTGTCATATCTGAGCTTGTTTATATCAAAATCCTCGCCTATGCCCGTACCGAGAGCGGTAACAATCGGGATAAGCTTTTCGTTGGTGATAACCTTGTCAAGGCGTGATTTTTCAACGTTGAGCATCTTTCCCCAAAGAGGGAGAATAGCCTGGAACTGTCGGTCACGACCCTCCTTGGCGGAGCCGCCTGCGGAATCACCCTCGACGATGTAAAGCTCGGTGCTGTCCGCACTTTTTTCTGTGCAGTCGGCGAGCTTGCCGGGGAGGGAGTTGCTTTCGAGCGCACCCTTGCGCCGTGCGAGGTCACGAGCCTTTCTTGCCGCTTCTCTTGCTCTTGAAGCGTCGAGAGCCTTGGAGAAAATCGCCTTTGCGACGGACGGATTCTCCTCAAAGTAGGTCATCAGCTTGTCGTAAACGAGCGACGAAACAATACCCGTCATTTCCGTATTGCCGAGCTTGCCCTTGGTCTGACCCTCAAACTGTGCCTCGGTCAGCTTGACGCTGATAACCGCGGAAAGTCCCTCACGGACATCCTCGCCCGAAAGCTTTTTGTCGCTGTCCTTGAGTATGCCGTATTTTCTGCCGTAGTCGTTGAAAACACGGGTCAGAGCGGTCTTGAAGCCTGTTTCGTGAGTGCCGCCGTCGATGGTGTGAACGTTATTTGCAAAGGAAAGGATAATTTCGTTGTAGCTGTCGTTGTATGCCATTGCAACCTCGGCGGACTTGTCGCCGACGGTCGTTGAAATGTGAATCGGGGGAGTATGGAGCGGAGTAAGCGCACGGCTTGTGTTGATGTATTCAACAAAGCTTGACAGACCGCCCTCATAGCAGTAAACTTTTTCGACAATATTTTCGGGATCTCTTGAATCGGTCAGCTTGATTGAAAGTCCCGCATTGAGGAATGCCGATTCACGAAGCCGTCTTTCGAGCACGTCAAATTCGTACTCGGTTGTTTCGGTGAAAATTTCGGGGTCGGGCTTGAAGCGGATGAGCGTTCCCGTCTCGTCCGTGTCGCCGATTACTTTCATATCGCAAACGGCATTGCCGCGCGAAAATTTCTGATAGTGAACGTGCCCGTCGCGGGAGACCTCCGCCTCCATCCACTCGGAAAGAGCATTAACGACGGAGGAGCCGACGCCGTGCAGACCGCCTGAAACCTTGTAGCCGCTTCCGCCGAACTTGCCGCCTGCGTGCAGAACGGTCAAAACGACGGTCAGAGTGGGAATACCCATTTTCTCGTGCATTGCAACGGGAATACCGCGGCCGTTATCGCGGACGGAAATTATATTGTCGGGGAGGATTTCAACCTCAACGTGGGTACAGAAGCCGGCGAGAGCCTCGTCGATTGAGTTGTCGACGATCTCGTAGACAAGGTGATGCAGTCCCCTCGGACCCGTCGATCCGATGTACATACCCGGTCTTTTGCGGACAGCCTCAAGACCCTCAAGAACCTGTATCTGATCGGCACCGTATTCCTCGGTGACGACCGTGTCCATGGCCTCGTCAAGCAGCTCGTCGCCGCTCGCCTCTGCCACGGCAATTATAGGTTCGTTTTTTTCTTCGTTTGCCACGGTTAATTACCTCCGTTCAGTGTGTTCATAAAAGAGGGTGTTTTTTTCTGCTTTTTGGGCTTGTAAAGGGGCGGGTGCTCCAGCTTTGCCCTGACGGACGATTTCCTGAGAAGCTTATTTGTCTCAATAACGGAAAGCGTCATATCGTCCATGTAGTCAACGCAGTTCGCAAGCAGCTTTTCGTCGTCATAGAGCGAGCCGAGGATAGTTACCACGATAACGCTCTGAGTCTGATTAGTGCCGTCGTTATATATTTCGTTGAGCATATTGAAAAGCTTTCTCATCTGAATGGGATCGTTGCGCTGAACGGTCTCGCGAACCTTGGCGTTGCCGTAGTTGAGGAAAAATTCGTCGGCAAGGAACTCGCCGTATTTCGTTACGTTCGCCCTGTAAACCTCCTTGAGCTCGGGGTAGATAACAACGAATCGGCTTCCGAGGGTGTTAAGGTCATAGTATGCCGCACCGCTTTTGGCTTCCGCCTTGGAAACGGGCTGAGGCAGCTTCTTGGAACCCTTGTTCTTTTTGCCGTAGGTCTCGTTGATGCCGTCGCAAAAGTCGTTGACAAGGTATTTAATCTCCTTGTTGTCGGCGGTTTCGGGATTGAAAAGCGTCATTGTGATGCGCTTGTAATCGTCGTCAACAGCCGTCTGAGCCTGCGACTGAGCGCATAAAAGGGATATCTTTCCCTCAAGAAATTCAATCTTCGCCGATCCCTTTTTGCCCGTATAGGTGAGGACAGTCGCACCGTTCTTTGTTGCGACGGGAACAGCTCCCTTTTCGACGGAATCGGGTATTACAACGCTGAAGCCGTGATCGTTCATCGTGCTCTCAACGCCTTTTATTATCAAACCGTAAGCCTCGTTAAGTTCCATATCTTGTTCTCCTTAAAATAAGCATAATATACTACTGTACGCATTTACGTATGATTATATCATATAATTGTATTTTTGTCACTATTTTTTTTGCAAATTTGTACAAATTTGTACAGATAAATTTACGGATAAATTCACGGAGGGAGTTATTTTTCTTGACTTGATTTGACTATTATGATAACATAATCTAATGTGTATGGGTATGGCAAATGCCGATTGATTTGCGGCGCGATTACCTATAATTACCTGAACATATTTTAGGATGTGATTCCAATGAAAAACGTGCTTATTCTTTTCGGCGGCGTATCGAGCGAGCATGATGTTTCGGTCGTTTCCGCACGTTCCGTAATCGAGAACACGCCGAAAGACAAATACAAGCTTATCCTTATCGGAATAACAAAGGACGGTCGCTGGTTAAAGTATGACGGCGACGTTTCAAGACTCCCCGAGGACAAGTGGCTTGAGGACGAAAAGGCTCTCACTAAGGCTGTTATTTCGCCCGACCGTGAGGATCACGGAATCCTTGTTTTCGGTGAGAGCGGAATCGAAAAAATACATATTGACGTTGTTTTTCCCGTGCTCCACGGCAAGAACGGCGAGGACGGAACGATTCAGGGCTTTCTCCAGGTTGCGGGAATACCCTTTGTCGGCTGCGATATGCTCTCCTCGGCGTGCTGTATGGACAAGGCGATGACCAACACACTTGCCGATGCCGCCGGTATTCCGCAGGCAAAATGGCTCGGTTTCGGCAAATATGAATACGACAAGGCTCCCGAGGATTACAACAAAAGGGCAGAGGATTATCTCGGATTTCCGATTTTTGTCAAGCCGGCGAACGCAGGCTCATCGGTCGGCGTGACCAAGGCTGTTGACGCCGATTCGCTCAAAAAGGCGATTGATAAGGCTTTCGGGGAGGACACCAAAATCGTCCTTGAGGAGGGTGTCGACGGTGCGGAGGTTGAGTGTGCGGTTCTCGGCAACGAGGAGCCGATAGCCTCAATCTGCGGCGAGATTGTTCCCTGTAATGATTTTTATGATTTCGAGGCGAAGTATGTCAATCCGTCGAGTGAGCTTTATATTCCGGCAAGACTGCCGCAGGAGAAGATCGACGAGGTCAGAGCCGCAGCCTGCAACGCATACAAAGCACTCGGATGCAGCGGACTTGCAAGAGTCGATTTCTTTGTAAGACGCAGCGACGGCAAGGTTATGCTCAATGAGCCGAACACAATTCCGGGCTTCACTTCAATCTCAATGTATCCCAAGATGTTCGCCGCGTCGGGTATTCCTTACGGTGAGCTGATTGACAGGCTTCTCACCCTTGCCATGGAGAAGTGGGACAGATGAATTGCCTGATTACGATTCACGATATGCATCTGACTGACGGTAAGCCCGAACGCTCAGAGATGATAACGAGTGCCGATATCGAAGGAAGTGCGGAGAGCTACACGGTGAGATACCGTGAGCAGTCCGATGAGATGAAGGGCTGCAGCACCTGCATAAGGGTCATCGGCGGAGAGTGCGTTGAAATTGTCCGCGAGGGCGCGTACAATACGGTTATGAAAATCGAAAAGGGCAAGCGTAACATCTGCTGCTATTCAACGCCCGTGGGCAACATTTTTATGGGAATTTCAGCCAATACGGTAGCCTCCGAATTTGTGAACGGCAGGCTCGGAAAGCTTGAATTTGCGTATGAGCTCGATGTTGACGGAAGCCTGCTGAGCAAAAACCGAATCCGCATCACGACGGAGTGAAAAATAAGTACGGTTTAAATTTATTAAGGCAACACCGCACAAATTGAGGCGCACGCCTTGTTCGGTAACTGCCGATTAAACCATAGCACAATTCTCAGCGGAAGGATTGTAAAATTCCTCAAACCGAAAGGAAAGATATAAATGTCATACATAGTAAACAAGGTTCAGGACGACCTGAAAAAAATAATTGCCGATGCCGCTGCAAAGGCTGCCGAAAAGGGCACGCTTGCCGCTGCTCCGTCGGGAAGCTTTAATGTTGAGATTCCTGCCGACAGAGCGAACGGCGATTTTTCGACCAATGCCGCTATGGCGTGGGCGAGAGAGCTCAGAAACGCACCGAGAAAGATTGCCGACGCGCTTGCTTCCGAAGCAGACCTCGGTGACACATATTTTGAACGTGTCGAGGTTGCGGGACCGGGATTCATCAATTTCTTTCTCAGTGACCGCTACTATGCCGATATTCTCAGGGATATTCGCGCAAAGGGCAAGGACTACGGTCGCTCGGATTACGGTAAGGGCAAAAGGATAAATGTCGAATTTGTTTCCGCAAACCCGACGGGTCCCATGCACATGGGAAATGCCCGCGGCGGTGCGCTCGGCGACTGTCTTGCCGCTGTGCTTGACTATGCGGGCTACGATGTCAGCCGTGAGTTTTACATCAACGACGCAGGCAATCAGATTGATAAATTCGCACTTTCACTCGACGTCAGATATCAGCAGATATACAAAGGAGAGAGTGCCGTTGAGCTTCCCGAGGACAGCTACCACGGTGAGGATATAAAAGTCCGCGCACAGGAATTTGCCGACAATTACGGTGACAAATATATAAATGCGGACGAGGCGGAGCGCAGGAAGGCACTTGTCGATTTTGCGCTGCCGAAGAATATTCGGGCAATGAAGGATAATCTTACAAAATACAGAATCGAATACGACACATGGTTTCACGAGAGCGTTCTCCACAAGGACGGCGAGCTTGCCGACACAATCGAGCTTATGAAAGAAAAGGGCTTGACCTACGAAAAGGACGGTGCACTCTGGTACAAGAACATTGAGGTTCAGACCGAACGCCTTAAAAAGCAGGGACTTTCTCAGGAGAGCATAGACAAGCTTGAGCTTAAGGACGATGTTCTTATCCGTGCCAACGGCAACCCGACATATTTCGCGGCGGATATCGCATACCATCGCAACAAGCTTTCAATCAGAAATTTCGACACGGCGATTGACGTTTGGGGCGCAGACCACCACGGTCACGTTGCCAGAATGCAGGGCGCGCTTGACGCAATCGGAGTCGGCGGCGACAGACTCGACGTTATTCTTATGCAGCTTGTCCGCCTTACCCGCGACGGTGAGGTTGTCAGAATGTCCAAGAGAACAGGCAAGGCTATCACGCTTGTCGATCTTCTGGAGGACATTCCGATTGATGCGGTTCGCTTCCTCTTCAATATGAGAGAGCCCGGTTCACAGATGGAGTTTGACCTTGACCTTGCCGTTGAGCAAAGCTCACAGAACCCCGTTTACTACTGTCAGTATGCCCACGCAAGAATATGCTCGATTATCAAAAAGCTGAAAAGCGAGGGCATCGACGCACGCGACTGCTCCGACGAAGAGCTTGAAATGCTCAGGGAGCTGGAAGAGCGCGAGCTTATATGCCACCTTGCAGGTCTGACGAATGAAATCGTCAACTCGGCAAAAAACTATGACCCGGCAAAAATCACACGCTATGTTGTCGATTTGGCAACGCTGTTCCACAAGTTCTACAATGTGTGCAGGGTAAAGTGCGACGATGAATCGCTTATGCAGGCTCGTCTGTACCTTTGTGTGTGCGTCAAGGAAACGATTAAAAATATTCTTGAAATGCTCCGAATTACGGTTCCCGAGAGTATGTGATGTTCTCGCAAAAGCTTATGAACGGAGAGTGAAAAAATGGATATTAAAAGCAACGGAATGGTTGCCGCGGCAGGCAGGGATCTCATTGCAAAGCTGATTTCATCATGGCTTTTTATGGGCTCGGTAATGATGTTTTTCATCAAAAGCGACACGATTGACGCAAAGCTTTTTCAGTCAATAAATCTTGCTGTTTTTATCGTTGTTTTTCTCTTCTTCTTTGCGGCGCAGACGGCGGTTCAGTATTTTCTTGAGGATATAAAAACCGCGCCCGTTTTTGTACTTATGTCTGTCAGTCTCTTCACAATAGAGGCGTCGATGAAGGTCACGGACAAGTTTATAATTCTCGGCTTTGCGGCGGCGGTGTTTTTGGCGGCAATGTATGCCCATAACGCCGGGCTGCAAATGAACATTTCACCCAAAGCGTGTAAGGCACTGACTGCATGTGCGGCGGTGTTCTTCACGGCATTCCTTTGTGTTATAATGGTGCTGAGAGTGCTTGTTTATACCGCACCGAATTTTGATTTCGGCATTTTCTGCAACATATACTATCACCTCAAGGAGAGCCTTCAACCGCTCTCGACCTGCGAAAGGGATAAGCTGCTTTCGCATTTCGCGGTGCATTTTTCACCCGTGCTCTATCTTCTTCTGCCGATTTATTACATTTTTCCGTCTGTAATGACGCTTGAAATTTCTCAGGCCGTTATCCTCCTCAGCGGAGCGGTTCCGCTCATCTTGCTGATGAAAAAATATGAAATCGACAGTGTTACGAAGATGTTTTTCACGATAGCGTATCTCGCTTATCCGGCGATAAATTACGGCAGTATCTACGATTTTCACGAGAATTGCTTTATTCTCCCTTTTCTTCTGTGGATGTTTTTCTTCTATGAAAAGGGCAGGAATATACCGTTTTTCATCTTTGCCTTTTTCGTCTTAACCGTCAAGGAAGAGGCGTTTGCCTACGTTTTCATCTTCGCCGTTTATATTCTTGTTTCTCGCAAGGATTGGAAAAAGGGCTTTGCGCTGATGGTTGTCTCGGCGGTTTATTTCGGACTCGCCGTATTCTGTATTTCGCGGTTCGGCGAGGGAATAATGTCCAACAGATTCGCCAACCTGAAGCTCCCGAACGAGGGACTTTTGGGCGTCGTCAAGACGGTTTTCAAGACTCCCGTTCTTGTCTTTAACGAAATGTTCAGAGGCATTTCGTCGGATTCGGGCAAGCTGATTTATTTCCTTCAGCTTTTTGTTCCGCTTACAATGCTTCCGTTTATGTCAAAGAAATCCTCACGGCTGATACTCATCTGTCCGGTGCTGATAAATCTTTTGTCGGATTACTACTATCAATGCGATCTCGGCAAGCAGTATTCCTTCGGAATAACGGCGTTCCTTTTCTATGCGTCTGTGATGAACCTGGCGGAAACGGAAAAGAAAAAGAGAAATTATCTTGCGCTCACCTCGGCGGTTGTCGGCATTGTGATGATGCTGTCGCTGATGTATCCGAGAATTGTCAGCTATTCGCTGAGTTACAGCGTTAACAAAAGCTCGTTTAACAGAATCACCGAGGTGCTCGAAGAAATACCCGACGATGCGAGCGTGACGGCGTCGACATTCTTTGTGCCGAAGCTTTCACAGCGCGACGTTATTTACGAGGTGCATTATCACAGCGGCGCAGACACGGATTATCTTGTTCTCGACCTCAGAGGTGCTGACGAGAACAAAATTGCCGAATACGAAGCTCCTTACGTTGAAGCGGGCTACAAAATGACCGTGAATGACGACGGACTTATCAGGGTTTACAGCAAGAATTGAAAAATATATTAAGACGACTGTATTCGGAAACGGAAGCAGCCGTCTTTTTTACTTGACGGAAGAATATAACTTGTGTTAAAATAACTGACATATTATTCTGTCAAGGGGGATATGTATGCAGGATTTTAAAGAAAGCGGATTTATGTACGGACTTGCGGCAATGGTTATCATTTTCGTTATCGTACAGTCGTTGTTCTTCCTCATAAGAGCGTGGAAACACGGCAAGGAAGTCGGACTGACAATTGAAGATATGAAAAAAGCGGTCACGTCAAGCGCACTGTTTACAATCGCTCCGGCGGTTGCGATCTTTGCGACAGTTATCACGCTGTCAAGCACGCTCGGAATCGTTCTTCCGTGGATAAGACTTTCCGTTGTCGGAAATCTTCAGTATGAGGTCACGGCAGCTCAGGCGGCACTTGAATCGTTCAGGGACGGTACAAGCATTGCCGTTTTCGGTCGGGATATAACCGATCCGAAAATTTTTGCCGCCGTTTCATGGGTTATGACAATCGGCGTTATTCTTTCGCTTGTGCTTATTCCGATTTTTCTTAAGAAAATTCAGGAAAAGGTCGGCAAGGTTACAAACAACACAAGCGGAGACAACAAGTTCGGCGATATTATTTCGGCCGCAACCTTTATAGGTCTCATCTCCGCATTTATCGGCAATGCTCTTGCGGGCACGGCTCCGACAATCAAGGAAAACGGCAAGCTTAAGCCTGTCGGAGCGGGCGCGGGTGTTATGTCCGTTGCGGTTCTTGTAACGTCTGTTGTAGTTGTTGTTATCCTCCAGGCTCTCTGTAAAAAATTCAAGTGGGATAAATTTGAGCCGTTCGTTATGCCGCTCGGTATGTTCGCCGGTATGGGCATGGCTGTTCTTCTGCACTACGTTCTTCCCGAAAGCATTTCAACCTTTGAATGGAGGCCGATAGTATGAACAAGACCAAACGTAATTATATGGACGCCACTCACACATGGGGTCGAATTTTTATGGTTACCGCTATCTGCGTTCTCGTTGCGGTTCCCGTTGCAATATGCGTAAGATTCGACGCATGGCCGACCTTTAAACAGGTTTTTGAGGGTCTGTTGAAGGTTATTCCGATTTTCTGGACCTCGGCTGTGCTTGAAATTATCGTTTACGCTCCCATGCTCGGCACGGGCGCAACATATCTCTCGTTTGTCACCGGAAACATAACCAACCTCAAGCTCCCCTGCGTTCTCAATTCCCGTGAGCTTGCAAAGACGAAGCCCGGTACAGAGGCGGACGAGGTTATCTCCACGATCGCAACCGCAACATCATCTATCGTTACCACCGTTATTCTTGCTGTCGGTGTGCTTGCACTCACGCCGTTTCTTCCTGCCCTCACCGGTGAGGATTCGGCTCTCAAGCCTGCATTCGATCAGGTTCTTCCCGCTCTCTTCGGTGCGCTCGGCGCAGGCTATCTTGCAAAGCACTGGAGACTTTCTTTTGTACCCGTAATTGCCGCAGTAATCGCACTCATGTTTAACGGCAGTCTCGGCACGGGTACGCTTATTCCGATTTGCGTTGTCGTTTCGATTCTTTCGGCATATCTTATGTACATCAGCGGCTTCCTCACCGGCGGCGAAAAGCCGGAAAATCCGTTGAAAAGGAGAAAATAAGGATGAAAACTCAAAAAAAAGATAAATACGAAAACATTATTTTGACTATTTTTATTTATATTTTTCTTTTTATTATTTTCTTGTTCAATATTTATTCAACAGATGATTTTACAACGAGAGACAACTATGGTTCTATTTGGCGTTGTTTTAAAGCATCCATACATATGGGGAATGGAAGAATTTTAGGCAATTTTATACTTTATGTTTTTGGGGTTGTACCACTATTTAGAATTATATTTAAACCGCTGGTTCTTACGACCATAATATTTCTTTGCGAGTTCGTTTTCAACATCAAAGAAACATGGCAGAAAATAACAGTTTCATTGCTGATTATAATTCCGTCATCAGGTTTTTTTGCAAATTGTTATATGAGTAATCCATGCTTTGCAAACTACGTAATTCCTTTGTTTTGTTTTTTGATCTGTATGGCTTTTATTAGATTTTTGCAGAATTTACAGAGTGGGAATAAACTTAAAAAAATTGGTATCAATATTGTAATTTTATTTTTTGCAGTATGTATGCAGTTATATAGTGAAAATACAACAGTTGTTGCTTTTACATTTGCAGGTTTTATGTTGATTTACAGTATCGTAAGCAAAAAAGATAAGCTAAAGTATATAGCGTTTTTTGCAGGTTCATTGGTTGGATTGCTCATTATGTTTCTCGTCCCTAAAATGATTGGGTATGTTTTAGTGGATATGTCTGCCTATAGAGGTCTGGTTTTTAATGTTCCATATGCGGTTGGTGTTATTGCAAAATTTTCGGATTATTTCAGCACGGTTACACTATGGATACTTATTTTCGGAGCAATGCAGATTTATTTACTAAAAAAAGAAGCATCAAACGATCGTTTTTACATAGGGCATATTATTGTTGCAGCAATATATCCCGGAATCTGTATCTTATATAGCTTTACAAGGACAACTGAATATAAGGTAATTGCTGGGCTTACACTTTTTTTAACAGGTATGATGATATTGTTCTTTCTAAATGCCGCAATTATATTTATAAGGTATTTTAAGAAGAAAGAGACAGTAATCTTTTCACTATTTATGCTTATGCTAATGGCAATGTCTGTAGGTATGTTTATGGTTATAAACCTAAACGGATACAGAGTTTTTTATCTTACCGTTTTCATTTTTGTATGTCTTAATTTGTTTATACTTAATTATTTGAATAATAATTATTCTGAAATATGGATTTTTCTGAAACCGAGTAAAGTGAAAAATTACGTCTGTTTAATCCTGATGTGTTGCTTTGCTATAATATTGCCTTTGCAGATTATGCAAGAATATGATGTGCAAGTTATGCGGCACGAATATGTTGAAGAACGGTTATCGGCGGGAGATAAAGAAATATATATTCCTAAAATTCCAAATAAAAATTTGGTAAGGGATATATATATAGGTTTCTATCGCAGCTATGTTATGAAAAACTATTCAGATGTTAAGTTTTATTTCGTGGACATTGAAGATTGGGAGAAAGTGGAGGATTACTATGCGTTACAAAACGATCCGATAGAGTCAATAATTTATGCAATAAAACACTTAGATTACGGAAATAAAAAATCTTACCTTTCGTAAAAAAACACTTGATATTTGCATTATAATGTGGTATTATATGTATGTAAATTAACTAAGGTATTGACAAAGGAGTGGGGCGACCCGCTCTTTTGCATTGTTAGGAGGCGTTACAATGGCTTCGAAAGGAAAGGGCGGAATTACCGTCAACACCGTTTGGACACTTGCACAGCCCATCGCCGAAGGTCTCGGACTTGAGCTTTGGGACGTGCGCTTTGAAAAAGAGGGAGCGGACTGGTTCCTCAGGGTCTTTATTGACAAGGAGGGCGGAGTTTCAATCGACGATTGCGTCGATATGAGTCATGCTCTCGATAAGCCGCTTGATGAAGCGGATCCGATCGAGCAGAGCTACTGTCTTGAGGTTTGCTCTCCCGGGCTGGAGCGCAGTCTCAAAAGGGACAGCCATTTTGAAAAAAGTATCGGCAAGCCTGTTCAGGTCAAGCTGATAAGACCGCTGAACGGCATCAGGGAGTACAAGGGTGCGCTTGAGAGCTATGACAACGGAAATTTTGGGCTTCTTCTTGAAGACGGAACGAAGCTCGTTATAAATAAAAAAGAAACATCTTATGTTAAACTTGATGATTTCGGAGGAGAAGAACAATGGTAAACAAAGAGCTTTTTATGGCACTCGAAATGCTTGAAAAGGAAAAAGGAATACCGATGGATGTGCTTTGCGAGGGTATCCGGAAGGCACTTGTAACGGCGGTAAAGCGCGACTACAACAACAAGGATATTGTTTTCTGTGAGCTTGACCCGGAGAAAAAGACGATGCGTGTTTTCGTCAGAAAGAATGTTGTTTCCGAGGTCGTTGACCCGGACGAGGATCTGACGGTTGAGCAGGCTCAGAAGTATAAGCCGACGGCGATGGTCGGCGACATCATCGAAATCGAGCTTGAGACAAAGGAGGTCAGCCGTATAGCTGCCGATAAGGGCAAGCATGTTATCCGCCAGGGTATCCGCGAGGCGGAGCACGGCAGACTTCGAGAGGAGTTCCAGAGCCACAATCAGGAGATTGTCACGGCTAAGGTTTCAAGGGTTGACCCCGAAACAAAGGACGCAATCGTTGAAATCGGCAAGGCTCAGGAGCCTCTCTTCAGAAGCGAGCAGATTCCCAACGAAACGCTGCTTCCGGGTATGCTTATCAAGGTTTACATTGCCGGCGTAGCCGACGGTAAAGAGGGCAGAAGAGGTCCGAGAGTCACAATTTCCAGAACGCACCCCGGACTTGTCAAGAGACTGTTTGAGTCCGAGGTTCCCGAGATATATGACGGAACCGTTGAAATCAAAGCAGTTTCCCGTGAGGCAGGTTCAAGAACCAAGATTGCGGTTTATTCTGCGGACGAGAACGTTGACGCGGTCGGTGCCTGCATCGGACCGAGAGGTGCCCGTGTCGGCAAAATCGTCGATATGCTCTACGGCGAAAAGATAGACATTGTCAAGTACAGCGATGATCCCGCCGAGTTTATTGCGGCGTCGCTTGCTCCGGCAGACGTCATTTCCGTCACGGTAGACGAGAATACGGAAAAATCATGCCGGGTTATCGTTCCCGACCTTCAGCTTTCGCTGGCTATCGGCAACAAGGGACAGAATGCGAGACTTGCCGCAAAGCTGACGGGATGGAAAATTGACATTAAGCCTGAAAGCGGAAAGGTCGAAGAATCCATCGAGCTTTAATAAAAGGGAGGTATAGGAATGCAGCAGAAAAAAATTCCTCTGCGTAAGTGTATGGGATGCGGCGAGATGAAGCCGAAGAAGGAGCTTGTCAGAGTCGTTAAGACACCCGAGGACGAAATCGTCCTTGACCTTACGGGCAGAAAAAACGGCAGAGGCGCATACATTTGTCACGACGTTGAATGTCTGAAAAAGGCAAGAAAGGCAAAAAGAATAGAAAAATCATTCCTGTGCCGTATTCCCGACGAGATATACGATAAAATGGCAGAGGAGCTGGAAAAGGATGAATGATTCGGCACTCAGCCTTTTAGGTCTTTGCAGAAAAGCAGGAAAACTAAGCCTGGGGCACGACGCCTGCAAGCTGGCAGTCAACAGCGGCAAGGCGAATCTGTGCATAATCTGTTCGGATGCATCAAAAAGGCTTTCCGATGAAATATCGGGGCTTGCAAGGGCGAAAAACATAAGGATCTACGATGTGAAATACACGATGCTTGAAATAAAGCAGGCACTGAGCTTCAAGGCGGCGGTGTTCACCGTTGACGACGAAGGCTTCGCAAGGTCATTGATCGCAAAACTTAAAGAAAACCAATCCGGGGAGGAACGCAGCTTATGATAAATAAATACCGAGTCCATGAAGTGGCAAAGGATTTTGATGTTCCCAGCAAGACAATACTTGACATTGTCGGCAAATATTTTGACGGACAGAAAAAATCTATGACAGCTCTCGAAGAGGCGGAGCTGGACGTTATTTTTGAAAGCATAACGAGAGAGAACAGCGTTGAAAGCTTCGACGCTTATTTCGCGACGGCAAACGAGCCGAGAAAGGAAGAGAAGAAGCCGGAGGAGAAGAAAGACACTCCGAAGGCGGAAGAGAAAAAGGGCGCGGCTCAGACTGACCAAAAGGCGAAAAAGACTCCTGCCGCAAACGGCAATGAACAGCCGAAGAAGAAGCAGAAGGATCCAAACGCAAAGCTGCAGAGCCGCACAAAGGGCGAGTTCCGCACGATTGACACGAGGTCGAGTAATGTTGATCTTGATAAGTATAACGAGAAATACGAGAATATCGCGCCCGTAAATCAGGACAGAAGAAGCGACAGAACCGTAAACAAGCAGAAGTTCAAGCAGAAGCCTCAGCGCAGACAGGGTATGCGTTCTTCACGGCATGAGACGGAGGCGGAGAGGCTCAAGAGAATCGCTGCGGAAAGAGCCAAGAAGCCGCAGCTTCACATTCAGGTTCCGGAGGAGATCACGGTAGGCGAGCTTGCCGAGATGCTTCACATGACGGCGGCGGAGGTTATCAAGAAGCTCTTTGCCCTCGGTCAGATGGCAACCGTGAATGAGGTTATCGACTACGATACAGCCGAAATCGTTGCCACCGAGCTCGGTGCCAAGTGCGAAAAAGCGGTTGTTGTTACGATTGAGGACAGAATCATTGACGACAGCGAGGATGAGGACAAGGATCTCATTACGCGTGATCCCGTTGTCTGCGTAATGGGTCACGTTGACCACGGTAAAACATCGCTTCTTGATGCTATCAGGAACACGTCGGTCACCTCAACCGAGGCGGGCGGTATCACACAGCATATCGGTGCTTACAGAGTTGACCTCAACGGTCAGAAGATAACATTCCTTGACACACCGGGTCACGCCGCATTCACATCAATGCGTGCAAGAGGTGCTCAGGCGACGGACATTGCGGTGCTTGTTGTTGCAGCCGATGACGGTATCATGCCGCAGACGATTGAAGCAATCAACCATGCCAAGGCGGCGAATGTTCAGATTATTGTTGCAATAAACAAGATGGACAGACCGGGCGCAAATCCCGACAGAATTATGCAGCAGCTCACAGAGCACAGCCTTGTTCCGGAGGAGTGGGGCGGCGATATTATATGCGTTCCCGTTTCCGCAAAGACTCACGACGGTATCGACAGGCTGCTTGAAAGCATAATCCTTGTTGCCGAAATGCAGGAGCTCAGAGCCAATCCGAACAGAGCGGCAAAGGGAATTGTCATTGAGGCTCGTCTTGATAAGGGCAGAGGACCTATTGCAACGCTTCTTGTTCAGAAGGGCACGCTCAATTCCGGCGACATCATCGTTGCGGGTCAGGCGGTCGGACGTGTGCGCGTGATGGTTGACGACAAGGGCAGAAAGATAAAGACTGCGGGACCGTCCGTTCCCGTTGAGATCACGGGTCTTGCGGAGGTTCCGAACTCCGGTGATATTTTTGACGCGGTAACGGATGAGCGCCTTGCCCGTGAGCTTGTTGAACAGAGAAAGACAGAAGCCAAGGAGGAGCAGTTCAAGGCAGTTCAGAAGGTAACTCTTGACAATCTCTTTGATTCCCTCAAGGAGGGCGAGATGAAGGAGCTGAACATAATCGTCAAGGCTGATGTTCAGGGCTCTGCGGAGGCGGTTAAACAGAGCCTTGAAAAGCTTTCCAATGAGGAAGTAAGAGTAAGGGTAATTCACAGCGGCGTCGGTGCTCCGAGCGAGTCGGACGTTATGCTTGCGAATGCGTCCAACGCCATTATAGTAGGCTTCAATGTCCGTCCCGATCCGGTTGCAATCAACCTGGCAGAGCGTGACGGCGTTGAAATGAGAATGTACAGAATAATTTATGACTGTATCGAGGAGATTCAGGCGGCTATCAAGGGTATGCTTGCTCCGAAGTTCCGCGAGGTTGAGCAGGGCAGAGCGGAGGTCAGAAACGTTATCACGATTTCCTCCGTCGGAAAGATTGCAGGCTGTTATGTACTTGACGGCAAGATCACAAGAAGCTCCAAGGTCAGAGTTGTCCGCGACGGTATTGTGCTTGCTGTTGACGAAATCGCATCTCTCCGCCGATTCAAGGACGATGTCAAGGAGGTTGCCTCTAACTATGAGTGCGGTGTGGGACTGACTAAGTTCTCCGATATCAAGGAGGGCGATATCTTTGAGGCATACACCGTTGAAGAGTACAGGGATTAAGAGGTAGCTTATGGCAGGTTACAGAATAGACAGAGTATCCGAGGACATCAAGCGCGAGATAATTGCCGTTATCCGCGAGCTGAAGGATCCGAGGGTGATGGACAAAATGCTTACCGTGGTGAGAGTCGAAGTCAGCTCCGACGCCTCCTACGCTAAGGTTTATATCAGCGCAATGGAGGGACTTGATGTTGCCAAGGAGGCAGTCAAGGGTCTCAAGAGCGCGACGGGCTATATCCGCAGGGAGGTCGGAAAGCGGCTTCACCTGAGGAAAACTCCCGAGCTTAACTTTGTTGCGGACGATTCCATTGAACACGGAATGAATATTGTTAAGATTATGGATGATTTGAGGACTGAGGACTAATGATTATCGGGCTTGATTCTGCGGTTGAATTTCTGAAAGAAAAGGATAATTTTCTGATTCTGACTCATGCACACCCCGATGGGGACACTCTCGGCTCCGCGTTTGCGCTCAAATACGCACTCGAGGCGGTCGGCAAGAGTGCGGAGGTCGGATGCAATGATTCGGTTGCTCCGAAATTTGATTATCTCGGTGCGGTTTGCACGCGGGACAGCGGCTTCGACACCGTCGTTGCGGTTGATGTGGCGGACACAAAGCTGCTCGGAAAGGATTTTGAGGCTGTCTATGCCGACAAAATCGAGCTCTGCATAGATCATCACGGTTCGAACAGACTGTTTGCGCAGAAAACCCTGCTTGATGCAAAGGCCGCAGCAGCGTGTGAGATAATTCTTGAGATTATCCATTCGCTCGGGGTTGTGCCGACGAAAAGGATAGCGGACTGCATATACACCGGACTGACGACGGACACGGGCTGCTTCCGCTATTCCAATGTTACGCCGCGCACAATGAGAATGGCGGCGGAGATGATAGAGCACGGAGCGGATCATGTCCGCATAAATACGGTGATGTTCGAGACGAAAACACGAACCTATGTTGCACTTGAAAGGCTGGCTGTCGGCAGTATGAAAATGTATCTTGGCGGCAGATGCGCGTTCATAACGGTGACTCAGGAAATGTACCGTCAGAGCGGCTCCGACGAGAGTGAGGTTGACGCAATTGCGGCTTTACCGCGTCAGATTGAGGGAGTGCTTGTCGGCGTCACTATGCGTGAGCGCACGGACGGAACCTACAAGGTGTCGATGCGAAGCAATGTTCCCGTCAATGTTGCCGAGATTTGCGCGGCGATGGGCGGCGGCGGACATCCGCAGGCGGCGGGCTGTCAGGTTGACGGACCGCTTGAGAGAGCAACGAAGACCGTCGTTGATAACGTAAAAGAATATATTGAAAAGCTTTAAGGCAATACCGTACAAGTGAAGTGTGCGGTATTGCCTTAATCGGGGGCAAACGCTCCCGATTTTTTTGTTGACCGTCGGAAAAAATAAGGTTATAATGAAATAAATGAAGTCAGGAGGATAATATGAAGATAAAAGAGATTATTGCACCTGCCGATTACACAACAAAGCTCGGCGAGCGTGTGAGCTATTGGCTGTATTTTGTCGGTCAGAACGTTTTTTACAATGTTGTGACGACATTTATGGCTACATATCTTATGATGAACGGCATCAATCTTGCCAAAATCGCGCTGGTTATGCTCATTGTCAAGATCTGGGATGCCGTCAATGACCCGATGTTCGGAATAATTTTTGACAAAATAAAGTTCAAAAACGGACAGAAATGTATGCCGTGGATAAAGATTTCCGTCGGAATTGTCCCGATTACCACGGTTCTCCTTTTTATTATACCGACCGGAATCGGCGAAATACCTAAGCTGATTTGGTTCACGGTTGCCTACCTGCTCTGGGATTCAAGCTACACGGTTTGCGACGTCCCGATTTACAGCATGGTCACGACGATGACCGACAATGTCAACGAGCGAAACACTCTTATGTCAATCGGCAGACTGTTCAGCAGTGCCGGTATGGGTCTTTCGGGACTGCTCTGTACACTGCTTGTCAGCGAAAAAATCGGTTTGAGCTTCAGCCCGATTGTAATAATCCTTTCGGTAATCGGACTGCTGTTTATGATTCCGCTTTGCTTCAACGGCAAGGAGAGAAATTACCACGGTGCACCGGAGGAAGAGTCTTTCTCGATAAAAAGAATGTTGAAATACCTTGTTCACAACAAGTATCTTCTCATCTATTACCTCGGCTACCTTTTTGCGAACGGTTTGATGACCGGCAATGCACTTGCGCTGTTTGTTTCATACTACCTTTTCGGAAGCGCGAACTTCAACATTATCCTCGGAATTATAGGAAGCGTTCCGTCAATTATTGTTGCGCTTCTTATTCCGGTTGTCTCCAAAAAGTTTGACAAGTTCAAGCTGTTTTTTGTCTGCAACTCCGTTGCCGCGGCACTCGGATTTGTAATGTATTTCATCGGCTGGCAAAACAAGCTTCTGTTTGTTATCCTGACTGTTATACGCGGACTTTTCACAAGCGTTACGGGAACTCTCGGATTTATGTTCACTCCCGATTGCGCGGAATACGGTCAGTATAAGACGGGCGTTGATGCAAAGGGAATCACGTTTTCGATCCAGACTTTTACAACGAAGATTGCCGCCGCAGTCGCTTCGTCGCTCGGACTTGCAATTCTTTCCCTGTTTGACTGGAAAAAGATTGAAGCGGAGAGCTTTGCAGACATTGAAAAGCTGCACATTGTTCAGAGCGCAACGGCTCTCAACGGTCTGTGGGTAACGTATATACTGGTTCCGAGCATCGGCTTGGCGATAACCTCCGTAATTTACCTGTTCTATAAGCTCAGGGACAAGGACGTTCAGGTTATGGCAAGATGCAATGCAGGCGAGATTACAAGGGAGGAAGCCGAACAGCTCCTGCCGAAATCGCTCAAATGCGGTGTTAAGCCGACAGAGCACAGCCGAAATTAAGATTATTTTTGTACATTAGTCAATGATGTGAGACCAAAAAAATGAAAAAAGAAAAAGAGTTGATTAGAATATGTTTTTCGGGGCAGAGAGAGTGAACGACGGAGCGTAGCGGAGGAG
>CAVELL010000003.1:0-86383 GCA_963616775.1 Eggerthellaceae bacterium | reverse complement strand
CAAATCGTCAAATCGGAGTAATTGAACTTGATCATTCGCTTGATATCGATGAAGTCACAGAGATTTTCATTCGTATCAACTCCAAAGGCACCGCACTCAGCCAGTCTGACTTCGTCATGTCTAAAATGGCGGCTGACATTGAACATGGCGGCAATATTTTGAGAAAGACCGTTGATTATTTCTGTCATCTCGCTGTTAAGCCGGAATTTTATTCTCATATTACAAATGATGATGAGTTTCAAAATTCAAAATATGCTTCCAAAATCAAATGGCTCGCAAAGGATTATGATGATATTTACGATCCTGATTATGGCGATATGCTTCGTGTTTCCTTTATGCACCAATTCCGTAGAGGAAAACTTTCAGATCTTGTCAGTTTACTTTCAGGCAGAGATTTTGAAACAAAAGAATACCGTGACGATATCGTTGACGAATCTTATCGTAAACTTGATGAGGGTATTCAAAACTTCATAAACGAGTATAACTTTGCTCAGTTTATTGTGGCGATAAAAGGTGCCGGATTTATCTCTCACAAATTGTTAAATTCGGCTATGACGCTTGATTTTGCATACACATTGTATTTGATGTTGCTTGATGATCCAACCATACCAAACGCCCAGATTAAGCGTTATGTTCAAAAGTGGTTTGTTATGTCCACTCTTACATCCCGTTACATAGGTTCTCCTGAAACGGTAATGGACAGAGACATGAGAAGTATTGCCGAAAAGGGATTCCTAAACTTCCTTGCAGATGTAGAAGCATCTTCTCTCTCTGATTCTTTTTGGGCAGTAACGCTTCCTCAAAATTTGGAAACATCATCCATAAACAGCCCTGCATTCAATACCTTTATCGCGGCACAAATCAATCTTAACTGCAACTCAATGCTTATGAACGGAACTAAGATTTCCGATCTTGTTACTATTTCCGGCGATGTGCATCATATTTTTCCACGTGCATACCTCAAGAACAATGGGGTAACCAATAAGACAAAATATAATCAGGTCGCAAACTACATCTACCTTGATACTCAAGTCAACAAAGCAATAAGCGATGATTCACCTACAGTATATTTTACAAAGGCAAAACAACAGTGTGAAACCAAGAAAATCGAATTGGGTAACATTTCGGACGAGTCCCTACTTTTGTCTAACCTTTCAGAAAACTGTATCCCGACCGGTGTTGATAAAATGGATGTGTCATCCTATGATAATTTCCTTAGTGAGCGTCGTAAGTTGATGGCTGCTTTAATAGAAAAATATTATAAAGGATTATAATTTTGTGTAATGAAAACGGCTCTTAATATCTGCTAAGCAGCACAGAATAGATATAAAGATTATAAAGTTTATTCCAAATGATTATACGACCTTTAAAGCGGAAAATTTATATAAAACAGTACTTAAAACAATACCATTGGTTCGAGCAAACTTTTACAATTGCAAAAGGGCGTTCCTTCCACCACAAAATTTCTATTTATTTCTGATTCTTTTTACATTCATGTTCATCAGATGCCGTCCGAGATGCCGATATACAAAAGCTCTCATCCTCGACATTTCCTGACCGTGCTCTCGCAGCAGCTCGTCGGGACTGTCGTAAACGCCGAAATCCCGATTTATGCCCTCACTCTGGATATAGGTGTTGTTGCGGTCAAAATCTATCACGGGGTGTTGAAAATCGCGCACCGCTACACCGTAGCCGCAAAACGCCCCGGTGCAGTCGGGATTAGCTGCTTGCAGGCTCTCCAGATAGGGCTTATCTAAGATGAACGCCTCCAGTTCATACCACACGCCGTCCAGCCGGACCTCCACCCAGCTGTGAAACACATTTTTCGGTGCGAGGGCATACACAAGCCCGGTCATCGCCCCTTTTTGCAGCCTTTTGTCAATGGTGAAGCCGTGAACGCGGCATGGAATGCCGCAGCTGCGCAGCAATGCCATAAACAGCGTCCCCTTGGTGTTGCACTGCCCGTAGCCGTCCGTAAGCACCTTTGACGCCGGAATGCCGTCATCTGTGTTGTAGCCGAATAAAATTTCATCCCTTACATAATTGTAAATCGCCTTTATGCGTTCAAATTCTCCGAGCGCACGCCAGCCGTGCCGTTCAATTAAATCTTGTATCATCGGAGCGGAAAAATTCAGCATCGGAGTTTCCGTCAAATATCTGTCCATAACTCAGCTCTGCTCCCTCAAAAACGACAGCTTCGGCAGACGGTTTTCCTCAATTAGAAAGTGCAGCATTTCCGCAAAGCTCTCGGGTTCACGTATCTGATACTGCATATGATTGCAGCCGTCAAACACAGGATATTTGCCGCAGGGGTATGCCCGCATGACAGCGGCGCGGTACTTGAAGTGCTCTTCAACACTGCCAAATTCAAAATATGTGCGCTCTTGCAGCTCTTCGGACATTGTCGGAAAGGGCTTATCCTCCAAGCTGTCCGCAAGCTGGCGGCGCATATTGCCGTAGGTCAGTGCTTTCCCTGCGGCAATAAAATAGGGTTTTATCGACTCATCGTCGCACCAAAGTATTTTTTTGAGCGTACTGCCCTTTGATATGTACAAGCTTTTTATTGCAAGGTACAGAAGCGGTGTCATAATGCGCCGCAACGGCAGCGATATCTGAGCAAACTGTCCGCCATCGAAAAAAACGTGCTCAACAGAAAGCTCCGTGCGTGCCAGAAACGCCGTTGCAAGGTCTGCACCGATGGAGGACGCGACGACAAGTGCTATATCCTCTACACGCTGTTCATGCAGGAAGGCTTCCACCTGCCGCACCTCGTCCGCTTTGCTTACATACTTCTGTCCCGCACAGTAAACCGTAGAGGTGGGCATAATGCAGAAATATTTGTCCTGCAACTGCTTCGCAACCGGTTCGCTGCTGTCCCCCGTCACGCCCATCGCGTGAAAAAACAGCACGGCGGGGTTTTCTTTTCTTCCCATGGTTTTAAATTGCATTGATAACACCTCATTTCGGTATCGGTCTTTTTTATACGAGCGTTACTATCCCTGCGCTCAGAGCAGCGACTGCGGCAAACAACGGAATACCGCGCACAAAGGAGCCGATGTGCTCGGAGGGGTCTTTATAGTGCTCCTTATCCGGCAGGAAAGAAAACCGAATGCGTCCGGTATTGCGCCACCAAAACAGGTCAATGACCAGCAGGTCGAACAGCCCCAGACCCTCACCGAGCAGTAGAAAATACCAAAAAGCCGAAAGATATCCGTCAAAGGCGAGAACATTCTTCAACACAATTCCAATCACGGAGAATATAAGTGTGAAAAGGACAAGGTTACTCAGCAAAATTGCAGTTACGGACTTTTCTTTCGGAGCATCGTCCCCAAGCTTTTCACGCACGATTCTCTGCACCGCGTCGGGGTATGAACGCAAACCTGCGAGGTTCTTCTTATCTGTTCCCGTGCACAGAAAGCATACGCCCCAGTACAGGAACCAAAACGCCGGTATGATAATCCATTTCATTGTTACTTCGCCTCTATCCATTCTTTTATTGTATTTTTCATTCGGCGGTCGATATCCTCCCACGTCTGTCTGCACTCCTGCGGATGCTCTCTTGCGGATAGGAACGCCCTGCCGATCAAAAAGCCGGAAAATACAGGGATTATCTGCCTGAGCATGGATTCGGGGAAGGCGTAATGCGTGCCGTACTTATAGACTGCGGCGTCGTATGCACAGTCATGCTCCCGACTTTTAAGCCGCTCATCTATGCGGCGGATATAGCGTGCCGTCGGCCATAGGCAATCATCCTCGCAGCCAATCAGCAGGAGCTGTCCGCGGATATTTTCAACCGGTATCATAACCTCATCAGTGAGAGGATATTTTGCCTCCGTGTCATTGAATACCTTTCTTGCGGCAAGCATATTGCCGGAGCCTTTTGTTTCCTCCTGCACGGTGCGCCAGTAGTCAGGGTGCTGATAGGCATAGTTCACATAGGGGACAGGCTCGCCCTCCCATGTGAGCATTGATTCACCGCCGACCGGCCATTCCTTACAGCCGTCTCGCTTTCCCTGTGCAAAGCCCTGCAAGACATAATCACAGGGGGTGACCGCTACGGTCAGAGTGATATCCGAAAATCTTGCCGCAGCAGTAAGTGCGGGAACGGTTGTGATAGACGCACCGAGAACGCCGATCTTTCGATTATCTTTGCTTTTCAGAAACTGAATTGCCGCCTCCACCCTTTCAAGGGGAAAGCTGTGATAACCTGCTTCTTCCTTATCGGGACCGAGGATTAAAACATTCACGCCCTGCTTGACGAGCCATTTTGACACTCCCCTTGTCAGCACATTGCTTCCGCCGCTGCCAAGCATCAGAATGATTGCCGCATTGGAATTTTCTCTGCCCGTATAATCCTTTGAGATATCCGTATACTTTTTCTTTGCCAACTGTTTCTGCCTCATTTCTTATTACGACATTTCTTTTTCCAACAGGAAGCGTGTGGTTTTACAGCATTATACGCTTTGCTTCCTTTTTAAGGTAACAGCTTTGACTTACCGTCGATGGTGTTGATAACTCCGCTCCGCTCGCAAGGATGCCGAGCACGCCGAAAACAGGCAGTAATGCAATCCCGTCTTGGTTTTTTCCATTTTTTAGTTAGGCAAGGCTAACTGCCTTGCTTTCAAAAAAGCCGCATTTCTGCGACCCTTCGTAATCGGTAAAAGACAAAACCATCACCGATACATAGACCGTATCGATTTTTCGGGCATATTATATCATGTTTTTTTTGCTTTTGCAAGGGGGACGGGAATGAAATGGTATGTACAGACGGGAATGAAACGGTATGTTTTCCTGTAGGGAATGAAATGGTATGTTTTCCCGAAACGAATCAAGCAACGCCCAAGCACGGCGGAAGAGTTTTAGGAAACCCCCGAACAATCAGGTGTACAATATTACCTTGAGAATGCAGCAGTGCCGCTTCAAAAATGCACCGAGATAAAAAGGCACAATATCCGATTTCCGATACCGTGCCCTTTATTCATTTGCGTTTTTTTCCGAAGAAGCCTTTTTTCTCCTCACCTGTCGGAGTGGAACCGCCCATCAGTGAATTGAATTTAAGCAAAGCTTCCCTTTGCTCCGCATTGAGCTTCGTGGGAATATCAACAATGATTCTGACCAGCTGGTCTCCCCTCGCCTTGCTGCGGATGTTCTGAATACCCTTGCCCTTGAGTCTGAATACGGAACCGGGCTGCGTGCCCTCGGGTATATCATATCTCACCTTGCCGTCGAGAGTCGGAACCATAAGCGTGTCGCCCATTGTTGCCTGAACAATATTTACATGAACCTCGCACCAAACATCAAAGCCGTCACGCTCAAAGAACGGGTGCGGTCTGACATTGACAACAACGTGGAGGTCGCCTGCGGAGCCGCCGTTGACGCCCTTGTTGCCCTCGCCTCTGACATTAAGTATCTGACGGTCATCTATTCCTGCCGGTATATTGACCTCAAGCGTGCTCTGCTTTGTAACACGACCTCTGCCGCGGCACTTTGAACAGGGAGTCTCGATTATCTTGCCCCTGCCGCCGCACTTTGAACACGCGCGCTGAGTCTGAATTACACCGAACGGGGTTCTCTGCTGAGCCGTAACCTGACCTGTGCCGTGACATTCGGGGCAAGTTTTGGGTGAAGTGCCTGCCGCCGCTCCGCTGCCGTTACATTCGGGACAAACCTCAATACGGTTTATGTTTATCTTGCGCTTACAGCCCTTTGCCGCCTCTTCAAACGAAATCGTAACGCTCGACTGAAGATCCTCGCCGCGTCTCGGTCCGTTCGGGTTAGCTCGTCTGCCTCCGCCGAAGCCGCCTGCTCCGCCGCCGAAAAAGCTGGAGAATATGTCGCCCAGATCAAAATCATCGCCGAAGCCGCCGTTGAAGCCGCCACCGCCTGCTCCGAAGTTGGGATCGACGCCCGCGTGACCATACCGGTCGTAACGAGCCTTTTTCTGCTCGTCGCTGAGCACCTCATAGGCTTCGTTAGCCTCCTTGAACTTCGCCTCGGCATCCTTGTCGCCGGGATTCAGGTCGGGATGATACTGCTTAGCCTTTTTTCGGTAAGCTTTCTTTATTTCGTCGGTGCTTGCGTTTTTGTCAACGCCAAGCACCTCATAGTAATCTCTTTTATCAGCCATAAATTAAAGCCCCTGACTTGAAAACAGAGGCTATCGCATGATATTGATTATTTCTGCTTTGAATCAAGCTAAATTTTTATCCCTTCCACCGCAAGCGGTCCCCCTCCCCTTACAATAAGGGGAGGCTGAGACGATTTTACCTGCGTTAATATAGCTGATTTGAGTTGAATACTCAAGAAGAGAAATCAATATCTGATAGCCCTGATATTTTTATTCTGCGGACGAAGAATTATTTGTTGTCGTCATCTGTTACATCCGTGTAGTCGGCATCGTAGAAGCCGTCGGCTCCCTGCGCTCCCGCACCCGGATTGCCGCCCATATTCGGATCTGCCTGCTGACCTGCAGCACCCTGTGCGCCCTGAGCAGCCTTATAAATCTTCTCGGACACCTCGTAAAACTTCTTTTGGAGCTCTTCCTGCTTGTTCTTTATAAGGTTGATGTCCTGACCCTTGAGAGCCTCTTTCAAGCCATCAATTTCAGCGTTGAGAGCGTCCTTATCGGCTTGGTCGAACTTGTCGCCCTCTTCGGAGAGAAGCTTCTCGCACTGGTAAACCATCTGGTCGGCATTGTTTCTTGTGTCAACCTCTTCACGACGCTGCTTATCCTCCTGAGCGAACTGCTCAGCCTCGTGAACAGCCTTCTCAATGTCGTCCTTGGACATATTCGTCGAGGAAGTGATGGAAATCGACTGCTCCTTATTTGTGCCGAGATCCTTAGCGGAAACGTGAACGATACCGTTGGCATCTATATCGAAAGTAACCTCAATCTGCGGAACACCGCGGCGCGCCGGCATAATTCCGTCAAGGTGGAATACGCCGAGAGTCTTGTTGTCCTTAGCGAACTCTCTTTCACCCTGAAGAACATGAACCTCAACAGACGGCTGATTGTCAACTGCGGTTGAGAAGATCTGGCTCTTCTTTACGGGAATTGTTGTATTTCTGTCGATAATCTTTGTGTTGATACCGCCCATCGTCTCGATACCGAGTGAAAGCGGAGTAACGTCAAGAAGAAGAAGTCCCTTGACTTCGCCGCCCATAACGCCTGCCTGAAGAGCCGCACCGATTGCAACGCACTCATCGGGGTTGATGCCCTTGAAAGGCTCCTTGCCGATGAACTTTTTGATTTCCTCCTGAACAGCCGGGATTCTCGACGAACCGCCGACCATAAGAACCTTGTCAATCTCGGAGGTTGAGAGTCCGGAATCGTTCATTGCCTGACGTACAGGTCCCATTGTAGCTTCGACAAGATCTGCGGTAAGCTCGTTGAATTTTGCTCTTGTAAGCGTCAGCTCAAGGTGCTTCGGACCTGTTGCGTCAACCGTGATGTAAGGAAGATTGATATCGGAAGATGTAACGCCCGAAAGCTCAATCTTAGCCTTTTCGGCAGCTTCCTTGAGTCTCTGCATAGCCATCTTGTCGCCGCGCAGGTCAATGCCGTTTGATTTCTTGAACTCGTCGATAATCCAGTTCATAACTCTCTGGTCAAAGTCGTCGCCGCCAAGTCGGTTGTTACCTGCCGTTGCAAGAACCTCCTGAACACCGTCGCCCATCTCAATGATGGAAACATCGAATGTACCGCCGCCGAGGTCATAAACCATAACCTTCTGGTCGTCTTCCTTGTCGATACCGTAAGCAAGTGCCGCGGCTGTCGGCTCGTTGATAATTCTCTTAACCTCAAGACCCGCTATGCGTCCCGCGTCCTTTGTTGCCTGACGCTGTGCGTCGGTGAAGTAAGCGGGAACCGTAATAACAGCCTCGGAAATCTTTTCACCGAGGTAAGCTTCGGCGTCTGTCTTGAGCTTCTGAAGAATCATTGCGGAAACTTCCTGCGGGGTGTACTTTTTGTCGTCGATTGTTACCTTATAATCGGAACCCATCTGACGCTTGATTGATGATACGGTTCTGTCGGGATTGGTAATAGCCTGACGCTTTGCGACCTGACCTACCATTCTCTCGCCGTTTTTGCCGAAGCCGACAACCGACGGAGTTGTTCTTGCGCCCTCTGCGTTAGCGATAACTACAGGCTCGCCGCCCTCGATAACAGCTACGCATGAATTTGTTGTACCCAAATCAATACCTATAACCTTTGACATAATATATTCCTCCTAAGATGATTATATACTTTTTATATTTTTCAGTTGGCTACGGCTACCATCGCCGGACGGATAACCTTGTCGCCAACCTTATAGCCCTTTGCGAATACGTTTGTGATGACATTCTCTCCGAGACTCTCGTCCTCCGAATGCATCACGGCGTTGTGGAAGTTCGGGTCGAATGCTTCGCCCTCTTCACCGAAAGACTCAACCTTGAGATCGCGAAAAACATTTTCGAACTGCTTGAACGTCATTTCAACGCCCTTTTTGTAATCCTCAAAAGTGATATCGGGATTTGCAAAAATTCTGTCGAAGTTGTCAGCCACGGGAAGCAGCTCCTTGATTACAGATGCTTTACAATCGGTGTAAAGCGCATCCTTTTCTCTCTGTGAACGCTTGCGGAAGTTATCATACTCCGCCGCCATTCTCAAGAGCTGATCGCTCTTTTCGTCAAGCTCCTTTTGAAGCTTGGCTTCGGTGCCTTCCTCCTTCGGCTCCTCTGCCTTTTCTTCAGGCTCCTTTTTCACTTCTTTTTTTTCTTTATTTTCCGCTGCTTCGGCATTGTTTTTTTTCTTTGCCAACAGTATCATTCCTTTCAGTCTTCATTAAGAACCTGCGAAAGTATCTTTCCGACCATATCGGTAAGGTATCTTACGCTCGGTATCAATGTCGCATAGTCGATTCGCGTCGGTCCGATAATTCCTATCGAACCGTGATTTCCGCCGACATCGTACTGCGCCATTATGACGCTTGAATTTTCGAGCGGCTTGAATTTATTTTCGCTGCCGATTTTGACGTCAACGTCCTTCTTGTTGTCCGTGAGAAGCTTGCTGAGCGGCTCCTCCCGTCGGAGGAAATCCATAAGCTCATAGGCTGTTGAACCGTAATCGCCGTAGTGAAAAATATTTGACTGACCTCCAAGCATCAGCGGCACCTGCATTGCTTCGTTCGCAAGCTCGGAAACCGTAGATATCAGCGGAATCATAGTCAGCGCATCTTCGCCCATTGAAGCAACAAGCGTTTGGAGCCTCGCCGTGTCGATCGCGTCAAGCTCACTGCCGACGAAAGAAGTTTTTACAATGCCGTAAAACTTCTCGATAACCGATGCGCTCAGGTCAACGTCGCTGCGGCAAACGCGGCTTTTAATCATACCGTTTGACGTCAGCAGAACAACCATTCCCGTTCGTGTTCCGACCGGTACAAATTCGACTCTTTTCACCGTGACGTTTTCACCCGACGGTGCGGTTGAAATCGCTGCACAGTTCGTCATATCGGCGAGAAAGTCGTTTGCTTTTTTCAGGATGTTTTCGGGGCTTGCGTTTCTGGACGAAACTCCGGCTTCAATCCGCCTTTTAATTGCGTCGTCAAGCTGTCGTACACCCATAAGGTGATCTACATAATAACGGTAGCCATCGTTCGTGGGTATTCTTCCTGCCGATGTGTGAGGCTGTTCAAGCAGTCCCATTGAGGAAAGCTCAGCCATCTCGTTTCTGATTGTCGCCGAAGAAACCGAAAGGCTCGGATCCTTTTGCAGCAGCTTGGAGCCGACCGGCTCACCCGTCTTTATATAGTGTTCAACAACAGCAGCAAGTATCTTTTCTTTTCTGTGACTGAGTTCCATTATCTCACCGCCTTTAGCACCGTTAGCACTCTTTGCGTCTGAGTGCTAACTACATTTAATACTATACAACCGACACCGTGATTTGTCAACACTTTAATTGTGAATTCTTTGTTAACATTTGCAGTTTTTCCCTTTATAGTCGGTTTTGAATGAGGAAGGGCTTGGGATTTCTGCTCTGTTCCGTCCCTGCCTCCGCCACCGCAAACGATTCTCCCGACAAGGTAAGCTTGCAAAATTAAAGCTTTGATGTGCGGACAAAATTTTTATACGGTGTGATGAGGGAAAGATAGATATTAGATTTTAGATGCCGGATGTTAGATAATGTTTAAACTAAAAACTGCTTCTTGCCGTCAGCGAAATCTAAAATCTAAGGCAATACCGCACAATTGGGGTGTGCGAATTGCGCAGTTAAAATCCACTTAAAATCTACATAATTATTCTGCGCTTCCGTACTTTGCCTATTGCTTTAATCGAGAGGATATGATACAATCATCAATGTAAGGGGGTAACGAAAATGATAAGAAAAATCATCAAAATAAACGAAGAAAAGTGCAACGGCTGCGGTGCCTGCGTATCCGCCTGTCACGAGGGCGCAATCGGTCTTGTCGACGGTAAAGCGAAGCTTCTGCGCGACGACTACTGCGACGGTCTCGGCGACTGTCTGCCGACCTGTCCGACAGGTGCCATCACCTTTGAGGAAAGAGAAGCCGCCGATTACAATGAAAAAGCGGTTATGGAAAACAAGCTGAAAAAGCACGGCGCAGTTCATCACGGCGGTTGTCCCGGTTCAAGGCTCAGCAGAATTATTCACGAGCACGGTGCGCAGGATAACGTGAAGGCGGAAAGCCGCCTTTCGCAATGGCCTGTACAAATCAAGCTTGTGCCCGTCAACGCTCCGTTTTTTGACGGTGCACAGCTGCTCATCGCCGCTGACTGCACGGCTTTTGCATACGGTAATTTCCACAACGATTTCATAAAGGATAAAATCACCCTCATCGGCTGTCCGAAGCTTGACAGTGTTGATTATTCGGAAAAGCTGACTGCAATTTTTTCAGTCAACGATATAAAAAGCGTAACGGTTGTCCGTATGCAGGTTCCCTGCTGCGGCGGAATCCAGGCGGCTGTGCAAAACGCCGTCGCCACAAGCGGAAAGGATATTCCCGTCGAGGTCACTGTCATTTCGACCGACGGCAGAATTGTCGGCTGAGCACATCCGTCCAAGCGTCCTTTGTTCCCGTCGGGCAGAGGACGTTTCTCATATCGACGGTGTTTTTCCGCTCCAATGCATCAAAAAGCAACATTGAAGTCACATTTTTCTTCATTTTGAGACATTTTCAGCCGCTTTCCGGCACTTGACAATTATATAACAAGGTGTTAGAATAGATTGCAACGAGATTGATACGGGAGTCTGCGGTATTTTACAGCTCTCAAGCACCGAGCATCAGTCCCCTTGCGGGAGTGCTCGGCTTTTATTTTTTCGGAGGTATCGGTAATATGAAAACAGATGTTGTAATCGTCGGAGCGGGTCCCGCGGGAATCTTCACCGCCATTGAAATGCTGCGAAAAGGCACAAAGAAAAAAATCGTCATTGTCGAAAAAGGACAGTCCGTTGAAAACAGACATTGCCCCAAGGCAAAGACTCAAAAATGCGTCAGCTGCAAGCCCTACTGCCATATTACAACCGGTTTTTCAGGCGCGGGTGCTTTCTCGGACGGCAAGCTATCGCTGAGCTATGAGGTCGGCGGAGATCTGCCTAACCTTGTAGGTGAGAATCTTGTTCAGGAAACAATTAACTATACCGACGGTATATATCTCGAATTCGGCGCAGATACTAAGGTTGAGGGCGTCGGAAATTCGGAAGAGGTCAGAAAAATCCGTACACGCGCAATTCAGGCGGGACTCAAGCTCGTTGACTGCCCGATTCGTCACATGGGAACGGAAAAAGCTCAGGACATATACCTTGCAATCGAAAAATATCTTATCGCCAACGGCGTTGAAATTTTCTTCGGTTACGAGTGTTCGAATATTATCCTCAACGGCAAAAGGTGTGAGGGAATTTATGTTTCCAACAACAAGGGTGTCGAAATGGAAATCAGAGCCGACAACACCATCATTGCAACGGGACGCAGAGGCGCAGAGTGGCTTGAAAAAATCTGCGGCGAGCACGACATCGCCCATCTGCCCGGAACCGTTGACATCGGCGTGAGAGTCGAGGTCAGAAACGAGGTTATCGAAAAGGTCAACGACGTTCTCTATGAATCAAAGCTCATCGGCTATCCGAAGCCTTTTAAAAACAAGGTCAGAACCTTCTGTCAGAATCCGGGCGGATTTGTCAGCCAGGAGAACTACGACAACGACCTTGCCGTTGTAAACGGACATTCATACAAGGAGCTCAAGAGTGACAACACAAACCTTGCCATTCTCTGCTCCCACAACTTCTCGCACCCGTTCAATCAGCCGATTGCTTACGCTCAGAAGGTCGGCGAGCTTACAAATATGCTCGGCACGGGTCATATTCTCGTTCAGCGTTTCGGCGACATACTCGACGGCAAGCGCACATGGGCAAAGGAGCTTTCGCAGTCCAACCTCAAACCGACGCTTCCCGACGCGGTTGCAGGCGACATCACCGCCGCAATGCCTTACAGAGCCATGACAAACATCATCAACTTCATTCAGGCGGTTGACCACGTTGCTCCGGGCTTTGCATCCTATGAAACTCTCCTCTACTCCCCCGAGCTGAAATTTTACAGCAACAGGGTCAAGATGGACGAGCACTTCAACACCAACGTCGAGGGTCTTCATTGCCTCGGAGACTCCAGCGGTTGGACAAGAGGTCTCATGATGGCATCCGTAATGGGCATCCTGATGGGCAGAGAAATATATTAAGGCAACATCTCAATTGTGCGATATTGCCTCAAAAAGGAGGTTCTGCAATGAATGTAACACTCAACCCGAACAAGGAGCTTGTCAAAGTTGTCAAGGATGGACTCAAGCGCACAGGCGGCTACTGCCCGTGCCGAAGAGAGCATACGCCCGAAAATAAATGTATGTGTGAAGAGTTCAGAAAGCAGATAGCAGATCCCGAATTTGAGGGCTTTTGCCATTGTATGCTTTATTATAAATCAAAAAATTAAGGAGGTCTTTATCATGTCTGAAGTAAAGGTAACAAAGGAAAACTTTACACCCGAGGTTCTCAAATGCGACATTCCCGTTTTGCTCGATTTTTGGGCGGAATGGTGCGGTCCGTGCCGTATGCTCTCCCCCATTGTGGAGGAAATAGCAAATGAGTACGGCGACGCTGTCAAGGTCGGAAAAGTCAATGTCGATGAGGAGCCGGAGCTTTCCTCTGTTTTCCGTGTTGAGAGTATTCCGACGCTCGTTGTGCTCGACCACGGCAAGGCAATCAAGTCCTCCGTCGGCTATGTCACAAAGGAAAAGGTGCTTGAGCTTCTCGGATTATAAAGCAACAAAAAAATCTGCAGTCTGCATTTTCCGTTTGCAGACTGCCTTATTTTATGCCTTCTTCTTTTTTCTTTGCCGATCTATCAGGCAAAACGCGGAAACGCCGATGAAAACGACCGCCGAAACCGCCCCGCCGACCTTGAGTCCCGGAGGAACGAATTTTGCTTCGATTTCTGCCTTTCCTGCCGGAACAATGAGTCCCAGCATTCTGCCGTTGACCTCAACTATATCCGTTCCTTTTCCGTTCACCGTAACCTTCCATCCCGTGTCGTTCGGAACACTGAAATAGACGAGTCGCCTGTTTTCGCCCTCGGAAACAGCTCTGAAGCCTGCTGAATCCATCTCAAACAAGGTGCAAGCTGTCGCTTTTCGCTTTTTGGATTCCTTTCTCCATTCGAACCTTTCTTTTTCGTCAACCTTTTCAAGCAGCCCCTTGACCTTTTCTTCATTTTCCTTGTCAACATAACAAGCTTTCGTCATCAGCTCAATGCGCCTGTCATTTTCGTCACGGTCTTCGGTAAATTTCAATCCGTTGTCCACCGTATAGTAGTTATATGTATAACCAAACGGCACATAGTAATCCGCACGCTTGATTTCACCGTTTTCACATATAACATCACGGGTGTTGAGGACCGTTTCAATCGCCTCGGTGTTAAAATATCCGGGTGTTGACGGGTTGTTTCCGAGCTGATAGCCGGCAATGCGGCAGAACTGTGCCGTAGCGTGCGACTTGAAGCTGTTAAAGGTTGAAACAGTCGGTCTGTTCACTATCATACCGTAGTTTGGATATTTTTTCTCGTTCAGAGATCTGCAAGCATATACCGTCTCTTCCGTCTGCGCCTGTGCGGAAACGTACTTCACATTCCGCTCCTTGTATGTCAGCGATTCATTGCAAAGGTAAAGCGAATAGCTTAGCAGGCATACAACAGCCGTCACCGCCGCGATCTTTTTCGGTGAGAAAATCAGCTTTTTCTTCACGCACACAAAAAGCACGCCGTAAGAAAGAAGTATCAGTACACCGAGAACGATCATATACCTGAGATCCTCCTTGTGGAAAAAGTCGGTAAACCTGCCCGCTCTGAAATATCTTGCAAAAAACGAAGCCACCTTTCGCCCGTTCGGACGGTGAAGAATGTATACATAAACGAATTTCGCTATGCCGAGCGAGCCGAAAAACACAACGGAAAGAATTGCTATTGCCGCACCGGCAAATTTATACTTCCTTGTCGGTATTTCTCCGCTTTGCCGTATCTGCTCAACCGTCTCCATTGAAACGAGAATGAATATGAGGACAAGACCGTACCACCATCGGCTGTATGCCATGTTTGAGAACAGCGAAAAGATGCCGTTTCCGAAAGGAATAAGCGTCAGTATAATGCACGCTTTCATAAGCTGTGTGCTCCAGCGTTTGTTTCTGTCCCCAAGCGCGATTATCCAGAAAAACGCACCGAACAAAGGCAGAAATGCATTGCTTGAGCAATACACACCGTACCTGAAGCCTGTTGCGGAGCCGAGGATACCCTCGCTCGGCAGAATCATACCCTTTATCATTTTAAATATCTGCGGTATTGCGTACAGAGCCGAAAGCAGAATATTATTGTGGCTGTTCGTCGCCTTGTCTGTTTCCAGCAGAGTAAGTGCCGACGGAAGCAGTACAAAGGCTGCGGCAATTCCGCCGAATCCGTAAAAGAGATTACATCTGAACGCGTCTTTGAATTTATAAACACCTGAGCCCCTCACCCTTGCGGCAAGGTAAAGCAGGAAAAGAATCGACGTGCTTATGTAGAAATAATAGTTTATCACCGCACTGAGAAGCGAAACAAGGAAAAGCATATAGCACTTCTTGTTTTCAAGCGCATAATCGGTAAAATAAAGAACCAACGGAAAGAACGCGATAACGTCGATAAAGTGATAATAAAACGACGAATCTATCGTAAAAAACGAAAATGCATACATAAACGCTCCGGCAACAGCGTAATAAGCGGAGCTTAAATGCTTCCGTAAAAAAACAAACGCCGTCGATGCGGCGACAGCGTGCTTGAGAACAAACATCGCAGTCAAGCCGATCCCGAGAAAACGCTCGGGAACAAGCAGCAACGGCCAGAAAAACGGACTGCCGTAAACATAGAACGAATAAGTTCCTATGTAATTCGCGCCGAGAAACGTGTTCCAGCTCCAGAACGGCGTTCCGGAGAGAAGCATACGTCTTCCCTCCTTGATGAACGGGATCTGTTGGGTCATATAATCACCGACGAGATACAGATTTCCACCGTAGTGTATCAGTATCGGCAGAAGCGATGCGAGTGAAATCAGGAGTGCAAAAGCAAACACCCGATAGGTCTTTATGCTATTGTTTTTCTTCATTTTCTTTTTCCTTTCTTATACACAAGAAACCTTCCGAAGCTTAAAGCAATACCGCACAATCAGGGTGTGTGCATCAATTTATGCGATATTTCCCTAATTAAAGGTATTCTTGTTGAATTGATTTTCAAAGAAATCGCCGACAAGCTTTGAAATGTCGTCCGAGCTTTCGGAGATATCCGTTGTCTCCTTTCCGTTTTCGTTTTCGTTTTTGCGGCTGAGATTAACGTCGGTTTTCAACGTATCGTCCATAACATCGCCGAAAAATCCCTTTGAAAAAGCGGCGGGATCTCGGTCAAAATCCACAACCTGATTTTCCGATGTTCCGGCAAACTTTTTCTTTTGTTTAGATTCGTTGAGCAGCATAAACAAATTGTTGTTTTCGTCATCCGAAACCACGCCGTCGCCCACACCTTTTTCCAGTGCGGAAAGAACCTCACGGCCTACCCTTATCTCGTTTTCCATCTCCGAATTATAGCGGTCGCGCTTATAATAGAACGGAATAAACACCGCCGACGAAACAAGCTGAGCAATCGGTATTCTTATCGCAAACCATATATCGCTTGAAGCACCTGCGGAAAGAGTAACGCAAGACAAAATGAACGCTGTGATGAAATGATCGGCTCCTGCCATCCAAACCGACCTGTTGGCACGGTAGTAAAATCCCCATTTCACTGAGCCTGCAAAAGCGGCACAGCACATAGACGCAATATATGCGGCTGCACCCTTTCCCTGCGGTCCTCCGCTTAGGGACAAATAAATTGCATACACCGAGGCAAACAGGGTAAAGAAAAACGACTGAATCAAATTCGACCGTTTGAAGCCGAATTTTTCATAAAGCTGACAAATCAAATAGCCCCTGAAAATCTCCTCAAAGAAAACATTGACCGCGAGCAGAACGGCAAACAAAGCGAGCATCCTTATCCCGCCGCCTTTGCCGGGCACGCTGACGGATATGCCCGTTACACCGTAACCCTTCAGCTTCAGGTACACAAACTCAACAACGTAGACCGCGGCAAGTGCCGCCGCCGAAAAGCCCGCGCCGTAAAGCAGTTCGAAAAATCTGCCGTAGGAACCGAGGCACCGCTTGCGGAGATTATCATTTTGCATTGCCGCCGTTATGAAAGCAATTGCCGTTCCGAACACTCCTGCCAAAATATACATCGGCAGAAGCCTTTGTCCCGTTTTCAGGACGAGAACATCAATAATATGGAGCAGCATGACCGCTGCGGCGGAAACAAATGCAATTATTGTTTTTTTATTTTGCGAATTACTCATTTTTTACAATCCCGTTTTTCAAGGCAACACCGCACAATTGAGGTGCGCGAATTTTTTGCCACGCTCCAATCGGCTGTTATCGAACAAGGCATACGTCACAAATTGTTCGGTATTGTCTTAATTTCATCAAGCCACAGTCTGTACGAGGCGTCACTCGGCATTCTCCAATCCCCTCTCGGTGACAGACACACGCTGCCTATCTTCACACCGTCGGGCAGACAGCTTCGTTTGAACTGCTGGGTAAAAAACCTTTTGTAGAAAACCTGAAGCCATTTGAGTATCGTTTCTCGGTCAAAATCATTCCCGAACGCAGCCGACGCGAGGAAGAAAATCTTTGACGGAGAAAATCCGAATCTGAGCAGATAGTAGAGGAAGAAATCGTGGAGCGCATAAGGTCCGATAATGTCCTCGGTTTCCTGCTGAATATTTCCGTTTTCGTCAGGCGGCAAAAGCTCGGGACTTATCGGAGTGTCGATAATGTCCTTGAGCACTTCCGTGCTGTCGGGGAAAACGTTGTAGTCAATAAGTGCCGATATCATCCAGCGAACCAGGGTTTTCGGAACTCCGCAGTTTACGCCGTACATACTCATATGGTCGGCATTGTATGTGCACCAGCCGAGCGCAAGCTCGCTCAGGTCTCCCGTTCCGACAACGAATCCGCCCTCCTTGCAGGCGTAGTCCATCAGAACCTGCGTGCGTTCCCGCGCCTGGACGTTCTCGTAGGTTACGTCAAATTTATCTGTCGGGTGATCTATGTCGCGGCAATGCAGAGTACACGCCTCTTTGATATCAATTTCAAGTGACCTCACTCCGAGCGTTTTCATAAGCTCCCATGCGTTGGAGTGCGTGCGCTTGGTTGTGCCGAAGCACGGGAGGGTTATTGCGATAACGTCCTCCGGATTTCTGCCAAGCTGACGCACGGCTTCAACACAGACAAGGAGCGCAAGCGTTGAGTCCAGTCCGCCCGAAACGCCGAGAACCATTTTGTTGCCTGCTTTGGACGCTCTCTTTTTCAGTCCGGCAACCTGCATACGGAATATGTCCATACAGCGTTCGATTCTGTCCTTTTTTGAGGACGGGACAAACGGGAGCTTGTTGACCTCGTACAGCTTGCCGTCGCTTGCAAGCTTCAAGTCCTTTTTTATCCTTATAAAATCCTTGCCGTCAAGACAGAGCGCGGCGGAATCGCCGAACGTTTTGTTTTCCGCTCTGTCGGCACGGATTTTTCCGAGGTCGACATCGTGCTTTATGCAATAGCCGCCGTCAATAAGCTTGCCGTTTTGCATAATGACAGCTCCGTTTTCGCAAATGAGAGAATGACCCGAAAAGATGAGGTCTGTCGTTGACTCCGTCATACCTGCACTCGCGTAAGCATAAGCACAAAGGCTTCTCGCCGACTGCTGAGAGACAAGCTCGGTACGGTATTTCCTTTTCATTATCGTTTCGTTTGAGGCGGAAAGATTGAGTATAACCTCCGCTCCCGCAAGCGTGAGAAGTGTTGACGGAGGAAGCGGTGCCCAAAGATCCTCGCAGATTTCAACTCCGAGCTTCACACCGTTGTAATCGAAAACAAGGTTGTTTCCGACGGGTATATCATAGTCACCGTCCAAGCCGAGCTCATCCGCCCGAATCGAAGTGCTTTTGAGGTCTGCCGCAGAACCGAACCAACGCTTTTCATAATACTCGTTGTAGGTCGGTATAAATGTTTTGACGGCGACACCGTCTGCCTTGCCCTTTGACATCACGACGGCGCAGTTATAAAGCTGACCGTCAATTAAAACAGGTGCACCGACAGCGACTGCCGCATCACATTCCGCCGTACATCGGGCGATTTTCTTCAGACCGTCCTTTGCGCCGTCAATCAAGGTTTTCTGAAAGAAAAGATCGGCACAGGTGTAGCCCGTAACGCTCAGCTCGGGGAACACAATAACGTCTGCGTCCCTGTTGAGCTCAATATATTTAATTATTTCTTCCGTATTGTGAACCGTACTGCCGACCTCAACATCGGGCACGGCACAAGCCAATCTGATAAACTCAAACATATTTATCACCCTACTGTTTTTATACAAGGCTATTATATCATAAAATTACCGTGTGTCAAACCTCTTGCAGCAAATGTTGAACTTCAGGCAACACCGCATAATTGTTGCGCAGCAAGATTTTTCGTAAGGTTGTAAAAAAATTTTTGTGCAGTATGACGGAAACATATTCAAGCACGGCGTGTGCTTCAATTTGTGCGGTATTGCCTTAATCTTTTTGAATATTTTTATTGAAATCAGTGTCGCATTATGGTAAATTATATATAATATATACAATAAATTTTGTCGGATGGTTTCAGAACACGCCGTCGACCGTTTGCGGCGGTTATCCGACGGAGGAGGACACCGTATGAAAAAATATTTAAAGACCAAGGAGCTGCGTTTCGGCTCCAAAAAAATCAATTTACCGACCGAAGCACTCTCATACGGAATCGGTCTTTTCGGAATTGCCCTGCTCTCCGGCTGGGTTCCCGAATATGCAAAAACCTACTTTGCCGACTTTGCATTCAAGTCTCAGAGCTTCGGCTCGGACTCACTCGCGACTCTCATTTCGACGGTTTTCCTTGCTGCGGGCTTTGTCGGTGCGGCAGCGGAAATCATCATAGGCTTCCTTGTAGACAAGACAAAATCGAAGCGCGGCAAGATACACCCGTGGCTTCTTTACGGAGTTCTGCCCCTCGGAATAATCTCAATGCTCGTTTTCCTCGCTCCGAAAACATCAAGCTTTATTGCGGCAACGGTGTGGATGTTTGCCGTTTACTGCGCTTATGTAATCCTGCTTGTCTGTGTTGAAAGCCCCGCAAACTGTTTCGGCGCGGTCTGCACACCAAATCCCGACGAGAGAAGCGACGCTATTTCCATCGCAGGAATTATGCGTTCGATAGGACAGTCCGGCGGTATGGTGGTTCTTATCGTTGTCGGACTGATAATGAAAGTCGTAATGGGCGATGACGGTTTCAAGCTTGCCGAGGGCAAGGGTCTTGACCTGCAAATTTCGACGGCGGTATGCGTGCTGGGCTGTATGCTCTTCCTTGCGATAATGCTCAGAAATACCAAGGAGCGCGTCCCATACACAACCGAAAAAGTAAATCTCGCACAGAGCTTGAAGTTCGTTTTCACAAACAAAAACCTGCTTATGGTATCTCTTGCCAAGCTTGCAGGCTTCGGCAGAGGCGTTTACGGTGCGGCAAGCCTTTACATTGCCATTTATCTTTTGGGCGATAAGGGTCTCAAGCTGGCACTTCTCCTGCCGATGGGAATCGGAACGGCAGTCAGTATGCTTGTCGTCAAAAAGCTCATTAAAACCATCGGCACCAAGAACACCTTTATCGCTTGCAGTGCTTACGGCGCAGCGTCATTCGTGCTGCTGTTTGCCGTGTCAATGATTATCGGCTTCCGCAAGGAGCTTATCATTCCTTTCCTTATAATCAACTTCCTTGTCGGTCTTCAGAACGGAAACACAAACCTCACCCCTAACGTTATGATTGCCGACTGTGTCGATGAGATAGAATTAAAAACCGGTAAACGTCAGGAGGGGCTCTGCTACGCAGGCTACGGTCTTTTCTCAAAGATTGCCTCCGCATTCACAACCTCTTTGGGTACATATCTTGTTTTTAAATGGTCGGGTTACATCCCCTCCTCCGATGCGGCTGTTGCCTACGCGGCGCAGAGCGACGGCACTCTTACACGTTTCCTTGTCATTTACACAATTATCCCCGCCTGCTTCGTTGTGCTCCAGATACTTCCAATGCTTTTCTACGACCTCAACGCAAGGAAGAAAGAAAAAATCTCGCTTGAGCTCATTGAGCGGCGCGGAGTAGTTAATTCAGACGATTGATAACAGGAGAGCTTCTATGACAGACTTTGAATATCCGATTGACTTCACGGTGATTACCGACGCCCATTACTATTCGAGCAAGCTCGGGATCGACACTCCTGCCTACAAACGGTATGACGCAGCCAATCAGAAGGCAGTAAAGGACAGTCCGGCAATAATTTCCGCAGCGTTTGCGCAAATCGCAAAAAGCAAATGCGAAAACATTATCTTTTGCGGTGACGCAACCTGCGACGGCGACTACGACAGCCACATTGAATTTATCGAGCTTCTCTGTGCGCTGAAGCGGTGCGGCAAACGCGTTTTTGCAATCACATCGACTCACGACTATCGGGACAACGGAAAAACAGGCTGTTATCTCGGTGACGTCAAAACCGAAATACCCTCGGCAAAGCGAGACGAGCTTTTGAAAATGTACCACGGCTTCGGTCCCGACGAGGCTTTTTCAAGCTATGAAATGTCGTATGCCGTTGAGCTTGATAAAAACTATATTTTGCTCGCCCTCAATTCCGACAAAAACGGAAACGGCAAAAGCGGCTATTCCGACGAACACAAGGACTGGATAAAAAGCATTGCGGAAGCGGCAAAAATATGCGGCAAGCGAATCATCGCTTTCACTCATCATCCTCTCATATCCCCCTGTCCGATATATTCGCTCATCGGTAAAAATGATATGATGGGGGATTATGAGGAAACGAGGAATTTTCTCGCCGACCTCGGAATAAGCCTTGTCTTTACGGGTCATTCCCACATTCACGACATTTCTTTCGCTTTTTCCGAAAACGGCAACCCGTTTTACGATATATCCACCTCCGCCCTTGCCGGCTACCCCGGATATTACCGCACGGTCAGAATCTGCGGTGACAACGTCCATATTGCAAGCGTCAAGACCGACGAGCCCGTAAGCGGAATCGACAATCTGCCCGACTACCTCGAAAACAAGTTCCTCGGTATGATTGACAACACGCTTGAGGCGGCGGCAACCGACATCGGCACATTTGCCGAATGCGTCGATTCAATGAGCATACACCCGAACGTTTCGTACCGTATCGGGTGGCTTGTAAAGCCATTTGCAAGGCTGATTAAAAATATGCGTATGGGAACCGTTGCAGGGTGGGTGAAGAGTGAGACGAAAAACGCCGACCTTTCCGCAATCGGCGACAAGCGGATTTTCGACTTCATACGTCAGCTTGTTCTCCATCTTTATTCCGGCAATGCTCCCTACACACCCGACACCGACGAATACAAGGTCACAATGGGTCTTGTCAACATAATCGACAGCGTTCTTGCTCTGCTTCACATTAAATTCAGGCTGAGAAATTTTGTTCTTCCTCTTCTTTACAACAGCGGCATTGACGACCGTGACGCCGACCTGCCCTACCGTGCGGATATGAAAGCTATAGACACAATATGCAACAACAAATTTGAAGAAACGGTCAGCGAAAGCAAAAAAGGACCGGCAGTCCTTGCCGTGCTGATTATCGCTTTGATAATTCTTCTGCCAATCGTTCCCGTTGCCGCCGTACTGCTTGCAATCGGGTTCGGCATAAATGAAATAATATTCTGCAAAAAGATTCGAGGTAATTAAAATGAGTAAACCGTTAAAGGCTGTCATTGTCGGCGGCGGTCACCGTTCGATGATATACGCCGAGCTCGCAAAAACCGAACCGGATATGCTTGAAATTGTCGGAGTTGCCGACCCGAACGAATTTCGGCGCAGCCAGATCGGCGAATACTTTAATATTCCGCAGGAGCACCGTTTTGCCGATGTTGCGGACTTGGTTGCCGTGCCTAAATTCGCGGACGCGGCGATCAACGGAACGATGGACCATATTCACGTCTCAACCTCTCTCCCCCTGCTCAGGGCAGGCTATGATATTCTGCTCGAAAAGCCTTTCGCCGTCAACGAGGAGGAAATGAACGAGCTGGTCGAATGTGCAACGGAAAACAACAGAAAAATAATGATTTGCTTTGTGCTGAGATATGCGCCGTTTTACCGTGCAATCAAGGAAACGCTCCTCAGCGGTGAGATCGGACAGGTAATAAACATTCAAACGGTCGAACACGTCAGCTACCACCATATGTCAACCAGCCATATCCGCGGAAAGTGGCGCAACGAGGAGCAGTGTCACGCGTCAATGCTCCTTGCGAAATGCTGTCACGACATTGACATAATGATGTGGCTGATGGGCGACGATGCCCCTGCCAAGGTTTCAAGCTTCGGTTCGCTTATGCAGTTCCGTCCCGAAAACGCTCCGAAAGGAAGCGGCACTCGCTGTTTGGTTGACTGTCCGCTTGTCGAAGCCTGCCTCTATTCGGCAAAGCGGCTCTACATCGACCACCCCGACCGCTGGTCATTCTACGTTTGGGACAAGCTTGAGGACAAGGAGAACGCAACAATCGACGACAAAATAAAACTTTTAAAAACAAGTCCTTACGGCGTTTGCGCCTACAAGAGCGACAACAATGTCGTTGATCATCAAAGCCTTGTCGTTCGCTTCAAGAGCGGTGCTACCGGAACCCACAATATGATAGGCGGCGCGGCTATCCCGCAGCGCAAGATACACATAATCGGAACAAAGGGCGAAATCTTCGGCACACTTGAGGACGGTAAATTCACCGTATCGTTAATTGATCCGCGTCCCGGCTGTGAGCACCTTGACCGAGTTGTCGATGTCAGCGTAAGGGACGATTCCCACGGCGGCGGCGACATTGAACTGGCGAGAGATTTCGTTCGCTATGTGCGCGACAGTCAAATGTCTGTCTCCTGCACCTCGATTGAGGACTCCGTCAAAGGACACCTTACCGTTTTCCGTGCCGATAAAAGTATGAAAAATGACGGAGAAGTCGAAAACGTAATAGAATAACGAATAAAAATCATACCTTTTCGTATATAATATAAGTGTACCTCACAGCCTCCGCCGGAGACCGGTCACAAAAAGCTCTTATACGAAAGGCGTGATTTTTTGACAATTAAAACAAATATCAATTTCAAGCGGCTTATCATCGCAGCAGTGATTCCCCTCGCCGTCGGCGGAATTTCATCGCTGATTGTCGGCGGCGGCTTCAGCCACTATTCCGACACGGCGGTGAAGCCTCCTCTTTCTCCTCCCGATTGGCTTTTCCCCGTTGTCTGGACGATTCTCTACATTCTCATGGGTATTTCATCCTACCTCGTTTATGAAAAGGACGGAAGCGAAGCCAAGCAGCCGCTTGCTGTATACTTGATTCAGCTTGCCGTAAATTTTATGTGGCCGATACTATTCTTTTCCCTGAGTGCATATCTTTTCTCTTTTATATGGCTTATCCTGCTCTGGGCTCTCGCGCTCGCGATGACGGTTATGTTCTGCCGAGTCAGCCGAACAGCCGGACTTCTTCAGCTTCCCTACCTTATATGGCTCACATTTGCGGCATATCTTAACCTTTCGGTGTACATCCTCGATTGAGGTGTTGCCTTAAATATTAACAAATTATTAAATTTTCAAAAAGATATTGACTATCAGTCATTTTTGCGTATAATGATATGCGAAGCAAAAAGTGACTGATAGTCATTTTAATTGCGGAGGTGTAAAATGAGTAAAATTTCGGAAAAACAACAGACTAAGCGAACCAGTATTCTTGACGCCGCTTATGAGCTTTTTATTGAAAAAAGCGTGAACAATACCTCTATTGACGACGTGGTAAAAAGCGCGGGAATTGCAAAAGGAACTTTCTATCTCTATTTCAAGGATAAGCACGATCTTATGAACCGTATAATTATCCGAAAAGGTGCTTTGGTGCTGCGATATGTTCTTGAGGAACTTAAGGATAAAAAATCTCAGTGCGTGATGTCTTTCACCGAGCAGATGCTTTTCATCACCGAAAGAATCGTTGATTACCTCGAAAAGCACAAGGAAATCATAACCCTGATGGGCAAGAACTTTTCACACTGTCTGAGCTATTTCAACTCCATTGAGGATAATGAATTAAAGTCAATGCTTGACGAGCTTGTAAAGGAAAATATAAAGAGCGGAGACAGCGAGGACATCACAATGAAGAAAATATACTTCATTGTCACCCTTGTGGGCTCCGTGTGCTATGATTCGCTGGTATTCGAGTCACCCTTCAAAATCAATGAAATAAAGCCGATGCTTATGGCAAGCGTTGAAAGTATACTTGCAGAGCAACCGCAGCCGCCCTCTCTGCATACGCCGGACATAACGGTATAAATCAGCAAATAATTCAAGTAAGGAGAATGATGCATAAATGAAAAAATTTGCGAAATTCATTGCCTATCATCCGCGGATGATAACATTTATAGCCATTTTGCTTCTCATTCCGAGTGCAATCGGCTACGTCAGCACCTTTGTCAATTACGACATTCTTTCGTACCTGCCGGGTGATCTGGATTCGGTCAAGGGCGAAACCGAGCTGGACGAAACCTTCAACAGCGCGTCGATGTCATTCCTTGTTATCGAGGATATGCCATCAAAGGATGTTGCGGCTCTGAAAGAAAAAATCGCAAAGGTGGACAATGTCAGCAGCGTTATCTGGGTTGACGATATTGCCGACATAAGCATTCCGCAGGAGGCTCTCCCGCAAGCCGTCAAGGACATTTTTTACAGCAAAGACGGTAAATGCACGATGATGCTTATACAGTATAAGTATCAGGCGGTCACGGATCAGACCATGCAGGCGATTGAGGATGTAAGAGCCCTGCTCAACAGTCAGTGCTTTCTCAGCGGTATGGGCGTTATTATGAAAGACACAAGGGATCTTGCCGATTCACAGGCACCCATATTCATCGCCATTGCCATTGCCATTGCGCTTGTTGTTATGACCTTCTGCATGGAGTCATGGGTAGAGCCGTGGGTTCTTTTGGCGGCACTGTGTATGGCAGTTGTCTACAATATGGGTACTAACTTTATGTTCGGGCAGATATCGTACATCACCCAATGTATCGCCGCAATTCTGCAGCTCGGCGTTACGATGGACTACTCGGTATTCCTCATCGACCGCTTTGAGGAGGAAAAGCTGCGCTGCGCCGACAAGAGAGACGCTATGGCAAACGCCATTCAGGGTGCGTTCATCTCCCTTTCCGGCAGCTCGCTGACAACGATTTTCGGATTCCTTGCTCTTTGCTTTATGGAGCTTTCGCTCGGCAAGGACATAGGTCTCGTTATGGCAAAGGGTGTTGTTTTCGGCGTCGTTACGGTTGCCGTTGTTCTCCCCGCCCTCGTTCTTCAATGTGACAAGGCAATTCACAAATATCGCCACAGAAGCTTCATTCCGAAATTTGAAAAGCTCAACGATTTCGTTATCAAGCACAAAAAGGTTTGGGTCGCGCTTTTCGTTATTCTCTTCATTCCGGCATACATTATGCAGTCCAATGTTGACGTTTACTACTCAATGGACAAGATGCTTCCCGACGACATCGGCTGCATCTCGGCTCTCAACAAGATGAAAGAAGAATTTAATATGGCAACCTCCCATTTCATCATCGTTGACGACAGCCTCGACGCCTCCGACCTCGTTAAGATGGAGAACGAAATCAAAGAAACAACGGGCGTAACCAATATGGTTGCCTACAACAGCTTCATCGGCTCGGGCATTCCGGATTCGATGATTCCCGACGAGCTGAAAAGCATTGCAAAATCCGGCGGCAGGCAGATGATTCTCGTCAACACCTCGTATGTTGCCGCAACGGACGAATGTAACGAGCAGCTGACAAAGATAGAACAAATAGTAAAGAAATACGACGAGAACGGCTATGTCACCGGCGAGGGTGCGCTCTACAAGGATCTGATAGATATCACCGACCACGACTTTAAGCTGACAAGCGTGCTTTCGATACTTTCGATTTTCCTGCTTATCGCAATTATCTTCAAGTCGATTTCAATTCCGACTGTTCTCGTTATGTCGATAGAGCTGGCTATCTTCATCAACAAGGCAATCTCATTTGCAACCGGCACAACGCTTTCGTTCATAGGACCGACAATTATCGGCTGCGTTCAGCTCGGCGCGACGGTTGACTACGCTATACTTCTTACAACCCGTTTCCGTGAGGAAATGAGAAACGGTCACACAAGGCTTGACGCCATCAAGATAGCCGCCAACGCTTCCGACCGTTCGATCTTCCAGAGTGCGCTCGTATTCTTCGGAGCAACCTTCGGAGTATTCCTCACCTGCGATATTAAGATAGTCAAGGAGGTTTGCCTCCTGCTCGCAAGAGGCTCGCTCATCAGCGCAGGCGTAATCGTGTTCATGCTCACGCCGCTGCTGCTTGTGCTTGAGGGCTTGATAGAAAAAACGACCTATGATTTCCTCGGCAAAAAGCTCAAGGAAAAGCTGAAGAAAAAAGAAAGCAAAACGGCAGATAACAATGCCTGAATCATACGGAGGTAATAATATGAAAAACAATCTTAAAAAAGTAATGTGTGTTCTTCTTTGCGCTTCGATGCTCGCATCCTTCTCTGCCTGTTCCGAGAAAGACGACACAGACAGCGACTCGAAGACAACCGAAACGGAAAGTCAGCAGACCGCCCAGGTCAGCTATGACACGGCGGCAACGTCATATCAAAAGAATGAGACCGTTTATGTCAATATGTCCGCCGAGGGCGAGATTACAAGTAAGATAGTCACCGACTGGCTCCACACCGACAGTGCCGAGACTTATATCGACGATCAGAGCGACCTTTCCGATATCAAAAACGTTAAAAGCAGCACCGAGCCCGTCAAGAACAAGGACGGCTCCTACCGTTGGAATATGGAAACGACAGACCTCTATTACAGGGGCAAAACAGACAAGGAGCTTCCGGTAAATTTCAAAATAACCTACTACCTTGACGGCAAGGAAACCACTGCCGAAAAAATCGCCGGCAAAAAGGGTCAGGTCAAGATGGTTGTTACCGTCAACAACGAGTCGAAGCAGACCGTTAAGGTCAACGGCAAGGACACTACGGTTTACACCCCCTTCGTTGTTGCCGGAGGTATGATCCTTCAGGAGGACAAATTCAGCAACATCACGGTTGAAAACGGAAAAACAATCGGTGACGGCACAAAGGAAATTGCGCTCATGGTCGGCGCACCGGGACTCAAGGAGAGCCTCAACCTCAGCGACGACATTCTCAAGCAGCTCGGCGATTTTAACTTCTCCAACACATACACCATCACGGCGGACACGGAGAAATTTGAGCTTTCAAATATGATTTTTGCCGTTCTTCCCCTCTCGGCTATCGAGAGCAGCGTTGAAAACAACCTGCCGAACACCGTTTCCGACGTCAAGAATACTCTGAACGAGGTTCAGGCGGTTATCGACAAGTTCAACAGCATGAACGCTACCGAGCTTATCAACAAGCTCTTCTCCAACACGGATAATCTCACCGAGCTTGCCTCCTCCGTTTCGGACGTTACAAAGCTTTATAATGACAACAAGGCTCTGCTCGATGTTCTTGAAAAATATATGACAAAGGAAAACATCGAAGCCATCGAAAAGCTCATCGCCGACACGGACGACACAGACCTTGAGCAGGTTGCAAAGCTCCTTAACAACCCGATTCTCCAGAAATTCTTTACTCAGCTTCCGACCCTTTCAAAGGATATGGAAGCCGTAATGCCGATCATAACGGGACTTTCATCCGATATGCAGAAGCCCGAGGTTCAGAAGGCTCTCAAAAATCTTCCGCAGACGATCGAAACGCTCAAGAGTCTCAAGACAACAATTGACAAAAATCAGGATCTTTTCAACACACTCGGCGAAACTCTTGACGACGACACCATCGCTTCCCTCAAGGGCATTATGAGCTCGCTTGACAAGATCATTTCCGAAAATGACCTTGAGTCTTATTCAAAGCTTGCCGATGACGCGGACGATCTCATTGCACGCGCAAAGGCATGGATTGAGGTCGGTCAAAAGTACGACATCTTTACTGCCAAGGGCAAGGCGGCAAGCTCCTCCGTAATGTTTGTTTACGAGACCGCTCCCATCTCCGCTCCGACGGAGGAGGTAAAGGAAGAAGCCGAAACGGTCGAAGAGAATGCAATTCTCACATGGTTCAAGAAGCTCTTTAAGAAAGATAAATAAAATTCCATATCGTACCGAAAACGGGTCTGCTCAGATAAGGCAGACCCGTTTTTATACGCTTTCGGCGATTATTCTCGCAATCGCCTCCGCATTTTCGTCAAGATATTTGTCAAAGCCTTCGTTGTCCTCCGCGCAAGTCACGAAGCCGACTTCAAGAAGAATTGACGGCATATTTGTGTTTGAGTTTACATAGTAATTGTTTCCGTCGGCACTGCGGTATCCGAGCTTTACGCCGCGGTTCGGCAGCCCCGATATTTCACTGAGTGCGGAAACAAGCTTCTCCGCCGTCAGCTTTTCGTCCGCCTTCGGTTCTTTTGCTATCCACGCTTCAAAGCCCGAACCCGAAGCCGCGCTGTTGCGGTGAACGGAAAGAAAGAAGTCGCACCGTTTTCTGTTGGCAAGGCGGCATCTCTCCTTCAGCGTTATGTCCGAATCGCTGTCACGGGTCATTACGACATTTATTCCCCTTTCCTCGAGCTTGTCTTTTATTCTGAGCGTCAGTCGCAGATTGTCATCCTTTTCGAGTCTTATACCGTCGGATGATATCGCGCCGCAGTCGTCGGCTCCGTGTCCCGCGTCAAGACATACCGTTTTCACGGTTTCGTAATGCTCTTCAACGATACTTGAGAGGAACTTGACCGCTGTAAAAAAGCTGACGAGTATCAACATCAGCGAAACCGCCGCAATAATACTGTTTTTATTCTTTCTTTCTTTCATAAACTCACCGTTTTTACCGTGCAAATATTGACTTTACTCTCGGTTTGATATAGAATACTTTAAGGTAATACTGCACAAATTGAGGCACACGCCTTGCTTGAATATGTTTTCGTCATGCTGTACAAAAATCTCTTGACTTGCGTCAGCAAGCCTGCAAAATTTTTGTACAACCTGACGAAAAGTCTTACTGCGCAATCCGCACACCTAAATTGTGCGGTATTGCCTTAAATTACCCATAGGAGGTCGGTTATATGTCTAACCGTAATTTTGTCCCCGTCATTCGCTTCATGGTTGTGAGCGATATACATCTTAAAGACGAGGACTGTGTCGAAGAAAAAAGATTTGCCTCTGCGCTTGAATATGCTTATTCGATAGCACACAGCTCGCAAAGCTACAACAAGCTTGATGCAATTGTTATCGACGGCGATTTTGCCGATTCCGGCACTGAAATACAGATGAAAAAGGCAAAGTCTATACTTGACAACGGCGTCGATTACAGCGAAACTCAGGTCATTTCATCGTTTGCAAGTCACGAAACGAACCGTGAAGGCACCGAGGTCGCCGCCGAAAGGATGAAGCGTATCCTCGGTCAGGAGCCCGACCAGCACAGGGTAATCAACGGCTTCCATTTTGTTTCGATTTCACCGTCCCATTCCTGCAATTACAACGACGAAAAAAAAGAATGGATGCGCTCCGAGCTTAAAACTGCGGCTAAGGACAACCGCAAAAAACCGATATTTGTTTTCCAGCATCCGCACAACACAAACACGGTTTTCGGAAGTATTCTCTGGGGCGAGGACGAGCTTATCAGCATTTATATGGACTATCCGCAGATTATTCATTTTTCAGGTCATTCTCATGCACCGATAAATGATCCGCGCTCAATTCATCAAAAGCATTTCACATCGCTCGGAACAGGCACACTGAGTTACTTCGAGCTTGACGAGTTTGATAAAATTGTCGGCACAATTCCGACCGATTCAAAAAAGGCAGCTCAGATGCTCATTGTCGAAGCCGACAGCGAAAACCGTGTCCGCATATATCCTTTTGATGTTCTCACGGGTAATTTCTTCCCTGTCGTACATAAGATTGACACACCGAGCGACATCGGCTCGTTTGCATACACCGTCACCGAAAGAACAGCAAACGCTCCCATCCCCTATTTTGCCAAGGATGCAAGGCTCACGGTTTCCGACGTAACCGAGGACTCCTTCCGCATCGAGTTTGATCAGGCTGTCAGTGACAGGGAATATGTAAACAGCTACGATATAATGCTCAAAGATGCCGACGGCTTTGTCGTCAGACATTTAAGTATATGGTCGGAATATTATTTTTATGATATGCCGAAAACGAGAACCGTTGAATTAGGCGGGCTCGACTCCGGAAAGGACTATTTCCTTGAGATTAAAGCCGAGGGCTTCTGGAACAATGTTTCCGAAAACAGTCTCAAGGCAACCGTAAGGACTCTTTAAGTCAACACCGCACAAATTGCGACGCACGCTTTGCCCGAACCCGTTTTCGCCATACTGCGCAATTCGCACGCCTAAATTGTACGGTATTGCCTTAAAAAATTTATTGAGGTGGGTCAAATGAATAGATTTAAAGCATTTCTCAAGCGCAAGGACATCGAGATTTCCGCCAAGCGTTACGGAATTGACGCTCTCGGAGCAATGGCGCAGGGACTTTTTGCCTCCCTGCTTGTCGGCACGATTCTTTCCACATTGGGAACACAGATCGGCGTTGAAGCTCTTGTTACCATCGGCGATTTTGCTTCCGCCGTCAAGGGCTGTGCAATGGCTATCGCGATCGGCTTCGCTCTCAAGGCTCCTCCGCTTGTGCTCTTCTCTCTGGCAACGGTCGGATATGCCGCCGATAAGCTCGGCGGAGCCGGCGGTCCCCTTGCCGTGCTTCTCATAACAATAATCGCCGCCGAGCTCGGCAAGGCGATCAGCAAGGAAACCAAGCTTGACATACTTGTCACGCCGATTGTCACCATCGGAATCGGCTGTATTCTTTCGATGCTCTGCGCGCCCTATATCGGCAAGGCGGCAAGTGCCGTCGGTCATGCTATAATGTGGGCAACCGAGCTCAGACCCTTCCTCATGGGCATAATCATTTCCGCAATCGTCGGAATTGCCCTCACCCTGCCGATAAGCAGTGCGGCAATCTGTGCGGCACTCGGACTTACAGGGCTTGCGGGAGGAGCGGCTCTTGCCGGCTGCTGCGCTCAGATGATCGGCTTTGCCGTCATGAGCTTCCGTGAAAACAAATGGGGCGGTCTCGTTTCACAGGGACTCGGAACCAGTATGCTGCAGATGGGCAACATCGTGAAGAATCCGAGAATTTGGATACCGCCCACACTCGCTTCCATGATAACAGGTCCCATTGCCACCTGCCTTTTCAAGCTTGAAATGAACGGGGCGGCAGTTTCTTCCGGCATGGGTACCTGCGGCCTCGTCGGACAGATCGGTGTATATACAGGCTGGGTCAACGCCGTTGCCGACGGCACAAAGGAAGCGGTTACGGCTTTTGACTGGATCGGACTTGTGATGATAAGCTTCATTCTTCCTGCCGTCCTTTCGTGGGCGTTCTGCCTCCTCCTCCGTAAAATCGGTTGGATCGGGGAAAACGACCTCAAGCTTGATTTATAATTTACGACGGATATAACAGCGGGAGATGAAATTGGCATTGAACGGCAAAATCAACTTTAAAAACCTCTGGCATCAGCTTCGTCCGATGCTCGGCTATAATGCCGCCAACATTCTTTTCGGCGGTTCGACCTACATAATCAGCCTTTTCTTTATGTCATATCTGACAGAGGTTGAGGGGCTAAATACCAAGCAGGCAGGCTGGGTCTTTGCCTTTGCTCATATCTGGGACGCCGTCACCGACCCGGCGATGGGTCTGATCACCGACCGAACAAAATCAAGGTTCGGCAAGCACCGCCGATATCTTCTTTGGGGTATCGCACCGATATTTATATCGTATTTCCTTTTATGGAGCTCGTTCGGACTGTCGCAGACCGTCGGCACAAACGTTATCACGGTCTACTACACCTGCGCGTATATGCTCTTCAACACGGCATACACTCTCGTATGCGTTCCGTACACGGCGATGCTGCCCGAGATAGCACCCGAATACTCACTGAGAACACAATATAAATCCGTCGAATATATCTTTAATTCCGTCGGAATGGTATCGTCCTTTGTACTCGTTTCCGCTGTTCTCGGCTTCACAGACGTTAAAACGCTTGAGTCAACGCCCGAAGTCAGAAGCAAGTTCCTTTTTATGGGTCTTGTTCTTGCTCTTTTCTTCTCTCTTCCTCTCCTGATAACGTTCTTCTCGTCAAAGGAAAGGGATTCAAGGGACATTGTTGTTCCGCCCGTCAATTTCTATAATATGCTCAACGAATACAAGCTCGTTTTCAAAAACAAATCATTCAGACAGTACTTTGCCCTCAGCACCTTTTATTCGGTCTCAAAGGGCTTCTACAACAATTCCAATCAATATTTCATAAAGCACGCCGCAAAGCGTTGGAACAAATATAATATTCTCAATACCGTCGCCGGCGTCGCCGAGGCATCGGGCTTCCCGATAAATTACGCCCTGACAATGAAATACGGCAAGCAGCTCTGCGGCAAGCTGCTCGGACCTATCATGGTCATCGGTCTTGCAATTTCGCTGTTTGTCAACGAGAAAACACCCTCATGGGTTCTTTACGTTGCCTCGGCACTTTATTGCTTCGGCTTTTCAGGCGTGGGCTTTGTCGGAACGAATACTCAGCCCGATGTGACCGACGTTGACGAGCTTATAACAGGCCGCAGGCGCGAGGGTGTCATCTCGACATTCTCATCGTTTATCAAAAAGACCATCAACGGCTTTATGGCGGCTCTGACGGGCTATATTCTCGCCGCATTCGGCTTCCATACGGGTGAGGGTGCGGTTCAGACGGCAATGGGTATGTTCGGTATCAAGTTCACCTACTCGATTTTACCGATTGTTTTTGCCCTGGTTTCGATTATCGGAATTTACCGCTATAAAATGACAAAGAGCGACCACGAGCTTATCAAGAGAGCAATTGCCGAGAAAAAAGAAACGGGCAAGGCCGAGCTGACAGCCGAAGAAATAAAAATCTGTGAGGACATTGCCGGTCAGAGGTGGGGCAATATGTGGATAGGTAAAGCGTCCGTTCCCGAAGAGCTCGCACAGATGACCGAGGTAAATACAAACAACTGACGGAGGTAATTATATGACACGCTATGAATATGCAAAAACAAAATATGCCGATATCGGCATTGACACCGAAAATGTAATCAAAACGCTCGCCGACGTTCCGGTATCGGTTCATTGCTGGCAGGGTGACGACGTTACGGGCTTCGACTCAAAGCAGGCACTTTCCGGAGGAATCCAGACAACGGGCAACTACCCCGGAAAAGCGACGACTCCCGAAGAGCTCATGAGTGATATCGACAAAGCATTTTCGCTTGTTCCCGGAAAAAAGAAGCTCAATCTTCACGCAAGCTACGCAATATTTGAAGACGGCGAATTTGCCGACAGAGATAAGCTGGAGCCTAAGCATTTTGCAAAATGGGTCAAGTTTGCCAAGGACAGAGGAATCGGCATTGACTTCAACCCCACCTTTTTCTCGCATCCGATGGTTAAGGACAATCTCACCCTTTCCTCACCCGACGGGGAGGTTCGTTCATTTTGGGTGAATCACGGCAAGGCCTGCCTGAAAATTGCAGAATACTTCGCAGAAGAAACGGGTATCCCCTGCGTTATGAATATTTGGATCCCCGACGGCTACAAGGATATCCCTGCCGACAGGCTTTCTCCTAGAGCACGTTTCAAGAAGTCTCTTGACGAGATTCTTTCCGTTCCGTATGACAAGACCAAGGTCTACATCACCCTTGAATCCAAGGTTTTCGGTATAGGACTTGAATCATACACAGTCGGCTCTGCGGAATTTGCCCTCTCTTACGTCAACTATAAGGGCATCACGCCGCTCATGGATAACGGTCACTATCACCCCACAGAGGTTGTTTCGGACAAGATTTCCTCGCTTCTTCTTTTCAACGACAAGATTGCGCTTCACATCACTCGTCCTGTCCGCTGGGACAGCGACCACGTTGTTCTGTTTGACGACGAGACAAAGGAAATCGCCAAGGAAATCGTCGCACACGATGCGCTTGACCGCGTGTTTATCGCAACCGACTATTTTGACGCTTCCATCAACCGAATCGCCGCATGGGTAATAGGACTCAGAAACGTCCAGAAGGCTCTCCTGTGCGCTCTTCTCACTCCGCACAAGGATCTCGCCGCACTTCAGACCTCAGCCGATTTCACAAAGCTTCTCGCCGAGCAGGAGGAGTTAAAGTTCTTCCCGTTCAACGATGTTTGGGATGAATACTGCCGCCGCCAGGGCATTATCGCCGACGCGTCATGGCTTGACGAAGTGAAAAAATACGAAAATGACATCCTCTTCGCACGCTGATTTCAGAGTTCAAGACAGAATAAAAGCTGTAATTCACCATCGTCGGTTCTTTGCCGAAAAGTGAATTATAGCTTTTTAGTTTCATAAAATATTCGCTTTTGATATACTTAGACGAAAGTGACGCAAAAACAGAAAATCTTATACTGAGGCTCCCATCTCGTATGCTTTTTTCAGCGACGGATGATTTTCCATCTCACCTGCGTCATTGACACCGCCCGCAAAAACCGTTCCCGCAAGGCGGCACTTTTCGTAGCAGGCTATCCAACCGTTAAGACCGTGAATCGCACCCTCGTCCACTCCGTTGTCATCATCGGCGGCTGTGGATAGAAGGTAGATATCTCTGAATTTGTAGTCACTCGGATAAAGAGAATTTGCACGGTCAATCAGGGTTTTCATCTGACCGCTCATCTCATAGTAATAAATAGGTGTCGAGAAGACGATAACATCGGCGTTTTTCATTTTTTCGGTGATTTCAAGAGCATCATCCTTGATGACACAATGACCGAGCTTTTGGCACGCAAAACAGCCCACACAGAAGGCTATGGTCTTATTCTTGAGGCTGACAACCTCAACTTCATTACCGGCAGAACGTGCGCCGTCGGCAAATGACTGAGCAAGCACCTCCGAATTGCTTCTGTTTCTGAGGCTTGTATTGATAATAAGTACCCTTTTTGACATAAGAAATCTCCTTTCGCACGAATTGACATTCACGCTTTTTCATAATATAATCATTTTATCACTTAAACCCAACTTTAAGTCAAGCATTTTCGGGGGTAATTTTGTGACAAAAGCAGTAATTTTTGACCTCGACGGTCTGCTCATTGACAGTGAAATGATGAGCTATGAGATTTGCAGACATTTCGTAGAACAACAGGGCGGCACACTCTCGGTAAAGGACTATGCCGAGCATTATTGCGGTCATACCGCGGTCAGTAACATAACACGCATAATAAACAAATACGGTGTCACCGACAGCCTTGACGAATGCCTTGCAAAAACGAGAGCACTCGAGGCGGAATATATAAAAAGAGGTATACCCCTGAAAAATGGCGCACCGGAATTGCTCAATTATTTAAAAGAGCAGGGCATAAAAATCTGCCTCGCTTCATCAAGCACAAGGGGACGCGCCTATACCCTGCTCAGTCAGAACGGAATTGACGGATTCTTTGACGACGGTGTTTTCGGCAATGAGGCGGAGCGCAGCAAGCCGGCTCCCGATATTTTTCTCAAAGCGCGTGAAAAATTGAAAATGCCCGCAAGTGAATGTCTTGTTCTTGAGGACAGTGAAGCAGGCGTGCGAGCCGCCCATACCGCAGGTATTCCCGTGATATGCATCCCAGACCTGAAGCAGCCGTCCGACGGGGTAAGAGAGATGGCACAAGCCGTCCTCCCCTCTCTTGAGACTGTTATTGATATACTGAAATCCGAAAGAGCCTGAACCGTAGACCCTGCGACTCGGGCTCTTTTAATTATATCCTTTTAGGCATATATCCGTAATCGACCTTCCAGATATGTATTTGTCTGTAATAAAGTATAAAGCCGACAACGCTTGTGAGCGTCTCCGAAAGAGGAAATGCGATCCAAGTGTAGTCAAGACCGATGAAAGAAAACGCATAGAAGAGCGGTATAAGACCGAAAATCTGTCGGAGCAGAGTGAGCACAACGCTCGGTGCGCCTCTGCCGATTGCCTGAAAGAAAATCGGCAGCATAAGCGAAAATGTTGAGGGAATGAAGCTTATTCCGATTATTCTCAAGGCAGTTTTGCCGATTTCAAAGACCTTTTCGCTCTTTGAAAAGATGCCGAGGAGCTGAACCGGAATAAGCTCAAAGCAAAGTATTCCGACAACCATAAACGCAATTGTGACAATAAACGACCACTTCATTACCTCGCGCGTTCGGTCAAAGCTGCGATTGGTATAATTATAGCTCAGCACGGGGACAATGCAGGTGGTGAGTCCTATCAGCGGTATGAAGAAGAAGGTTTGAAGCTTGTAGTACAGACCGAGCACCGTTACCGCCTCGTCGCAGAATCCGACAAGTATCATATTCAGCGCAACGATATATACCGTATACATCAGCTGCATTATTATTGACGGATAAGCCAGCTTGAATATATGCTTCGTATATTTCGGCAGCAGCTTTATCTCGGGAGCTTTTCTCAGTCCCCCGACGCCTGTTATAACCGCCGCAAGTATCTGACCGCCCACAGTGGCAATCGCTGCGCCGCGAACGCCCATTTTAGGCACGGGTCCGAGTCCGAAAATCAGGATCGGATCGGCTATGCAGTTAAAAACCGCTCCGCAAATCTGCGCAATTGTCGGCAAAACCATATTGCCCTCCGCCTGATGCACCTTTGAGAATATGCCCTCGGTAAAAAGTCCGATACTGCCGACGCAGACGATCATACCGTAGGAATATGCGTGTTCAAGAGCCGTCGGGTCGTTTGCCGAGGTTTTTAAGTACGGCTTCAGAAACAGTACGGACAGCACGGCAAAAAGAGCCCAAAGGACGAGGGAAATAATAAATCCGCTTCCGGCTGTCTCATTCGCTCTTTTGTCATCCTTAAGCGCGTAGTATTTCGCCATAAGCGTGTTTACACCGACTCCCGTTCCGACAGCGAGTGCGGTTATAATAAGCTGGAGAGGATAGACAATCGACAAGGCTGTCAATCCCTGCTCGGAGTATTTGCCGACAAAAAAACTGTCGACAATGTTATACAGCGACTGTATCAGCAGCGCGAGCATAACAGGCGGCGCAATTTTCAGTAATATTTTCGGTATGCTGTCCGTGCCGTAAAAGCTCGGATCATTATGTATTCTTTCGGTTTTAGACATAGCTTTCACTCTTTTGGTTTCTGCCGACCCACACACAGATGAGCCGGCAGGCTTTGCTTTCTGTTGTGTAACAAACGGTTCTGCCGCTTATTATAACAGCACCGTCTGCCAATGTCAACTGAACATATCCTTATCATTTTTCTTATCGTTGCGCTCGTAAACCGACAGCTTTTCATCATTTACGAAGGCAACGTAAATCTTTTCAATCGGGGGGAAATTGCCGTCCTTCAGCTCCTTGCGAAGCCAGACCTCGTTTTTTCCGCACTCTCTCAGATTTTCATAGAGTATCTCTCCGTCGGACACCGCAACCGTCGGCACAGTCTCCTTTTTCGGCTGCATACCCATATCCTGCGGATTTGCGGGTCTGAGCTCCGACCTCGGCAGGAAGCTGAGCTGACCGTTCGGCTCCATAATAACCGTCTGAAGATCGTCGATATTGAAATAACCGCCGATTCGGCATTGTGTCAGAAATTCGTTGAGGTCAAGCTTTGTTTTTCTCAGATTTTTGCGGTAAATCGTGCCGTTGTCCATCAAAACAAGTGCCCTTCCGACGAAAAAACGGCGGAATCCGATAAGCTTGTTTGAAAGCACGGAGCAAACAATGGCAAACACGCCGTAAATTACTATCGCTGCCGCAGGCTTCCAAAACTCGTCAAGCGGACTGAACGCCATATCGGCAGCAATTGAGCCTATTGTGATACCGTTGATGTAGTCGAACAGGCTCAGCTGTGACACCTGACGTTTGCCCATAATTTTCGTCAGAAAGAAGAGCTCAATAATCGAAAGCACTGATGTAAGACATATTTTTAAAATTTCCATAAAATCACCAACATTATTATTAACAAAACAACAAATAATAATCACTGCGGACAGAAATACCGACTTGTGTATAAAAACCTATATATTGTGTATTTACAAAAACAGCCTTTCTTTTTGTACAATATGCTGAAAAATTCGGAGCGTAAAGCCGAATAGCAGCTCATCAGTGCAATATATATGTATATTATTCCACTCTACCACAATATGTTGTTGTTTTCGCTATAAAACCGTTTTTTTCCAAGCAAATAAAAAAAGATTGAACTTTGCGTCTTTTAGTGTTATAATCTTTAAGGTTTAGAATAATTTCGGTTTATTTCCGAATGCAGTGCATTATTGAAGATTTTGCCTTTTTTACATACAAATTTAATTAAGGAGTGTAACGGGTGGATAAAATATACATCAACGGCGGAAATCCCCTGCACGGTGAAGTCACCGTCAGCGGAGCAAAAAATGCCGCCGTCGCGATTCTTCCGGCAGTTATCCTCGCACAGGACGTGTGCAGAGTTGAAAATATACCCAACATAAGCGACGTTACAATGATGATACGCATACTTCATCAGCTCGGTGCCAAAATTACAAAGGTTGACGAAAACACATACGATATAGATTCATCTACAATCAATTCATACGTTGTTTCTCATGACATGACAAAGCATCTCAGAGCGTCATACTACCTCATCGGTTCCCTGCTGGCACGCTTCGGCAGAGCCAAGGTAGCTATGCCCGGCGGCTGTAATTTCGGCGTTCGTCCGATTGACCAGCATATCAAGGGCTTTGAGATTCTCGGCTCGACCGTCACCCTCAAGGAAAACGCCATGATCGACGTTGAGGCTCCCGACCTTACGGGCGGACTTGTCTATTTCGACGTTGTATCCGTCGGTGCGACAATCAATCTCATGCTCGCCGCCGTAAAAGCAAAGGGCTTGACGATTATCGAAAACGCCGCAAAGGAGCCGCACATAGTAGACCTCGCAAACTTCCTGAACTCAATGGGAGCCGATGTCAGAGGCGCCGGAACGGATGTTATCAAAATCCGCGGAGTCGACAATATGCACGGCTGCACCTATTCCATAATTCCCGACCAGATTGAAGCCGGTACATTTATGGTTGCCTCCGTAGCGACGCAGGGCAACGTGCTTGTCAAGAACGTTATCCCAAAGCACCTTGAATCAATAACCGCAAAGCTAATTCAGTGCGGTGCTACCGTCGAGGAATATGACGATTCCGTTCGCGTTATCGGCAACGGAAGACCCGGAAGATGCAACATCAAGACAATGCCCCACCCCGGATTTCCGACCGATATGCAGCCCCAGTTTGCCACCATGCTTTCCATCGCCGACGGCACAAGCATTGTATCGGAGGGCGTTTGGGACAGCCGTTTTCAGTACGTCGAGCAGCTGGCGAGAATGGGTGCCAACATCTCGGTAAACGGAAAAGCCGCAACCATCGAGGGAGTTGAATATCTTAACGGCTCGCCGGTCAAGGCAGACGACCTCCGTGCGGGCGCGGCAATGCTCATTGCCGGTCTCATCGCAAGGGGCACAACATCTATCGAGAATATCGTTTACATTGACCGCGGCTACGACAACGTCGTCGGAAAGTTCCGTCAGCTCGGTGCCGACATTGTCAGAGTAAGCGACGAGGACAAGCCCAAGATTCTCGGGGATTCACAGGTCGGTTGATTTTTAACAGAGGTTGAAAGGAACACTTCATAAATATGGCACGTTTTTGTTCACTTTTTTCATCCAGCAGCGGAAACTGCACATACGTCGGATCCTCCGAAGGCGGTGTGCTGATAGATGCGGGAGTGAGCGCAAAGCAGATTATTTTGAAACTCAACAGCATCGGAGTCAGCGAAACGGACATCGGTGCTGTTTTTGTTACCCACGAGCACAGCGACCACATAAAGGGTCTGCGCGTTTTCGCTTCCAAATATCATATTCCCGTCTATGCAACCGAGGGAACGATACGCGAGCTGGAAAAGCTCGGTGTGCTCAACGGAAAATTTGAAATTTGCCCGATCGGAGACGGAGTTGAATGTAACGGACAGCTTGTCACGGCATTTCACACCTCCCATGATGTTGCCGAAAGCTGCGGCTACACGGTGATGACGGGTGACGGACGCAAGATATGCGTTGCGACAGACACGGGGATTGTGACCCCTGAGATGCGCGAAGCACTCACGGGCAGCGATCTTGCCCTTGTCGAGAGCAACCACGATATAGGGATGCTGAGAAACGGAAGCTATCCCTACCCGCTCAAGCGACGTATCCTTTCCGACAGCGGTCACCTTTCAAACATCGACTGCGGTGACTTTGTCACCGAGCTCGTCAAAAGCGGTACGACGCGTCTGTTTCTTGGTCATTTGAGCAAGGAAAACAACATACCGTCCCTTGCTTACCGTACATCGAAATCGGCTCTCGACTGCGCCGGAGCGATTGAAAGAAGAGATTACATACTCAAGGTCGCAGGAGCCGACGAACCTGAAATGGTGGTGCTTTGATGCTTGGAGTTACAATAATCTGCGAGGCACGGCTCAAGGAAAAATATCTGCGCGACGCGGCGGATGAATATATTAAACGCCTGGGAGGGTATTGCAAGCTGAACATTGTCGAGCTCACCCCCAAGAAGCTGCCCGACAATCCGTCGGAGAATGAAATCACGTGCGCATTATCCGCAGAGGGTAAGGAAATACTGTCAAGGATTCCTGCCGGCTCAAGAGTCTTTTCAATGTGCATCGAGGGCAAACGGCTCAGCTCAGAGGGGCTCGCCAAGGAAATTGACTTGTGCGGAATCCGTGGGTTCGGCAACATAGTTTTTATAATCGGCAGTTCTTACGGTCTGTCCGAGGAAGTGAAAAAACGCTCCGACTTCAGGCTTTCAATGTCCGAAATGACTTTCCCGCACCAGTTTGCAAGGATTATGTTGCTTGAACAGATATACCGTGCTTTTCGCATTAACAGCGGTGAAAAATACCACAAATAAAGGTAGTTGACCAACATTGAGTCAACTACCTTTGTTGTTTTTATTATGTTTTCTCAGAAGATAAAGCTCCAGAAATCACCGAAGCCCTTTTTGCCGAAGATAAGGGTCAAAAGCTTTGCGACGGCACCGAGTGCTGTTGTAAGCACTGCGTTGGTCTTGTCAGGCTCGGATACCGGCTTGTAGTCGTCTCTCGTGAGTCCGTCGTAATTAAGCTGCTCCACGATCTCGTCCGTTGCAAGGTCATATTTTGCAACAAGCTCCGCCATAATCGAACGCATATTTTCGGTTGTCTTATCGTCTGTTTCGGTGTCAATTACCGTGGTTGCGATAACAACATTTGCGTCGGCAACAGCCTTTTTGAGCATTGCGTCGTCCTCTGCGGAAAGAACATTGAGCTTGAATACCTGCTCGGCGTCATCAAGATAACGGTTGAGCTTTTTAAGATCCCTTACACCGTTGAACTGCGGATATGTGTCCTTGCAATCGTCAATGCTCTTGACCTTGTTCATTGCAATATCGTATGCGAGATTGAGAGCGACATTGTTGTTTGTAAGCTCGTGATACTGCTTATTGAAGTACCAAGTTGTCTTTTCAAAGTAAGCCGTTGAGGTATCAATTGAGCCGTCGGGAGAAACATGGTGAGACGGATCTGCGATATATTCGTCGCTGAAGCTTGTGCCGGCGGGAACATAGGTTGTACCGGGAGCAGTCGAAGAAATCTCGATAACCTCGTCGGAGTTTGTCGTGTCCTGAGTTTCAAAGAACTTGAAGAAGCCGAAATCTCCGCTGCCTCCGCCGAAGCCGAGGTTGTAGCCGGCGATGAAGTAAAGCTCGGTGCCGTACTTCTCCTGCTGATACTCAAGTCTTTCCTTGACCTCTCTCTGAGCCTTTGCGTAGCTGTCGGCCTGTGCCTTTGTCTCGGCAAGCTCCTCGCCCTGAAGATATCTGTCCGCAAACTCCTCGTATCTGTCCGGAGGACAAAGCGAAATGAGAGAAGTGTTGGGAACGATAAGCGTCTTTACAAAAGCGGAAATTATGTCGTAAAGAAGGTTGTCCACCTCCTGCTTCGGGAGGATTCTTACGGCAATATTGATGAGTGAACCTGTCATGGCGTCAACACCGATCTGCTGAATAGCGTCGGTATAAACCATATCGGGAGCGTTCTCGTCAAAATCGGCAAGCATGAGGTCGGCAAAAACATCGCTGCCCTGCCATGCACCTACAACGCTGATTATCTTCTCCACTCTGCCTGCGTCGGGATAAAGGTTAAGATAATTGTTTACAACGCTTGCACCCATGCTCATCGGAACAAGGATAACCTTATCCGAGCCTGTCTGAGGAAGAACAACCTCCTCAATGTAGTCGTTAAGACCCTCTGCGTTTTCAAATGTGTTTGAAAAAATCGAATAGTTATAGCAATAAACATTGTCCTCACCTATCTCGTCAACAAGAGCCTGACAGGGGATGCGTCGGTCGAAAATACTTCTTGCGTCCTCATTGTAGCCTGAGATCGGGCACGGATAGTTCGGGGTTACGACATTGTTCACAAATGTTCCATCGCCATTTCTGAGATGGTCAACGAAAAGAACCTCAAGCGCACCCTTAATCGTGCTTTCGGAAACAACGTCACGCTGAGCCGCAATCGTAACTACAAGACCTGCGACAAGCCGAATCATCTTGACCCAGTCGATTATTGAGAAGCTTGCAAAATCCGTATTGACATGAAGCATATTCCAGCTTGCAACCTCGTTGCCCTCGTCATCATACTTATAGGTCTGAGACTGACCGATACCGGGAATAAAAACAACCGGTGTAACGTCGTCCTTTGCATTGACCGTAATCGCAACAGCGGACATGGTAAAAACCATAATCACGCAAAGAATTACGGAAATGATCTTCCTTGAAAGTTTCATAAAACAACCTCCGATAATTTTATGCAGCCGCCTATCAGGCATCTCGCTTTATTCGGCAACCGCTGTATTAAGTAGATGATACCAAAAAATCAGTATAAAATCAATATACAATTGAAAATTTATGGCAACATCATACAAAATTCCGTTGGAATCATCTTACAAAATATTAAAAATTTCGGTTATATAGCCAATCGTATACGTTGCGGCGGTTTCAATATTCTGATTTTTTCTGTTCACCCAGCAGGAATCAAGTCCGCTGTTTTCGGCGCCTGCGATATCCGAGGAAAGAGAATCGCCGACAACGAGAATTTTCGTTTTGTCCTTTTCCTCAATGTGTTTAAGCACATAGTCAAAGTATTCTTTCTGCGGCTTGTTGAATCCGATTTCTTCGGAGATAAAAACATCCTTGATATACCTCATTATCGGCGAGCCGTTCAGCCTGCTGTTCTGAACGGTTTTCGTACCGTTCGTCACAAGGTAAAGCGAGTAGCCTTCACTGAGCTTTTCACAGACCTCGAGTGCACCGTCAAGAATAAATCCTGCTTGAGAAAGCAAACGCATATATAAAAGGTTTGCTTGAGCTGCGTCGACTCCGACACCTGTTTTTTTAAAAAATTCTTCAAACCTTTCTCTGAAAAGCTGAGGTCTTGTTATTTCGCCGCATTCAAGCCTTCGCCATTTTCCTTCATTGATATCCGAATAGAGTCTGCGGTTCTCCTCCGTCACGGGAATGTTGTATTTTTCCATGAGCTTATCTATCGCAAAGCTTTCCGACTTTGAAAAGTCAAAGAGCGTTTCATCAAGATCAAGAAGCAGGGTCGTGTATTTCATTTCAACAGTCCTCACCAATGTAATTTACGGTTTAATTGTAAACCATTATAAATAAAAAATCAATAATTTAAGGCAATGTCGAACAATTGAGGTGTGCGAATTGCACAGTAAGAATTTTTGTGCAGCATAACGGAAACAGCTTCAAGCCTCAATTTGTGCGGTGTTGCCTTAAACAATTTGTAAAAAATATAACAATCACTCTCATTTGCGGTTGAAAAACCGAGATTTGTTGTAGTATAATATCCGGAGAAAATATTGGAGGCAGATAAACAATGAAAATTGATATGACAAACATCACATCACCGGAGCTTTTGCAAAAGGAAGTTGAAAAGATGAACTCCTTCGGCGTTCGTTTGACCGGCACAAAGGCTCAAAGAAATTTCATAAAATATCTCAAAGGTCAGATTCACGATATGGGCATTGAGACTTTTTCGGACCCGAGCCGTTTCATGCGTTGGGAGGAGACCAACAAAAAGCTCGTCATCAAGGATCTTAACGAGGAGTTTGAGGTTCCTGTTTCTTCGGCATTCCCCTATTCGGGCAGAACGCCTGCCGAGGGCGTCACGGCGCAGCTGACGCTCGTCAAGGAAAAGCATGTCGGCTATCTCAACGCAACGGATAAAATTGCCGTTGTCGAGGTCAACGAGCTGGATTTTCTTCCCAGTGAGATCGCTTTCAACGAGCGTGACAGGAGCATTCCCGAGGGACTTCACCTGCCGAGCCATTATAACGGCCCGGTTGCAACTGCATTCGTCAACTTCCCGTTCCTCAAGATGGCAAAGCTTGCAGGTGCAAAGGGCGTCATCTGCATTTGGAAGGGCATAAATGACGACTGCATCGAGGGTCAGTATCTTCCGTTTATTCTCGACTATCAAGGAATCCCCGCCGTTTGGGTCAATTCAAAGAACGGTCAAAAGGTCATTGAGGAAGCCGAAAAGGGTGCGTTTGCAACGCTCACGCTCGAGGGCATTATCGACGAATACGCAAAGACAGAATCCTTCTGGTGCGTGCTCGACGGTGAAGAAGATGGCGAAAGCGTTATCATCAACACCCACACCGACGGCACAAACTGCATTGAGGAAAACGGTCCCATCGCAATGCTTGCAATGATCAAATATCTCAAGGATAAGCCTCTCAAGAGAACTCATATCTTTGTTTTCGTAACGGGACATTTCAGACTGCCGAATTTCAAAAACATCGACGGCGGCGGAGTTCAGGCGACATCGAAGTGGCTGACCGCTCACAGGAGTCACTGGGACGGCAAGGAGGGTCATCTCAAGGCGGTTGCCGGACTTTCCGTTGAGCACCTCGGCTGTAAAATGTGGAAAACCGATGAAAACGGCGAATACAGGCAGACAGGAGATGTCGAAACCGAGATAGTTTACACCGGCAACAAGATGATGGACGATATCTACTTCAAGTCGCTTGAGGAACGCAAAAAGGTATATACCCTCACCCTGAGAGGACATAATCTTCTCCATTTCGGTGAGGGTCAGCCGATATTCAACTGCGGTATTCCCGAGATTGCGCTCGTCACCGCTCCGGACTGTCTCTGCGTTATCAGCGAAAATCACGAGATGGACAAATTCGACGCCGAGCTTATGTATGAGCAGACGGTTTCATTTATCAAAATGGCTCTCATGATAGACAGTCTCACCACTCAGGAAATCGGTCCGTGCGACGGCTACTCCGCCATTGCGACAAAGAAAATGGTCGAGGACGGCACGGCAAAAATCAAAGAGGTTGCCGCCAAGGTCAAGGACATTCTTCCTTTTTAACGGCACGTAAAAAGCTCCGAGGTTACGAAACTTCGGAGCTTTGATTTATTCTGTTTTATCGGTTTATATGTACCAGATCCAGCCGAAGAGAACAATGATAATTATCCACTGCAGGAACGAATAACCAACCGTAACCTTGCACTCTGCGCTTGCCGAACCGTCTGTGCTTGTCGCCCTGATTGTCGCGGTTCCCTTACCCGTCAGCTTTACGTTGCCGGAATCGTCTACGGTTGCAACCTTTGTGTTTGATGACTCCCACTTGATCTGTTGTGCCGAATAGCTCGACTTGTAGCCGATCTTCTTGGTGTCCTTATAATTTCCGCTGACTGACTCCGTATCGAAAATTATGTAGCCGGCGGTTGCCTTGGTGACGGATACGCTTGAAGTGAGATCGAGATTCTGATTGCCCGAAAAGACGACACAGCTTGAAAAAGTAACGTCAAAATCGGACGTTTTTACGCTCGTTGAACTTTTCTTTGCAAAAGCAACGTCGCAGATTGAAATCTGACCGTCAATCGCCTTTGTCGTGGCAACCGAAAACATACCGGTATTTATGTTCAATGCGGAGGAAACGGCATGCTCCTCATTCATATACCTCAATTTAAGAGCGTTAAACTCATCGGTAGACTGAATGCTCTGACAGGCACCGAGCGAACCCGAAGCCGTGAATTTAATGTCAAACGCATTGAAGCTGCCGCTTACAAGCGAAAACCTAAGCGTTACGCTGCTGTCTGTTTCGGAAATCACGTTAAGTGTGAATTTCGGAGCGGCAGGTGCTGCGGAAGCCGCCATCGGAACGGCACCGACAACCATAATTACAACAATTGCAACTGCCAATATTTTTCTGAGTATCTTCATAGCAATACATTCTCCTTGCAGTTTATTTATTTTATTCTAATATTTTCTCGAAGTTATGTCAATATTTATTTCTTTTTTTCTGTACAAATTATATTCTCTTTGATATAATATTACTCAAGGCAATACTGCACTCTCGGGGTGTGTGAATCGTGCGGCATTGCCTTAACATAAACGAAGAAAGTGTGAAAACGATGAAGCTTCTTGCTCTGGGCGACGTTGTGAGCAGCGGCGGCTGTGACACGGTAACACGCCGCTTGCCGAAAATCAAAAGAGAATACGGCGTTGACGTCTGTTTAGTGAACGGAGAAAATTCTGCCAAGGGCAACGGCATTCTTCCCTCCGTGGCAGAACAGCTTATCTCCGCCGGAGCGGATATCATCACGACAGGAAATCACGTTTTCCGTCGCCGCGAAATATATGATTACATTGACGAGCACGACTATATCCTTCGTCCTTACAATATGCACCCCTCCTGTCCCGGCAAGGGTATCGGAACCGTCGATATGGGACGTTACCGCGTCGGTGTAATCAATCTTATGGGGAACGCCTTTATGGGCGGCAGCTGCGCAAATCCGTTCGATTCGCTTGACAATGCGCTTGCACAGCTTGAAGACTGCAAAATAAAGGTTGTCGATTTTCACGCCGAGGCGACGGGAGAAAAACGCGCTCTCGGCTTCTATGCCGACGGTCGCGTATCGGCTTTCTTCGGCACACACACTCATATTCAGACAGCCGACGCCGCAATTCTTCCTAACGGAACGGGATATATAACCGACCTCGGAATGTGCGGAAGCGAGGATTCCGTTCTCGGCGTACAGCCCGAATGCATTATTCGGTCGCTGAAGACGGGTATGCCGACGGTTTTCACTGCAAAAGAGGACAATATTTTCATAAACGGCTGCATTTTTGAAATTGACGAGTCAACGGGACTGACGGTTAAAATCAGCCCGATAATTATACGGTAACACCGATTGCAAAGGGAGTAATATCAAATGAAATACATAAAAAAAATTATTGCCGCATTGCTCTGCGCCGCAGCTCTTCTTTCTCTCTGCGGCTGTAAGGGCAACTCGGTGCTTGACACAATATCAAGCCTCGGCAAATCGGAAGAAGAGCCCGGGATTGATGAAATAGGCTTCAGTATACCGTATCTTCGCACGGATTCGCTCAACCCGTACAAGGCAACGGGAACAATGAATAAATATCTTTCCGTCCTGCTTTACGATTCGCTTTTTCACGTTGACAACGGCTTCAATGCAGAGTATCTCATCGCTCAGTCGCATACTCTGAGCAGAACAGGTCTTTCGGTAAAAATAAAAAGCGGGTTGAAGTTCACCGACGGCACCGCACTCTCCGCGTCCGACGTTGTTTACTCCTTTAACCTCGCGAAGAAAAGCACAAATTATTCTTTCTTTCTTGACAACATAAAACGTGCCGAGGCAAGCGGAAGCGACTGCGTTATTTTCACTCTTTCCGTCACAAACGAAAATGAGATTTCCAACCTGGTTTTTCCGATAATCAAGTCCTCCTCGGACGTTCAGACAACCGAATCCGCGCAAGCCGAGGATGACGGCGACACAACGGCGGTGAAAACCGAGTATTCGTCAAAAATCCCCGTCGGAAGCGGAAGATACACCGTTGTCACGGGAAAGGAAATAAAATATCTTCAGGTAAACAAGGAAAGGCTCGGCGGCTATCACCCGAAATACAATATGATAGGTCTTGTCGACGTCACGGATACCAAGGAATATCAAAGCCTTTTCAATCTCGGAGAAATCGACTTCTATTGCAACGATTTTTCCTCGGGCAGCTACGAAAAATTCACGGAAATCAACAACACGGTCGCACTCACAAACTTTGTATATCTCGGCATCAATTCAAAAAAAAGCAAGGTGCTTTCCGAACCGAAAGTACGCCGTGCAATGGCACTTGCGCTTGACAGAACAGAGCTTTCTTCCGTTTCCTTCGCCGGCTGTGCCGTTGCCTCGCCGCTGCCGTTCCACCCGTCATATTACGCTCTCGGCGGATGTACTCTGCCGACCTTAAAGGCAAAAACCGATTCATCGGCAGAGCTTCTCGATGAAGTGGGATTTTCCGCAATAAACGATTCGGGAGCGAGATATTCCGATGCCGGAGCCCTGAGTCTGACCCTGCTCGTCAACAGCGAAAATGATTTCCGCCGTTCTCTCGCGCGGGGAATCCAGCAGGCTTTTGAAAAGGTTAGTATAAAGGTCACCATTAAAGAGGTGTCCTATTCCGACTACCTTTCGTCAATCGAGAATGAAAGCTTCGACCTTTATATCGGCGAAACGCGGCTATCAAACGATTTCGGACTTTCAAGATTCTTTGCGTCCGACGGCAGCTTGCGTTACGGAATTGACTCTGCATCAAAAAGCGCAAAGCTTTATAATAAGTACGTTACAGGAGAAATCAATCTGCAAAAGTTCATCGACACCTTCTCCGATGAGCTTCCCTTTATCCCGATTTCATTCCGTTCCGGCATTGCGGTGCGTTCGGGTAAAATCAAAAATGACATTGCAACCCTCCCCGGCGACTGCTTCGCCAATATTGAAGATTGGACGGCTCAGTAATGGACAAAGGAACCGACATAAAGTACCTCAAGGGCGTCGGTGAAAAGCGGGCAAAAATTCTCAACAGGCTCGGTATTTTCACCGTCGGTGAGCTTCTGCGCTTTTACCCCAGAGATTATACGGACTGGAGCAGGATAACATCAATCGACGCCGCTCCTTTCGACGAGCCGTGCTGTATAAGGGCAACCGTCGACCACAAGCCGCGCGGAGCTAAAATCAGCAAGTCGATGACAATATACAAGACCGTCGCAACGGACGGTGAATCACTCTGCAACATTACGATTTTCAACAGCAAGTACCTCGCCGAAAGCCTTGAAGCAGGCGAAGAATACCTTTTCTACGGAAAGGTCGGCGGCAACTTTCATCGCCGTGAAATGACTTCTCCGCTGATTGAAAAGGCATCGGTCGGAATGAGGATTCACCCGATATATCATCTGACGGCGGGAATAAACTCAAAATACATCGAGAAGCTCATTAAACAGGCCTTTTCCTCAGGCGATGACTATTTCACAGACTGTCTGCCTCAAGGTCTGCGTGACCGTCTGTGTCTGATGGAGATAAACAAGGCTGTTCGCCAGCTCCATATCCCCGAAAACGAGGATCTTCTCCGCGAAGCGAGACGCAGAATCATCTTTGAAGAGCTTTTTATTTTTCAGCTCGGACTGATGAAGCTCAAGGGCAACAGGAAAGAAACCGCGCCGGTTGAAATTAACCGTGATTACACGGCTGAATACTGCCGCACCCTCCCCTTTGAACTCACGGGAGCGCAAAAAAGAGCCGTCAACGAAAGTATAAAGCAGATGACGGCGCAAGTAACAATGAACCGTCTTTTACAGGGAGATGTCGGCTCGGGAAAAACCGCTGTTGCCGCTGCACTGATATATACTGTCGTCAAAAACGGCTATCAATGTGCCTTTATGGCTCCGACAGAAATTCTGGCTCAGCAGCACTATACGACCTGTCAAAAGCTTTTTGCCGAAGCGGATATTCACACGGAGCTGCTGACAGGCTCGGTAACGGCGGCGAACAAAAGAGCTGTCAAGGCGAGACTGAAAAGCGGAGAAACAGACCTGATAATCGGCACGCACGCGTTGATTCAGGACGACGTGGAGTTCAAGTCGCTCGGTCTTGTAATTACAGACGAGCAGCACCGTTTCGGCGTCAAGCACAGAGCAACGCTCAGCAAAAAGGGCGACCGACCGCACACCCTCGTTATGTCGGCAACGCCGATTCCGCGTACACTCGCGCTCATGGTATACGGAGACCTTGACGTTTCGGTTCTTGATGAGCTTCCGCCCGGCAGACAGCCCATTGAAACCTACTGCGTCAGCGGCAAGCTTCGCACCCGCGCCTTCAACTATGTCAAGAAGCATCTTGATGAGGGCAGGCAGGGGTATATAGTCTGTCCGCTCGTTGAGGAGGGAAGCTCCTCGGACATTGCCGCCGCAGAGAGCTATGCCGAGAATCTTTCAAAGGGCTTTTTCAGCGGATATGAGGTCGGACTGCTCCACGGCAAAATGAGGCCGAAGCAAAAAGAAGAGGTTATGTCCCGTTTCGTTTCGGGGGAAATCAAGCTTCTCGTATCCACAACGGTCATCGAAGTCGGCGTTGACGTGCCAAACGCCGTGATAATGGTAATTGAGAATGCCGAGCGTTTCGGTCTTTCACAGCTTCATCAGCTCAGGGGACGCATCGGAAGAGGAAAATACAAATCAACCTGTATTCTCATCACCGACGCTAAAAGCGAGAGTACAACAAAGCGAATGGACGTAATGGTCAAGACAACCGACGGTTTCAAAATTGCCGACGAAGATCTCAAAATGAGGGGTCCGGGCGATTTCTTCGGAGCACGTCAGCACGGTCTGCCGAATATGAAAATGGCATCACTGACCGACTCTGCGCTTTTGACCGAAGCGCACCGCTTTGCAAGAGAAATACTCGAAAGCGATTATGCTCTGCAAAAGCCCGAAAATCGGAACCTCAGCAAGGCAATTTACGACCTGTTCAATTCGGAATATATTATGAACTAAGGCAACACCGAAGTCTAATTTGATAAAGACTTCGGTGTTTTCCTGTTTTGTTTTTTATTTCCATTTAAAGCTGCCGGAAAGCAGGGTGACGCCCTTTTCGGACACGGTCAGCAGTCCCCCGTCGACCACGCCGATTCTTTCACTTGAATCCGGCAACACAACCTTGCACTCACACGGCTGAAGGACCGTAATAAACGGAATATGTCCTGCAAGAATTGCAAAATCTCCGTCTATTCCCCTCGCGGTGAGCATCTGCGCCTCGTCAGAAAACCTGTTGCCGTCGGGCGAATCGATCGTCAGTTTAAAAGTATTCATTGTTGTAACCTCTTCGCCTTTTCGACCGCATCGTCTATTGTGCCGACGAAAAGGAATGCCGATTCGGGAAGCTCGTCGTGCTTGCCTTCAATTATTTCTTTAAAGCCTCTGATCGTCTCCGAACGCGGTACATAGATTCCGGGGAAGCCGTTAAATTTCTCCGAAACATGGAACGGCTGTGAAAGGAATCGCTGAACCTTTCTGGCACGGCTGACAAGCAGCTTGTCGTCATCCGAAAGCTCATCCATACCCATAATGGCTATGATGTCCGTCAGTTCCTTGTAACGCTGAAGCACACGCTGAACCTCTCGGGCAACGGTGTAGTGCTCCTCTCCGAGTATTTCGGGGTTGAGTATGCGGCTCGTCGACTCAAGCGGATCAACGGCAGGATAAATACCCTGTGACGATATGCTTCTTGAAAGAACGGTGGTTGCGTCAAGGTGGGCAAACGTCGTTGCAGGTGCAGGATCCGTCAGGTCATCGGCAGGGACGTAAACCGCCTGAACCGACGTAATCGAGCCTTTTTTAGTTGATGTGATTCTCTCCTGCAAGGCACCCATTTCCGTTGCAAGCGTCGGCTGATATCCGACGGCGGAGGGCATACGTCCGAGCAGAGCCGAAACCTCACTTCCTGCCTGTGTGAACCTGAAAATATTGTCGATGAAGAGAAGAACGTCCTGCTTCTCCTCGTCACGGAAATACTCCGCCATTGTCAGTCCCGAAAGACCGACTCTCATTCTCGCTCCCGGAGGCTCGTTCATCTGACCGTAAACCAGTGCAGTCTTGTTGAGAACCCCGGACTCCTTCATCTCGTTGTAAAGGTCGTTGCCCTCACGGGTTCTTTCTCCGACGCCCGTGAACACAGAAATACCGCCGTGCTGCTTGGCAATATTGTTGATAAGCTCCATTATAAGAACGGTCTTACCGACGCCCGCGCCGCCGAAAAGTCCGATCTTGCCGCCCTTTGAATAGGGACATATAAGGTCAATGACCTTGATTCCCGTTTCAAGTATCTCCGTCGATGTGGAAAGCTCATCATAGCTCGGAGCCGGACGGTGAATGTTCCACCTCTCCTTTGTATGTGGGGTTTCCATATCGTCAACAGCCTCGCCGAGCACGTTGAATATGCGTCCGAGCGTTTCTCTGCCGACAGGCACGCTGATTGCGCGTCCCGTGTCGGTGACCGGTGTGCCTCTTGCGAGTCCGTCGGTTGAAGCCATCGCAATACAGCGAACCGTGTTATCACCGATATGCTGTGCAACCTCAACCGTCAGCGTGCGGTCGCCTATTTTAACCGTAAGCGCGTTGTCAATTGCAGGCAGCCTGCCTTCGTCAAAACGGACATCGACAACAGGACCCATAACCTGAGATACAGTTCCCGTATTTGCTTTATCCAATAATATCACTCCCGTCAGAACACCGATCAAGCATTGCTTCCCGCAATAATCTCGGTGATCTCCTGTGTAATCGCTCCCTGCCTTGCTCTGTTGTATGCAAGACGGAGATCGTCTGTCATCTGCTGTGCATTCTTGCCGGCGGAGTCCATTGCCATCCGCCTCGCCACGACCTCGCAGGCATAGCTCTCGCGGACTGCGCCGTAAATGATGCCCGTTGCATATTCCGAAACCGCCGCGTCAAGGATATAGCTCTCATTCGGTTCAAACACAACGCCTGTGCCCAACCGAGTCCCCTTGCTTTCAAGCGGAAGAATCCATTGGGTGAAAGCCTCCTGCGTCATCATTGAAGCATAGCGTGTACCGACAATTCCCAGGCGGTCAAATTCACCGTTTTTAAAGTCCTCACAAAGCTGTTTTGCAAGCTTACAGGCTTCGATAAGCGAAAATTTCTCCGAAGAAATGATAGGTGCACCGTATTTTTCGCAGGCACGCTTTCCGATCGGTATGACCTCGGCATCGGGATGTTCGGCAGCCTCGCGGAAAACGTTTGCGTTGTAGCCGCCCGCAAGTCCCCTGTCGCCTGCAATGACGACCAGCCTTGTCTTTCCCGTTGAATTGCCGGTCACAAACGGACTTTTGCGGCACTCCGCGCACGAGGAAAGCTGATCGACTACCGCACCGAGTGCGGAGGTGTAGTCACGACTTTTCATCATCGCCGCCGTTGCTCCCCTGATTTTGGAGGAAGCCACAAGTCCCATTGCTTTTGTCAGATGGAGGGTCGAGTCAACGCTCTTGATACGAATCCTGAGAGATTTTATATCGGCTCCCATCCATATCACCTCTGCATTTCTTTGAGCGTGTTCTCAATTTCGTCAATATCACATCGGTCATAGAAGCCCGACTCAAGACGCTCAAGCAGCGGCTGCTTTTCCGCCTCAAGCTTTGCGTAGAGCTCCTCCTCATAGCTCTTGACGTCCTTGACCTCAACGTCATTGAGGTAGCCGTGGATAACGGCATATATAATTACAACCTGACAGCCTGCTCTGAGCGGATGGTTTCGATCCTGCTTGAGGACTTCAACTATCCTTTCACCGAGCGCAAGACGGTGCTTTGTATCCGCGTCAAGGTCGCTTCCGAACTGAGCGAATGATTTAAGCTCAAGGTACTGCGAATAAAGCAGCTTCAGCTCACCCGAAACCTTTTTCATCGCCTTGAGCTGAGCCGAACCGCCGACTCGGCTGACGGAAATACCGGGGTTGATTGCCGGCATAATTCCCGAATGAAACAGCTCTGTTTCAAGAAATATCTGACCGTCCGTGATTGAAATAACATTGGTCGGAATGTATGCGGAAACATCGCCCGCCTGCGTTTCAATCAGCGGCAGGGCAGTTATCGAGCCTCCGCCGTATTCGTCGGCAACGCACGCCGAACGCTCCAAAAGTCTTGAATGAAGATAGAAAACGTCTCCGGGGTAAGCCTCGCGTCCCGGCGGGCGGCGAATGAGCAGCGACAGCGCACGGTAAGCAACCGCGTGCTTGCTCAAATCGTCGTAAACGATAAGAACGTCCTTGCCCTTCTCCCTGAAATACTCCGCCATGGCACAGCCCGAATACGGTGCAATGTACTGCACGGGTGCGCTCTCGGAAGCCGACGCCGATACAATTATCGTATATTCCATCGCCCCGGCTTTTTGGAGATTCCGGGCAAGCTGAACAACCGACGTATTCTTCTGTCCGATTGCAACGTAAATACAAATAACGTTCTTGCCCTTTTGGTTTATTATCGTGTCGACTGCAATCTCCGACTTGCCTGTCTGACGGTCGCCGATGATAAGCTCACGCTGTCCCCTGCCGATGGGAATCATACTGTCGATAGCCTTGATTCCCGTCTGGAGCGGTACGCTGACGCTTTTACGTTGGATTATTCCGGGGGCTTCCGATTCGATCGGGTGGGTTTCCTTGCAGTCAACCGATCCGTTTCCGTCAATCGGCACACCGAGAGCGTTCACAACTCTGCCGAGCAGAGCTTCGCCGACAGGGACGGAAAGAACGCTCCCCGTTCTGCGAACCTTTGAGCCCTCCTTGATCTTGTCGGTTTCGGACAATATTGCAACCGAAACGGTCTCCTCCTCCAGATTCTGAGCCAAGCCGAAGCTTCCGTCCTCAAATTCAAGGAGCTCGCTCGCCATACAGCTGCGGAGTCCGTACACTCTCGCTATTCCGTCACCGACAAGTATAACCGTTCCCGTCTCCGCCATTTCGATGTGAGATTTATAATTCTTAATTTGCTCTTTGATTATGTTGCTGATTTCTTCAGGTCTGACATTCACCTATACATCGCTCCCTTCAATTCACGCAACCTTCTTTTCACACTGCCGTCAATTACCTTTCCGTCAACGGTTACGGTCACTCCGCCCAAAAGCGACGGATCAACCGAGCATTTCAGCTCAACGACATGACCGCAAAGCTTTTCAAGCTTCCTTTGGAGAGCCGTCTTTTCGTCTGCGCTGAGCTCCGCGGCACTGACAACCTCTGCCACAGACAAGCCTGCGGCTGCGTCATTAAGCTTTTTGTAGTCCGACATGCAGTCATCAAGCGTGCGAATACGCCCGCGCTCGCAAAGCAGACTGAGAAAGGATACAACGTGCTCGGGTACCGCCGTTCCGAACGCAGCGTCTATTGCCGCCGTTCTCTCTCCGACGGGAATATCCGGCGAAGCAAGAAAATCAATATATTCGGGATTTTCTTTTACCGTGCGCGACACAAGCTCAAGTGCCTCGGCGACCTCGGCTTGCTCGTCCGACTCCGCCGCAAGCGCAAAGAGTGCCTCGGCATATTCATTACTTATCTGAGCCATCGCCGTCACCTATCCCCTCTATGAAAGAGTCGATAAATTTGCGCTGATCGTCCGTGTCGATCTCACGCTCAAGCATTTTCTCGGCAAGGAGCGTTGAAACATCGGCAATCTCGCGCTTGATATCGTCCGAAGCCTTTTTCTTCTCAAGCTCGATCTCACTCTGAGCCTGACGGATCATTCCGTCCGCCTTTTCCTTTGCATCCGTGATGATTTTTTCGCTTCTTCTGTCCGCCTTGACCGCGGCAGCCTTTATCATCCCGTCCGTTTCAACCTTAACGTCTCTGAGCTTGTTCTCATATTCACGCTTGTCCGAGAGTGCGGACTCCTCCGCCTCCCTTGCGCGGCTGTATTGTGCGTCCACATTTTCCTTTCGCTTGTCCAGGAACTTGCGAACCCGTGCATACAGAAATTTTTTGAACAGGAGAAAAATTATCAGAAGATTGCAAAGCGAGATCAGAATCTGCCATATATTCAAGGATATGACATCAAGATTTTGCATTACAAATTCACTCCCGACGAAATCAGATCAAGTTCATAAGGATATCGACAAGTCGACTCGGCGCAACAAAGATAAGAATGATTGCGATAACGAGAGCGTAAAGACCTGTTGTTTCCGCGATAGCGCATCCCATAATCATCGTTGTCGTAACGTTGCTCTTGCTCTCGGGTTGACGACCGATAGCCTCACACGCCTTTGCAACTGCGTTGCCTTCACCGATGCCGGGACCGATACCTGCGATCATTGCCATACCTGCGCCCAGGGCGCAGCAGCCGAGAATAATTCCGATTGCGATTGCTGTCATAATAATAACCTCCGTTTTTTCTCAAACAGCCTTTTCGGCTGCTTTCTTTTTACGTTTTTTTCTTTTCTCCATACGCTTCTGCCACTCCTCAACGGGGAATGCGCCTGCAACGTAAAGCATTGTCAGCATTGCGAATATGAACGCCTGCATACATCCGCTGAATATGTCGAAATACAGCGACAAAAATGCCGGCAGTCCGATCTGAAACAGCGGAAACTCACCGAGCTTTCCGGGTATCCGGTTCAACAGAAGGTGGGAAAGTCCCTGAAGTCCCGTTGCAACGAGAGCGGAAATTACCGAACCCGAGAGGACGTTGCCGTAGTGACGAAACGACATGGAAACCGGCGTTGCAAACTCGCTGATTATATTAAAGGGAGTAAGCACGGCGACGGGCTGAGTAAAGCTCTTCAGGTAGTTAAGGAAGCCACCCTTGAGCTTGTAGTACGTTATAAGTATGAACACAAGGAGTGCCCAACCCGCAACAACATTTATATCCGATGTCGGCGGAAATATTCCGAGCATAGAAGAAAGACTTGAAAACAGCGAAAGTGCGATAATACCGCACACAAACGGCGAAAAAGCTTTGAAATACTCGCCCATATTTTCACGCACAAGCTCGTCGGTCTTTTCGACTATCCACTCGGCAAGTGCCTGCCTTTTGCTTTCGCACTTTTCCGTCAGCCCGTGCGTCATAAAAAGGCACAGAAAGAAAAGCGATATCATTATCAGCCAGGTGTTGATCTGACTCTCCGTTATCGGCAGATTCTGTATCGGCATCGGGATCGTAAAGAAAATCCTCGCTCCCTCAATCGACACCCCATCGGTCGACGGCTTTGTCATTACCTGAATTGCCATTGCACAGACAAGCGGCAGAAGCATCATTATTATAAGCAGCGCATCGACCGCTTTGAAGCCGATGCTTTTTCTGTTCATTCATCGGCACCTCCCAACATAAAAGTCAGATTTTTTTAAACAAGGGTCTGAGCGTGACCGCTATTCTCGGAAAGAAAAGCGGAACAAGCACTGCGACCGGATTGAAGCACTTAAAAACACAGCCGACAATAGCCATAGCACCGACCATAAGCATCCTAAGTGTTTGAGAAAGCTTCACTTTTTTCGCCGCTCCTTCTTCGTCGAGCAGGACAGCCTCCTGAACGGTGTAGCCCATCAGGAAGAAATTGAGCACTCCTGCCGCAAAGCCGAGCAGATTGCCGAGAATCACACGGTAAGACCAGTAGCCCGCGATGAGGAAAACGATCTCCATTAACGTACTTGCGGCAAGGGTAACCATCACTATATAAAGCGTTTCTTTTTTTACTGTCGGGTCGATTTTTTTCATTATACCGCCTCCTCGTCCGATTTACGGCTCAACACAAGGTATTATATCATATATAGTATGACAAATTTATTTCCCGAAAATCAATAATTGTTTACAATCAGACAAATCGTTATAATTGTTTAGCAGTTCGTCAGCTTATAAAAAAAGCTGTAATTCACAGTGAGGTTTTGCCTCCGCCTATGGATTATAGCTTTAATTATTGTTTTGTCAGTCAGTTTTTGCTTTTTCCGAGTGCTCTCTCAAGCCATATCGTTCCGATATCCATCGCGTTGTAAAGACCGTGCTTTTCGCTCTTCTTCACTATGCGCTCCTTCGGTCTGCAATCGGGATCCGTGTTGAGCAGCTGGATAAGCACTCTGTCGGGAACCTCAATGTCGCCTTGAGCCTTCCGATTCATTATCTGCAGCATTATAACAAACGGGTCGTTCATATTGCCGTAGTAAATCGTGTTTCCGCAGCGTACAAGAGGCTTGCCCCTGTATTGGAGAAACCGATCGCCTTTTTTCTTAACAGCCATATATATCTGCCTTTCTTAATCTTTTAGATAGTTCTTCACCAAGGACTGGAGAAGCTCGTCGCGGTCTATCCTGCGGATAAGACTTCTTGCGTTGTTGTGAGTCGTGATATAGGTCGGATCCTCGGAAAGAAGATAGCCGACTATCTGACTTGTGGGATTGTAGCCCTTTTCGTTCAGCGCATTGTAAACAGCCTTCAGCGTCGATTTCATTTCTCTTTCGTGATCTTCCTTTATCGAAAACTGAATCGTTTTATCCGTCATTACAAACACCTCCGCTTAGTTTCGTCTTATTATATACCAAATGCGGCAATATAACAAGTAGAAAAATGAAGATATTTTTTTAATTTTTTGTAAATAATCCCCTTGAACCGATGCCGCCGGCTCAAAAAAATATATTTTACACACTGTATACACGCTGCCTACCTTGACTGTACAATGCCCGTTTTGTGCCGAAAATTACTTGCGAAAAGACTTAGCTAACCCTGTCATAGGTTACGGAAACGGATTCCGCATTTTTCTGTATAAGAATCAGCGAGCTGTCGGTTATCTCGGCAACATAGGTGTTGCTGACGGAAACGCCCGCAACATTGACATAGTTTATTTTCACTTCGCACCTTCCGTTTTCGTTAACCGACACCGAATAAGTACCGTCGGTTGTGATTCCGGCAAGCGATATTTTAACCGATGTGCCGTCAACGAACTCATATCCCGAAAGTGAGCTGAGCCTTGACGTCCATTTGCCGAGAATCGCCTGACTGTATTGTGCGGCGTCCGCGTCAAGAACAGTCGTGCTCTCCTGCCTGCGTTCGGTTGTTTTCTGAGTCGTTGTCTTCTTTGTTGTCAGCTCCTCTTCATCGGTTCTGACCAATATAAATTCAAGCGAGCTGCCGCTGTCCTTGAGCGTCAGCGAATCCTTATCCTCGTTGAGCACCGCGTCAAAGTCACGTTCAACGGAAAGTCCGCCGTATATTTTCCCCTCAACGGTCAGAGTATGTTTTTTTGTATCAAGGTCGTAGGAATCGGAGTATGTTCCGTTGAGCGTCTGTCCGAGAAAAATCACCGTGAGCTTACCGTTCTCGCCGAAGCTTGCCGCCGTCACCTTTGAAGCGACGGTTCCCGAAGACGTGTTTTTCCACACGCCCTGTATGTCCCCGACAAAATCGGAGGCAACCTTTTCGTCCTTGTTTCCGAGCTTACCCGTGTTGTACGCATTGATTACAAACACAGCTGTAAATATAATCAACGAAACAACAAGAAGCGAAGCTATAAAACGCTTGATATGTTTCATTCCTCTCCCTCCGGACAAAACAGACGTTAGGCGAACGTCATCTGAAATCTAATGTCTAAAATCTAAAATTTCAGCCCTCGTATTCTCCGATTTCGATTTTTTCGATAACTACGTCGTCAAACGGCTTGTCCAAAAGATCAACCCTTACAGCCGCGATGCCGTCCACAACATCCATTCCGTCATATACCTGACCGAAAACGGTGTGCTTGAAATCAAGCCACGGAGTTCCGCCGACCTTTTTGTAGTCCGCAATGCATTCCGCGGGGAACATTTTTTCGCCGATCATTTCCATCTGACCCATAAGGTTGCCGTCAACTGTTCCCGCCTGAACGATAAAAAACTGACTTCCGTTAGTGCCCGGACCTGCGTTTGCCATTGAAAGAGCACCCCTTAAGTTGTGCAGTCCGAGGTCAAATTCGTCCTCAAACGAGCCTCCCCATATACTCTCTCCGCCGCGTCCCGTACCCGTCGGGTCACCGCCCTGAATCATAAAATTGTTGATAACACGGTGAAATATGATTCCCTCATAGTAGCCGTTCCTTGCGTGTGTTGTAAAGTTTTCAACCGTTTTCGGGCACTGCTCGGGGAAAAGCTTGAATTTGACCGTTCCCCTGTTCGTTGTCATAATTGCGATTGTGTCGCCCTTAACGGGCATAGAAAGCTGTGAAGCCATAATTTTTCCTCCGTTAATTTTAATGAAATAATTATAGCATTTCACAGCTTAAAAAGCAAGATATCAGATTTTTCAAAAAATCGTTGTACAGAAAAAAGAAATATGCTATACTATATTTGTATATTAGTTATATTTTCAGCTCATCGAGACTTTTGAATTCATAACCCTGCTCGCGCGCGTAATCAACTATCCTGCCCATCGCTCCGGCGTTGTCCGAGGAAACGGCGTGGAGAAGAATTATCGCTCCCGGGTGCAGACGTGAAGTCACCTTTTCGAAAGCATAGTCCGCACCCTTTTGAGCCTTGGTGTCCCAGTCGGCGTAGGACAGAGACCAGAAAACGCTTGTGTAGCCGAGAGAGCCCACAAGCTCCAACGCACATTCCGAATATTCACCCTTCGGGAAGCGGAAGTACGGCGAAGTGTAGCCGAAATTCTTTCTCAGATAATTATCGCAGTTCTGAATTTCCTTTGCCATTTCACTGCGGCTTATCTCGTCAAACGACGGATGAGTTGTCGAATGGTTGCCGACGATATGCCCCTCCTTTATCATACGGGCGATTACCTCCGGTGCGGACTTCATCTCGTCAACCGTACAGAAGAATGCCGCTTTGACGTTTTTCTCCTTGAGCGTGTCGAGTATCTTTTCCGTGTAGCCGTTGTCATATCCGCAGTCAAAGGTCAGATAAAGCACCTTGCCCTGCGTTTTTATGTCGTAAGTGACAGCCTTGTAATTTCCGGACTCAAAGAACTTTTCCGAATCCACCGAAATCTGATGCGGCTTTCCGTCCTTTGCCACTCCGTAGGAATGAGCGATTTTTTGTGTTGAAAGTCCCCCGGAATTTTCGGGGTCGGAGCATTTCAGCTCCACCTCGCCCAGCGGCGGATATCCCGTGAATGTGGCGGAGGATTTATCCTGCGGCTGTGCGGCGGCATTTTCCGCAGTCGTTCTTTCGGCTGTCGTTACTCCGTCACCCGACATTTTGCCGCAGGAGCAGAGCAGAAGCACCGTTGCGGTTATAATTACTAAAGATAATATTCTTTTCAATATGATCACCCCTTACTATTTTTGCCGACGGAAGTGATATTATGAAAATCAAAAAAATTTTTTGCATCGTTTTATCTGCGGTTTTGCTCGCGGTATGTCTGCCCGTCTGCGTTTCTGCCGAGCAGCCGGCTGCGGAATACGTTGAGGGAGAAATAATATTTGAATACACTCCCGAAATTACATCCTTTTCCGGTCGCTCCGTCGGTATATTTTCAATGCTTAAAGGTCTCGGCGTAACCGACATAAAGGAGCTTGAGACCTATGACAGCAATTACTATACGAACTCCGTGTCATCCGAGCCGATCACCTACACGGCGAAAACGAGCGGCGATGTCCTCGAAGCCTGCCGCAAGCTTGAAAAGCTTGACGGTATCGGCTACGCCGAGCCGAACTACATTCTCGAAACCGACGGCTACACCACACCGTCGGTAATCACCAATCCGAATACGAATTACACGAATTACGAAAAATGGTACCTCGAAACCGTGCTGAATATACCTGCCGCATGGGAAAAGTATCAAACCTGCGGCGACGATGTGGTTATCGCCGTTATCGACAACGGATTTTATACCGAAACATCGTCATTTCCGGAGCATCTTTGGGACGACGGCAACGGCAATCACGGTTGGAACACAGCCAACAACACGAGTGATATTTCACCTGTTTATAAAATTGAAGACGGTGTGTCTTCCGAGCTGGACGACACCGTTCACGGAACCAATGTTGCCGGAATAATCGGCATAGCCGCAAATAAGAGCAACTTTATCGGTGCGGCATACGGCTCAACGCTCATGCTTTTGAAAGCAGCTGTCGACTATACCTCGGGCGACACACGCACCAAATTCACAAGTGCCTCTGTTGCATCGGCAATAGATTTTGCAAGAAATAACGGTGCGGATGTTATAAATATGTCGCTCGGAAGCGCGGCATATTCGTCGGCAATTAAAAATGCGGTTGCAAAAGCCTACAACAACGGCATAGTTCTGATTTCATCTGCAGGCAACGCTCAGACAGGCACCGCAACTCAACCGTTCTACCCTGCCGCCGACGAGAATGTAATCGGCGTAATGGCATCGGATATGACAGACACGACGATTCTTGCCGATTTTTCAAATTTTGATGAAAACGATGGTCAGTATTATGATATCGCCGCCCCCGGAGTCGGTATAATCGGCTGCAGCCTGGTTGAGGGTAAGGTTTCACGTCTCAACGGAACATCTCAAGCCGCACCCCTTGTTGCGTCGTGCGCCGCACTTTTCCTCTCGGTTTATCCCGACGCCTCCCCGGCGAAGGTCTATGATGCCATCAAAAACTCCCCGACAAAACGTGTGAAGTCAAACTCCGAGGTCACGACCTCGTCTTACACATATAAAATACTTGACGCGGTTGAGCTGCTCGATTACTGCAGGGTCACCCCCGAAATCAACTTCAACCTTTCGACTCAGGCCATGCACAACATCAAGAAGGGCTATATCTACGGACTGGATGAGGATTTTGTTGACATCTCCTCTTATGTAACCGTCACGGACGGTACGGGAACGGCAGAATTTATCCCGACAGCCTACGGCAACGGTACAGGCTCCGTTTTGAATATTTATACAACGACCGGTGAGCTATACAAAGCCTACACCGTAATACTCTTCGGCGACGTAAACGGCGATTGCAAGATTGACGGTCGCGACGCGGTCATAATTTCGTGCATACTAAACAATATGGGCGAATATTCGGACTTCATAAAATATGCCGCCGACACCGACGCAGATAATGAGCTCACCGATGCCGACGCTCTGATAACGGCAAATTCCGCAATAGGTCTGGATTCTGTTTCCCAGGTTCGATAATCAATTTCCGACCAGCATAAGCATCTCCTCAACGGAAATATCGGGCTGAAGTGCTTTGTTGATTGACATTCCTATAAGCTCGGAGGCTCTTTCCGTCACTATGTCTATTTCTCTCGGCGTGATTATCATATCCTCCTGTCCGCGGTTTTCGGCAATTTTGCCCTTGGAATCCGTCAAATCATTGACGAGTGTGCACACGTCAACCACGGTCGGGATTCCCACAGAAATTACGGGAACCCCAAGCGAAGCCTCGGTAATCTCTTTCCTTGCGTTCCCGACGCCCGAGCCGGGGATTATGCCTATGTCGGATATCTGAACCGTGGTTCCGAGGCGTGACAGCTTCCTTGCGGCAAGCGCGTCTACCGCGATTATTGCACTCGGAGCGACCGCGCTCACCAAGCCCCTGACCGATTCGGCCGCTTCAAGCCCCGTCCTGCCCAAGACCCCGGGGACAAAGCCGGCGACGCTTCTGAGCTCACCCAGACCGATTTCTCCGGACAGCTCACGGCTTATGTGTCTTGTGGCGAGTACGGTTGAAACGCTTTTCGGTCCGACCGCGTCGGGTGTAATATCCGTGTTGCCCAGACCGACAACAAGCACCGTGCCCCTTTCCGGCAAAAGCGAACGGAGCTGCTCGGCGATCGCTTCAATCATACCCTCGTCTGTAACGGGATTTTTCATAAGCTGAGGTATTTCCGCGGTAATATAGGTTCCGACGGGCTTCCCAAGAGCCTTGCTGCCCTCTTCGTTCAGTATTTTAATTTTGGTAAAGGATACTTCGCATTTTTTGAATGTGCTGCTGCTGACGCCCTCAGGCTCACTTTTCCCCAGCATTTCACGTTTTTCAAGGGCAAGGTCTGTTCTGAAATCCACAAGTAATCTCTCCAATCGCCGAATAAAGCTATGTAACAAAAAATAATCCGCTTTTTTTCGTAAAATATTCAAAAAACACTTGCATTTTAAGCGTTTTAATGATATCATAACTAACTGTGTAATGCATTTAAAGGAGGTGCAACAATGGCAAACATCAAATCAGCTAAGAAAAGAGTGCTTGTTAATCAGACCAAGGCTGCACGCAACAAGTCAAGAAATTCTGCAATGAAGACCGCTATCAAGAAGGCTCATGCCGCTGCCGAGACAAACGCGACGGATAAGGAAGCAGTTGTCAGAGCAGCCATCAAGAAGGTAGATCAGGCCTGCGCCAAGAACCTTATTCACAAAAACAACGCTGCCAGAAAGAAGTCGGCTCTTGCTAAGCTTCTCGCGGACTAAGTCAATAAGCAGCATAACGGACGGACTTGTTTCCGTCCTTTTGTTTTTACAAAGACTGTTTTTTGTGTACAAATAATGAATTTATCGTAAAAAGGCTTGACTTTAATTTTTCGCTATACTATAATTAGATAAACAATTTTTTTGGAGGTTTTTACTATGTGCGATGTTATAAAGAAGGTTTGTAAAGTTGTAGGAATCCTTGTTGCTATCGCCGCCGCTGTTGCAGGTATTTACTATCTTGTAGCAAAGGTTCTTCCCTGCAAGAACGAGGTTGCCGATGATGACGAGAGCGATTATGTTTCATGCTCATGCTGTGAGGCTGAGGAGCCTGTTCAGGTTGAGGCAAAATAAAATTCCGTTTATCGGTAAATCGGGAGTAAGCATCGGCTTGCTCCCTTTTTATTTGCTTCGCGGTTTTGTCACAGCGGCAACAACAAGTCCCGAAATCAAAGCCGTGGCGATCCCCGCCGCGCCCGCACTGAACGGTCCCGTCAGTATGCCGAGCCAGCCCTGATCCCCTATCATTTTCTCGGTTCCCTTTGCGAGGGTGTATCCGAAGCCTGTCAGCGGAACGGTTGCTCCGCAGCCCGCAAGCTCGACGATTGGCTGATAAAGCCCGAGTGCCTCCAGCGCGACGCCGAGCACAACAAATGCAACCAGTATCCGCGCAGGAGTAATATTCGTAGCGTCAATCAAAAGCTGACCGATAACGCATATCAGCCCTCCGATTAAAAAAGCCGTTAAAAAGTCCATAGAATCACCTGACAGTATTTTCTTCGTGCTGTCAGGTTTTATTCTATGGAAATTTTTGTTGTTGATTATTTAACCGCACCGAGAAGAATATAAAGAGAAACAATTAAAATAATATAATTGGTTTTGGTATATATCGCAACCGCTGCGCCGAGAAGCGACATTACAATACCTGCTGTTATTCCCATCGTTCTCATCGCTCTCGGAGAAATAAACAGGGCGAGTATACGTCCGCCGTCAAGCATTTTTACGGGCAGGAGATTGAACAAGGCAAGCGCAAGATTCAGCGAAAAGACCTCCTTGAAGCCGAGCAGACGGAACACCGCCGCAAGCATCAGATTCACCGCCGGCCCCGCAAGTGCAATGACAGTCTCACGCCCTGCCGGAAATATTCTGTCTCCGCAGTCAATTTTCATACCGAAATATCCGAGCTGCACGGATCTGACCTTTTCGCCGAAAAAAAACATCGCCGACAGGTGACCGAGCTCGTGCAGGCAGCAAAAAAGAAAGCACAGCAATATACTCCCGTTTTTGAATACAACGAGCATCAGCGTCAAAGCGGCGACGAAATAATAATCCGTTATTAAAAAAGTTTTTCCGATTTTCAGTTTCATACCGCTCCGTTCCTCACCGGAAGATAAAGAAGCGGATTGACGCTCTTTCCGTCAATCAAAATTTCAAAATGCAGGTGCGGTCCCGTACTTCTTCCCGTACTTCCGACCAAGGCAATTGTTTCGCCGGCTCGCACTACATCGCCTTTTTTTGCAATAATTTTTGAACAATGGCAGTAAAGCGTTTCTGTTCCGTCCGTGTGAACAAGACAGATATAGTTTCCGCTGACGCTGTTGCTGCCAACCTCACTGACTACTCCGTTGTATGCCGCTCCGACCTTTGCGCCCTGATCTGCGGCAATATCAACACCCGAATGCATCAGATATTCACCCGAAACGGGATTCGTCCTGTTGCCGTACTCGGAGGTTATTTCTCCGTGGACAGGCACGGTTATCTCGCCGTCGTCCTTAAAAAGGGACATTACCGCAACCGCTTCCCCATCCTCGGCACTCGGTATACGCTTGAGACTCTGACCGTTTACGTTTGACGAACCGTTTTTTTCGTCCGTCTTAATGCTGTCGTCCGTCCACTTTCCCATCACGCTCTCGGCAGCACTCTTCGCCGAATCCGCTATCTCGTCCGCTCCGATATCGACCGACATTATTCTGTTGTATTCCTGCTTTATAAAATCAAAGGTCTGCGGGCTGAGCTTTCCCGCCATAGCAACAAGCAGAATCGCCGCCGCGCAAACTATTGTCTGGACAATCATAACTGTGTTTGTCGGGTTGTTTTTTCTTTCTTTTCGCTCCGGCTCTTCCGCCGTTTCTGTCGTTTTGGCTGTTACCTCTTGCATTTTATCACCTCAAGTAATTACTATGCAAAGAATAAGGTAAAAATGCCGATACATATCGTTCGTCGTGCGGGATATATTTAACATTTAGTCTATTGACTTTCCCGACATCAAATGAGATAATTAGAGCGTAATAATTTTCTATCGGAGATAAATATCATGAAAAAACAAATGCATTACCCGCTCTATGAAGTAGAGCCGTTCTCATCAATAAAAGAGATGATGGAGCTTGCGGTAAAGGACGCAGGCGACAAAGTCGCATACAAATTCAAGGACGCCGACGAGGTAAAGGAGGTCACCTTTGCACAGTTTGTCGAAACGGTCGGCAAGCTCGGTGCTTTCCTGCACGAAAGCTCTGCGGACAAGCGTCACATCGCCTGCATCGGAAAGAACTCGTACAACTGGATTACGGCATATATGACTGCTTTACGCGGCAACGGTGTTTTCGTTCCGGTTGACAAGGATCTCCCCGAAGCCGATATTATTCACGTTATAAACAACAGCGAATGCAGTGTCGTGTTCTGCGACGGAAAATATGAGGAGCTTTTCAGAAGCTCTCTTTCCGAATTTCCGTCGGTAGACTGCTTCATCGTTTTCGACCGTGCCGAGGATGACGGAAAATTCCTTTCCTTTTCAAAGGCAATCGAAAAAGGAAGCTCTCTTGATCCGTCGGAATTTTGGGCGGAGCAAAGCGACCCCGGTGAGCTGAAGCTTTTGGTCTACACCTCGGGCACCACCGGATTTTCAAAGGGCGTTATGCTTTCGGAGCACAACCTTGTTTCCAGCGTGTATTACGGTCTGATGGTCTCCACTGTGTACGATACCGGACTTTCTCTTCTCCCCTATCACCACACCTATGAGGCTGTCAGCGACATTCTCGTTTCGTTCCACCATCACTCCACGCTTTGCATCAATGAAAGTCTCTCTGCAATACTCAAGAATCTTGTTATTTACAAGCCGTCCTACGTTTATGTTGTTCCCGCAATTGCCGAGTCAATGTACAAGCGAATTATAAAAAATATTCAGAAGCAGGGCATGGAGGAGCAGTTCAACGGACTGATTAAGAAGAGCAACGAGCTCCGTGCGCAGGGCATTGACAAGCGCCGCGAATTTTTCGGTTTTATCCTTGAGGGCTTCGGCGGTAAGCTAAAAAAAATCGTCTGCGGCGGAGCACCGATAAGACCCGAGGTTGCCAAGTTCTTCGACGACATCGGACTGGATCTGATAAACGGCTACGGAATTACGGAGTGCTCTCCCCTTGTTTGTGCCAACCATGATATGTATAACGATTTTCGAACCGTCGGCATCAAGCTTCCGTGTATCGAGTGGCGCATTGATCAGCCGAACGACGAGGGAATCGGTGAAATCTGCGTCAAGGGCGATATTGTTATGATCGGCTACTATAAGCAGCCCGAGCTGACTGCCGAGGTGCTCAAGGACGGTTGGTTCTACACAGGCGATTACGGCTACATCAACGAAAAGGATCAGCTTGTTATCTCCGGACGGAAGAAAAACGTCATCGTCCTCAACAACGGCAAAAACGTTTATCCCGAAGAAATCGAAAGCTACATTCAGGATATCGACTATGTCAATGAGGTTGTCGTCAGCGGCGAAAAGGACAAGGACGGAAACGAGAGCAGTCTGACCGCCGAGGTGTTCCTTGAGGAGAAAAAGACCCCTGCCGAGGTGCTCAAGAGCATCAAAAAGGCGTGTGTTGAGCTGCCGATATACAAGCAGATCACCAAGGTAAAAATCAGGGACAGCGAGTTCCCGAAAACAAGCTCCAACAAGATAAAGCGTTTCATCAAGGAAACAACCGAAACGGTAAAGGAAAAGACCGGCTCCATGCTGGAAAGCGTTTCCGAGAAATACAACGAATACAAGGAAAGCAAGGAATCGGACGGCAATAAAAACGAATAACAAAGACGAAAGTCATCACATTCGGATTCAAAAACGTTTTTTACCCAAAGCTGTATACACATACTGCAGAGGGTAAAAACGTTTTTTTGTTTAACGGCGACAGCAACCGAATTTTTTTGAGACCCTGCAAACTCCGCAGGCATATAATGTAACAGGATGTTAAAAATAAAATCAACGGGTATTGATCCGCGGTGACGTCCTGTCCGCAGAAAAGCCGCGATCTAACGGTATCCGTTTCATATATTATGCCGACGGTAAAGATATCTGCCGTCGGCAAATAACCGATTGACAGAAAAACTCCGATGATATAAAATATACGCATACCGCATATAAGCATTATCGGAGGGCTTATTATGAATAAAGAATCGTTCAAGCGTTCCCTGCGCATTATAAAAAGGAAAAGGTGGCCGATTGTCCTCGCCGTGCTGATTATAATTACCGCCGTTGCCGCACCTGTTATTTCAAACGCTGTCGCTTCACATAAGCGTTACACGGCAAAAAGCCCTATTGCATTGTCGGAGGTGTTTGTCAAGAAAACCGACCGCGAAAGGGTTTCACTCATCGCTCACAGAGGCTTTTCCTGCCAGGCACCCGAGAACACCGTTCCCGCAATAAAAAAAGCTGCGGAATACGGCTATGACACCGTTGAAATTGACGTCAGGCAGACTGCCGACGGAGTATGGGTAGTTTCGCACGACGCCGATATCAATAAAATGACCGACAAGAGAGGTAAAATTTCTTCGTATACATACTATGACCTCATCACTGCCGACATTGACAACGGAGCAAACCACAAGCTTTACAAAGGTACAAAAATCGCCACGCTGGACGAGATACTCAAGGTATGTCTTGTGCAGAAGCTGAAGCCGATGATTGAGATAAAGGACTACACAGACGACGGGCTCGACGAGCTTCTCGGAATAATCGACAAAAACGGCTTCTCGCAGTCCTGCTCGGTCATTTCCTTTGACCGTGAGGTTCTCGCCAAGGTCAGAGGAAAAAATCCGGAAATCAAGCTCTACGCACTCGTATCGAAGCTCAATAAGAAGAACCTGCAAAAATGTCTTGACGACCCGACCGTAGGAGTAAGCTTCAACGGTCATCAAAAAATTAACAGCGAGAAAAAAATTAAAAAGCTTCTGGATGCGGGAATCCCACTCGCCTGCTGGACGGTCGACGACGCCGAAACAATGCAGAAATACTACAAAATGGGCGTCACAACCTTTGTCACAAACAGAATATACGATAAATAAGCAAAAGCCTTGTGACCGCAAATCACAAGGCTTTTATATGTTCTTCAAGCATCGTTACGGCATTTTCGGTTGCCGTACAGTCAAGTCTCACAAGATTACATTCGCGGATAAACGCGTCCTCCAAATCAAGAGCGTGTGCAAATTCCTTCGGCTTATAGTTTTCAACCGTTATCTGCGGAAAAAGCTCTGCCAGCTTTTCGGCGTTCGACATTGCAACAATTCCGTCGGCGGCGGATTTTTTTACGACGGCTGTCAGGGCAAGCTTTGCGCTCATTTTCAGGCAGATTCCCGACGAGCCGCACAACGGCAGCGAATAGACATACCAGCCGTCAGCGCACCTTTTAACAACGGCTCTGTCTCCGTTTACTATCCGAGCACCCTTATACTGCTCCCACAGCCGAGCCTGCGTCGATTTTCCGCCCCCCGACGGTGCGGTAAAAAGTATCGCTTGACCGTCGTGTATCACAAACGACGAGTGAAGTATCATTGCATCAAAATTCAGCAGCGCAGAAACAAAGCTGCACGACCTGAAAAGCTCCGCCGTCACCTTCAGACATTCGATACCGCCGTCGGTGAAGCTGAAAGAGCCGCCGGGAACGCCGCGGACATACCTGAAAATGCAGTCGTAGCTTTTTTCGTCAAATCTTTTGTTGACGTGGAACACCTCGTCTCCGTCAACAAATATATCACGGCTCGATTCGGAATGGACAAGCTTTCCGTGCGGCTTCATTTCGGACAAAAAAGTATAATGATGCCTTTCGGAAAGAGACAGATACTCCTCTTCGCTTATCCGAAAAACATCATACGGAAAATATTCTGTTAAGTGCCTGTCGATATCAAAGCCGAAGCCGATACCGCCTATCTCGTAGCAATACATAACTTATGAACTGAAGAATGAGAACTCATCGAGAGGTCTGTGGTAACAAATCTGTGCAAACGGAGACTGCGGGTTCGGATTGACGATATTGCCGCTGAAGCCGTCTCCCTTGTCGCACTGTGATGAGAAAAATGTAAACATTGATGACTCATCCGTATAGGTGCAGGTATCCTCCGAAAAATTTATCGGTGTTGCGCCGGAGCTTGAGCACGCACCCGCAACAAAATTATTCAGAGTGAGATCCTGAACAAGTGCCATCGGCTTTTCGTATGCTTTTTTCATTAGTATCACCTCGTAAGCTTTCCGAAAAACATTAAACATAACTGCAAACTTTATCACATACAGTATATCAGATTATACTGAAATGTCAAGATTATTTTTAAAAAAGCAATTTTACGGGGGAACGGAGTTTCCGTCCCCCGTTTTGTTGTTATCTTCTGCCGAAAAGTCTGCTGAAGAAGCTGAATATTGCCTGTGACAATGCCGAGCGTACCGTCACGTTCACCGTTGTTATCTTGCCGCCGTATCTGACTGTCACCGTGTTTGTTCCGGTCTTTGTCAGTCTGCCGCCGTCAGTTGAGTATCCGTCTCTTACGGTCTTCTGCGTTCCGTCCGAATACGTTACCGTCAGCGTCATTCCCGTCGCGTCAAAATATTCGCCCTTTCCGTATACCGTCTTGTTCGGCATTGAAGCAACCTTGATTGACGTTACTTCCGGATTCTTTATCTCTACTCCGAAGCTCTGACTTGCTCCGTCGCCCGTCTCAACCGTGTATTCGCTTGTTCCGTTGGCTCCGTAAGCTGTGAACTCTATCATCCACGTCTTAGCTTCCTTGTAGTCCGCTGTCAGTATCTTGCTTTCGTCAACCGTGCTCGTTGCGCTCTCGATCTTTACGTTCTCGCCGTAAGAATTTGTCAGCGTAAGCTCGTCTACATATCTTGAGGTCTTGATTACCGCAGTTACCTTGCCGCCGCTCTTCGTCACGTTAAGGCTCTCCGCCGACGTAATGTATTCCGTCGGTATCGACGCCTCGTGCTGTGTCTTTACCGTGCCGAATACGTCTACATAGGTATCCCAGTTCGCCTTCAGCGCACACGTTACCGCGCTGTCGCTGACGCTTGCTGTTGTAATCTCGTCCTCGCTGTATACCTGCACTCCCTCGGGATAGGTCATCTTGATGTTCGTTATCGACACTATCTCGCCGAGATTGGTTGTCGGGAGTCCGTTTGCAAGGATTACCGTTGCTCTGTACTTTGTGTTTCCTGCGTCGTCGGTTGTCTGCTCAAATTCTACCGCATTTGTGATATCATAGAACATCTCCGTCGCCGAGTTGACCGCAAAGTTGACTATGTTGGTCTTGCCGTAGGTCTGTGCCGAGAGTGACGCGCCGTTGTTCAGCGGTGCGGGCACCTTCATACCAAGCTGTACGGACGCCGGAAGCTTGTTCGTTTCGATTATGAAGCCTACTCCGTAGCCGGGTGAGAGGTATACCTCCTCGTTCGGTCCGACAAGCTCAAAGTTCTTGATGACGTCCTGATTGAGAAGTCCGCTTTCCGTGTAATCGTTGTTGAGCGTGTCGACATATACCGCTCCGTAGGTTTCGCTTGTATCAAGCTTACCTGCCTGTATGATGTAGTCACGGATTGACGAAACAAATGCGTTCGATTCTTTATCCGTATCGTATGCGCTGTTCGCTTCCGTAAATTCGGAGTTGTCGGCTGCGCTCGTTCCCATCGGGTCATAAATTCTTATCGCGTCAAGGTAGAATACCGAGCCGTTAATTTTCAGCACGGATACCGGCGCGCAGACATTTATCTTGACCGTATATGTTCCGTAGGTGAGTCCCGTATACGAAATTACGGGGATCTGATAGAGTGTATTGACGCCCTTGTTGATTACGGGTACCGTCGTCACGGTTCCGTTTGCGTCCGTAATCATTACCGAGATCATTCCGCAGTCAAGGTCTGTTCGGCTGATGATGTCAAAGCCCGTTCCCGTGAAGGTGAACTCTGCCGTTGCGTCATATACGGGCTTGCCGTCAACCTTGCTGACAGTTCCCGTTACCTTTGCCGCAGAGCCGTTGCTGAACTTGATATCATCGTCGTAGGAGCTGTCGTAGCCGTAAGGTGTGTTACCCTGTCCGATGTGTCCGTCGTCCTGGCAATCGGTCTTGTCCGTGTTCGCCGTTACTCCGCTGACCACGCTGCCGTCGTCGCTTGCGGTGTACCAGTCGCCCGTGTACTTGATGTACAGTCCGCCGTCGTCCTCTTCGCCGCCGAAGTTATCCTCATAGTAAACCGTTGTGGCGGGGATAACCGCAAGGTAAGATGAAAGCGGATCGGTTACGGGATATTTTTCGGTCTTAGCCGAAACCGAATACTTAACTCTCTGAATGGAGCTGAGGTACTTTGTCGGAGTGAACGAAACATCTCTGCCCTCAACGGTAAATGTACCGCCGGAGGTCTTGTATGTCTTGCCGAGTGCCGTTCCGACAGAATCAATGTTGCCTATTCCGACTGTACGGTATGCGCCGTAGTCGTTCTCGATTGTTGAAACGTGAATCGTCTTGCCGTAGTCAACAACGACAACGTCGGGGTTGATCTCAAGCTTGACAACCGCGAAAGCAACCTTTGTATCCGTGTAGTCGCTGAGCGTAACGCTTCCGTCCGAGCCGACGGTTCCGTCCGTCGGGTTGAAGAGCTTTGTTGTTCCGACCTTGTTGTCGGCTATATTTGCGCTGCTCATTCCCGTGCCGCTTCCGATTGTAATCGTGTAGCTCGAATCGGGGTTAAACAGTCCGTATCCGTCGGGAAGAAGAGTCTCAAGATCCTCGATATCAATATAATCTCTTGTGTTGAGATATTTCTCAAGCGTTACAAGGTCGCTCATGAGCACACGGTCGGCAAAGCTCACCGTGTTGCCCTCAAGGTCAATGGGTTCGCCCTTGGTATTTACAAGGTAGAGCTCATAAGAAACCTGCGCCTTTTCCCACGGAAGAGACGGAACAGGGAACTCAAGCTGACAGTTGTTGCCGAGGAAGTTGACGTAATACAGGAACGCCGACTTGTTGGTGTTGTAAACACCCGCGTCTCTCGCGCCCTCCATCGACTCCGTCAGGTAGACGTTGTACTTGAGCACTATCTCGTCCTCGGGGATATCGCCTATCTGCCAGTTGAAGGTTTCGCTGTCAAGGGTTGTGCCGTCCTGTATCTGAACGGCATTTGCGGTTGTGTTGTAGGTGAAATACTTGGCATAAATCACGCCGTCCGTCATTATATTGCCGTCAAGCTGATCGGAGTAAGCCTCCGTTCCGTCGGCGTTGAAGGTGACCGTTTCGTAAACCGTCGGGTCTGCGCCCGTTCGCTGTCCTATCTTGTCGACAGTGACCTTGACGCCGTCAATCGTCTTGCCCAGCTCGTCTCTTGTGTATACGTCGTACGACATAACCTGAATCTTCGGCGTGATACCGAAATTAGAGAGGCTGATCTTGCCGGAATCGACGATATTACAGTTTACCGTTGACGCCATCTGGAGGTTGTACTGCTCGCCCATCTTGTCGATAACGTAACCGTCTGTATTGTTCTTTTTGAGTGCTTCCGCCTTTTCACGGAGTGTTGTCGCCAGGGTTTCGGCGTCGTCGGCAGTCTGCACGTCGACAGTCGCACCGTCAACCATATTGGCAAGGACGGTCGTAAGCGGTGCGCCTGAGCTCTCGGTGAATATCCAGCTAGAGAATCCGCCGTTTGCAAGGTCGAAGCCGATAGCAGACATACCGAGGACATTCTTCGTGTTGTAAACCTTTGTTGCCCATGTGAGCTTTGTGGTGGAAATGTAGTTATACCATGTTGTCTGGCTTGAATTGTAGCCGTTGACGTAGTTGGCTGCCGTGCCCGAAGCATTTATCCACTGAGCCAGACCGTCGGGACGGGCAGTGCTCATTCTCGAGTTGTAATAGTATCCCTCGTAGTTCGTCGGCGCACCGTCGGTAAGCATGATAACATAAATTTTTCTTCCGCTGTCGTCGTAGCTTATTCCGGTTTTTGAATAGTAGTTGCTCTTGAGTGTGGAAATTACACTCGATGTCTCCATAAACGCATAGTCATAGTTCGTGTTACCGTAGTTCTGGTCGGCGGCGTCCGTCGAAGTCGTTCCGTCGAAGGTCAGGTAAACATTGCTCGATGAATCTACGTTGTAGGTAATGCCGTTTATCGCGGAGGTAACCTCGGTCTTGCTGTCCGAGCCGACAAGGAGAGTTCTCGTCGGATCGGTCCAGCCGCTCAGCGTTCCCGAAAGATAGTCCCTGTCAATTCCGCCGAAGGTGGCAATCGAAATTGTGTTGTTGCTCAGGGCACCCGTTGTGTCGGACAAATAAGTATCTGCAAAGTTCGCAACCGCAGCCTGAAGATCCTTCATCTTCGAGTTTGCGGTGTCGAAGGTCGTTGTGCCGGCTTTCCAAGCCATGGAGTTGGAAACGTCGGTAATGAGGACGACGTCGATCGGCGAGGTCGTCGGAACTCCCTTGACCGTGAGCTCAACATCGGCAACGCCCGTGTCCGTGAAGTGGTTACCCGTCGCGGTCTTGTCGATTGAAACCGAGCCCTTGTTCGGGTATTCGGGATAGTTGTTTTCGGCAACGGAAATCCTGACATTGCCGATCGCCTGATCGTCAACCTTTACCGTCATTGTGTACGAGCCGGTAACGGAGGTGTCGACCGTGTTGGAGAAGGAGTAGCTGACCCTCTCGTCCGACCAGTCAAGCAGCTGAACATCGGCACTCGTTCCCGTCGGGCTGTAAACGATCTCGGTCTGCTGCAGGATATCGTTCACATCAAACTCAAGTCCGATCGAAACCTCGTAGGTGAGCTTCTTGGCGAGCGCGTAGTATCCGCCGTCGGAGCTGCCCGTCTTCTCGTAAACCGTTACAGGCTCATAGCCGTAAATCGTAGAGTTGCTGGATGAAGTTCTCACAGCAAAGCTCCGGCTGCCGGTATTGTAATAAGCGTAATAATAATATCTTCTGCCGCTCCGGTAATAAATTCTGTTCTCACCAAAACCAAAAGTAGTTCCCGAAGTGCTTGTGCTCAAACTGCTGGTTGAAGCGTACAAATATCTTCCTGTTGAAGAATTGTAAAGGTAGTTGCCGTTTCTCGTATAAACATAGCTTGCAAGCGAGCCGTCGGTATCGACAATGTACTCTTCGCTTGCGGTATAGGCGTTTCCGTTCGCATCGTAGTACGCCGTTGTTCCCGCCGCATTTGAGGTGACCGCAGTCGCACCGGCAGACGAATTGATAACCGCACCGCTGTAATTGCTCGTGTAACCGAGCAGGTAGCTGCTGCCGCTTGTCAATGTGCCGCTCTTTTTGACATATATTGTCACAGGCGTGAGCTGTACTCCCTCGATATATGTCCAATCAAGGTTATTGTAATCGTCGGAGGGGTCCGTTGAGTCGTCCTCCTTGACGTTGGCAACGATCTTGCCGACCTTGTTACCCGTGTTCGAATTGACAACATTGAACGTAATTGTTTCAATCGCGTTCGTTGTGTAGCCCGTTCCGTCAAGAAGATCCGAGGGAATCGCATAAGTACCCTGCGTTCCGTCCGAGTAATGAACGGTAAAGCTCATACCGCTGAGGTCAATTGTTGAGCCCTTGACGACGTCAAGCGTTATATCGTCTATGCTTTCAACGCTCGCCGAGCCGTCCGGAATTGCAACATTGACCGTGTAAACCTGACCCTCGGTCGGGTCGGGATCGACTGTTCCGGAGCTTTCCGCCTTGAGAAGCTCCGCATAAGCCATTATGTAAGGACCTACGCCCTTGCCCTCGTTGGAATAGTAGTATGATGTGTTTTCGTAGTTATTGGAGCCGGTTGCGCTCGCCTTGAAGTATATATCGGAAAGACTGCCGTTTGAAAGCTTGTTTTCCGTCATTCCCGTAAAGGCCTTCTTTGCGTAGTCGAGATACGACTCGACAAGCCAGCCCTTGTTGACAGCCTTTGCAATCGTGTAAGCCAGCATGGAGGTTCCGCTTGTTTCAAGCCTGTTTGTGTTCGTCACGCTCTTGTCGCAGAGGTTAGCCCACATACCCGTTGAGCTGTCCTGATACGGAAGCATATTGTCGACAAGGTCCTTGAGGATGGTCTGCATTGTTGCAAGGTTGTCGCCGCTCATATACTGCATAACGTCAACAACCGCCATTGCGTACCAGCCGATAGCCCTCGTCCAATGGTAGTTGACGTAGCTTGTGCTTGAATTGGCAGCGTGATAATAGAGTCCTGTGCCTGTCTCACGCATATTTGTATAGATCCACTCGAACCTGTCAACGATTTTGTCAAGCTGAGCGGTGTCGTTCGTGTAGTAGGCATACTCCGCCATAAACGGCTGAATCATATAGATACCGTCGAGCCATACCTTGTATGTGGGAGCCGAACCCGTCCAGCCGCTGTGCCAATAGTTTCCGCCGAGAGAGGTCTCCGTATAGTTGGAGCCCGTACCCGTAGTAAGGTCGGAATAAATGGTTGTCGCCATCTGATAATACTTGCTCGTCGTGTCAACCGTACCGTCGGACTTCAGCGCAAGATCCATCAGCAGACTTGCCGTTTTGTAGCAGTCCGCTCCGTGGTAATTGACATATCCGGCGGCATCCTTTGAGGAATTGTTCGTCGTCTTTGCCCAGCCGCCCGATGACGATATCATCGTGCTCATATAGTCGGTGACATAGTCGAGGTAGGTGCTGTCCTTTGTTGCTTCGTAAATATACTGCAAGCCCTCGAATACAACGCCGTTGTAATAGCTCCACTCAAAGAGATACGACTTGTTCGCCAACTCTCTCTTTTCGTTATCCCACGAGAACTGCGTTCCGTAGGTCGAAACAACAGTTGAGGGAACATTGGTCGAGCTGTTTACGGTCAAGCCGTCAATATAGCTCCTTGCGTTCGTCATTGCCGCACTGTAAGCCGTATCGTCAACCATAAACGCATTCAGACTCACGATGGGCAGAACCATCATAAACACAAGTATGACAGCCAAGACCTTTTTCCATAATGATTTTCCAGTCATTTCACAGACCTCCGCTTCATTATTATATTTCTGTTTAAATATAAAAATTATTCGGGACAAGGGTATCCTTTTAACCCTTATATCCTATTCATTACGATTATATCACAGGTTTACATTTTTTTCATTAAGAATTTTTGTTTTTTTACTTTTTTGTAGGATTGCATAAAAATTTTCCATTTCAGCCTTACTAATCAAACATTTCATAAATAATTGCCGCTTTTCTCCGCACCGATTTGCCGGAGCGCAAAAAATCCGAGCGAATCGCTCGGATTTTCAATGGAGGCGCCACCCAGACTTGAACTGGGGAATCAGAGTTTTGCAGACTCGTGCCTTACCACTTGGCTATGGCGCCGAATATGAAATGTGAGCGAAGCTCACTGTGTGAAAAGGTATAATACCTTTAATGGAGCGGATGACGGGGCTCGAACCCGCTACCTCCACCTTGGCAAGGTGGCGCTCTACCAGATGAGCTACATCCGCAAATGGTGCCTTCGGTCGGAATCGAACCAACGACACGAGGATTTTCAGTCCTCTGCTCTACCAACTGAGCTACAAAGGCAAAAAGAAAAATGGCGACCCGGAACGGGCTCGAACCGTCGACCTCTAGCGTGACAGGCTAGCGTTCTAACCAACTGAACTACCGGGCCATTGGTGGGAACAACAGGGCTCGAACCTGTGACCCTCTGCTTGTAAGGCAGATGCTCTCCCAGCTGAGCTATGCTCCCGTTTGCCATATTTTCCTAACGTCGTTGCTCAGTACCGCAGCGACATTGAATACTTTACCATAAGAGAGGCGGTTTGTCAATACTTATTTGCAAGATTTTATTTTTTCTTTGCGCTTTCCATAAGCTTCTTTATTTCCTCGCCGCTGAACCTGTATTTCCTGTCGCAGAACTGACAGTTGACCTCCGTGAACTCCTCGCGCGCAAGCTCCTCGAGCGATTCCTTTCCCGTTGATATAAGAGCCGCCTCCACCCTTTCGCGCGAACAGCTGCACTTGTATTTCGGACTTGAGGCATCCAGAACGTCAAGGTCAAACTCGCTGAGAACCCTGCGGCAAAGCTCCTCCGGTGTCAAGCCGTCGGACAGCATCGCCGTGACGGGAGGTATATCCTTTATGCAGCGTTCAACAGCGTCGATTGTGCCGTCAAGCGCAGTCGGAAGAAGCTGGATAATGAATCCGCCTGCCGCCCTTATCGAGAGGTCGGGATCGACAAGCACGCCGAGCGCACAAACGGAGGGAATCTGCTCACTGACTGCGTAATAGCTCGTGATGTCCTCCGCAATCTCGCCGCTGACAAGAGGAATCTGTCCGACATAGGGCTCCTTGAGGTTAAGGTCCTTGATAACCGTCAGCGAGCCGTCCGTGCCGACCGCACCGGAAACGTCAAGCTTGCCCTTTGAATTGAGCGGAATTTCAACAACCGGATTCTGCACGTAGCCTCTCGCGTTTCCCGAGCTGTCGGAAACCGCCATAACCGTGCCCGCGGAACCGCCGCCGTTTATCCTGAGCGTTACGCTGTCGTCATCGCCCTTGAGCATACTTCCCATAAGGCTTGAAGCGGTCAGAAGTCTGCCGAGCGCCGCCGAGGTTACAGCCGATGTTTTGTGAATCTGCTGCGATTTTTCAACCATTTCGGTTGTGTCGGCAGCAATTATGAATAATGTACCGTCCCGTGAGATACATCTTACAAGCTTATCCATTTTACCGTTCCTCCGTCTTTTTATATCCTGTATACCGTGCAACGAAAACCGCCCTCTGCGTTGTTTCGTTAAGCTCACGGTCGCTCATTTCATCGTAAATACCCAAAACCTCAAAATCCGCGTCGGCAAGCCACTTTTTGTAATTCTCAATCGGGTACGCTCTTTCCGAAAACTCCTCCGAGCTCCTGAAATAAGCCCCGTCGTCATACTCGAAAATATCGAGCGAAATGTCTATGCTGTCGTCGTCATTGAGGCTGTTCTGCCAAACGCAGTAAACATCGTCGCAATCGTAAACAAACGTGTTGTTGCCGACTGTTTCTCTGTGCTTATATATTGTATTCACGTCAAAAATAAATATTCCGCCGTGCTCCATAAAAAGTCCGACCTTTTCAATCGTCTTTTGCACTTCCTCCGCACTGTTCAGGTGGTTGAGACTGTCGAGCGTACAAACCGCCGCGCTGATCGTGCCGAAAAGGTCAAGCTCGGTCATCTGCTGACAGAGAAACAGAATGTCAACGTTTTCATCGTATTTTTTGTTCTGCGCCTGTGCCAGCATCGCAGGCTCCGAATCGACGCCTATCATCTCATACCCAAGCTTTGCAAGCTCGACGGTAAGGCTTCCCGTTCCGCAGGCAAGGTCGAGCACAGGCTCCTTACCCTTTACCCCGTAACGTTCAAAAAGCGCACTGATATAATCGGCACGCTTTTTATATTCCACATTATCGGTCAGTTTGTCGTATACGCTTGCAAATGCGTTGTAGCCGCTCATTTGTTTTCTTCCTCAAGTCTGCGGAAAACAAGCTCGTATCCGCCCGTGCCGTACTGAAGAGAACGGTTCACCCTGCTGACCGTCGCCGTGCTTGCTCCCGTTTCATCAACAATGTCGCTGTAAACCGTCTTGTCCCTGAGCATTTTGGCAACGACAATTCTCTGAGAAATCGACTTCAGCTCGTTCACCGTGCAAAGATCCTCGAAGAAATCATAGCACTCGTCCAAGCTCTTCAGCCGAAGTATTGCCTCAAAGAACAAATCGGTATTTTTATCCTTAAGCTTTTTTTCCATAATTTAAGCCTCTCTGTTTTCAAAAATGCACTTTAACACTTTCTTATTTTAACACACTAAAACAAAAAAGTAAAGTCATTACTCGAAATTAAACGTTGAATTGTGAGTTGACGCATCGCTGAACTGCGTCGGAGTGTATGCCACGATAACCATATCGGGCGAGGTTTCGTCAATGTAGGTCAATATGCTGCCGTTGAACATTCTTCTGTCCAGCATATCGACATTTTCAAAGGTCTCGGCGAGATACGGAACAACACACTTGCCGTAAGAGTCACCGATGAGCAGAAGCCTCTTTCCGTTATGACAGCTGTTGTTCTTTATCCGCGTGAGAGCCTTGTTTCCGCAAAGATACGCGGAATATGCAGAAATGTTGTAATAATCTATTTTGCTGACAAAGCTCTTGTCAAGGAGAGTGTCCTCGAAGCGTCCCGTTTGCGGCTCGTCATTATTATATTGAACGGTATAGCTTGTGTCGGCTTTGGGATAAATCAGGCTTATATCCTCAGGGTCGGCATAAGTTAATGTAGCAATCTTACCCTGTGAACCGAGGCAGTACTTTTCGTACACGTCGATTTTGTATCTGTCCGTGTCGCCGATACTCTCGTCAAGACCGTAGTTGAAGTCCCTGTTTATCAGCTTCACAAGCTGTCCTGCCGCCCAGACTCCCGTTTCGGGCTTCCAGTGGTGATCCGTCTTGAAAAAGTTGGAATACCAATCATCATCCTTCTGCGACAAAAGCGTGCGGAAATCATAGTATTTAACCTTGTTTTCATCAAGCCTTTCAAGCAGCATATCGGCGTTTTTATTCACGTTGTCGTTCACGCCGGTCGGGAGCTGCTCATCGTCCTTGTCCTCCTTCGCCGGAAGCTGAACGTATGCAAAATCGACATTTCTTTCCGCGAGCTTATTGCTGAACCACGTCACCGAATCCGCCGCCGGAGTCGTGTCATAAGCAGAAAATTCAAAGGTAAGATAACCGTTGTTCATCACAACAATGGATTCCGTACCCGATACAATCTTCATTCCCACGCTCTTGTTGAAAAGCGCATAAGCTTCAATCAGCTTCATTCTTCCGTAGAGAAGCTTCGTTGTGTAATAGTCGATGCGGTACTCCAAATCGTTAACCTTGCTTACATACTCGGAGATTTTCTTTTCCGAGGTATCCGCAGCCTCCTCGGTCGTCTCCTCCGCTTTGTCAGCAACGATGTAACTGTCCTGCGGATTGAACGGATAATGCTTTGACCAGTCATTGGAGTAATCAATTGTCTGTACCGTTTCCGATGCCGGGAAATCAACCGTGTACTGCTTTAATACCTGGGTCTGAAAAACCCTGACGCATATCGAGACAAAAAAGGCGGCAATGATGCAAATGAAAACAATTCCCATAAAATAGGAAGCTTTGCTTTTCTTCATTTGAATCACCGTCCTTTGATTAGAAATTGAAGTAAATAAACGGGTTGTAGGTTCCCTTAATGGTAAACGTCAGCGAAACCGCAAATATAAAGATAATCACAATTCCCGAAATCACCGTCCACATCGGCTTGTCCGTGTTGATTCTCTTCTTGAAGGTTCTTGCAATCGGGAAGCAGCATACGATACCGAGTATCAGGAAAAACTTGTAATTGGAGAGATAAAAAAGGGTGTCGGAATCATACAACGGAAGCGAACCGAAGCCGAACATGGCTTTGATGTAGCTCCACGCCGAAGCAAGATCCTTCGCACGGAAAATTACCCAACCGAGCACCACGAGAAGCATCGTATATATATGCCCGAAGCCGTGCAGCTTTTTCGGAAATCCCGTGAGCTTTTCGAGAGTGAGAACAACAAAATAGAGCAGTCCCCACACAAGGAATGTCCAGTTTGCGCCGTGCCATATACCCGTGAGAGTCCACACAACGAACAGGTTGAAAACAAGACGCGACTTTTTCACGCGGCTTCCGCCCAGCGGGAAGTAGACGTAGTCCCTGAACCACGTTCCGAGTGAAATATGCCATCTGCGCCAAAATTCGGAAACGGATTTTGAGATATACGGATAATCAAAGTTCTCAAGGAAGTTGAAGCCGAACATTCTGCCCAATCCGATCGCCATCTCGCTGTATCCGGAAAAATCAAAAAAGATTTGGAGCGTGTACGCAATTGCCCCGAGCCACGCCGACGAAACGGAGCCGACCGTCTTATCGAATATTCCGTCCGCAATCACCGCAACATTGTTTGCAATAAGAACCTTCTTGAAAAAGCCTATCATAAAGCGGTAGGTTCCGTATGTAAAATCATCAAAGTTTTCATGTCTTTCCTTTATCCGGTCGGCAATCGTCTGGTAACGCACGATCGGTCCGGCAATAAGCTGAGGAAAGAATGAAATATACAGCGCGACGTTGAACGGATTTTTCTGAACCTCTCCGTCGTTTCTGTAAACATCAATGACATACGACATTGCCTGGAAAGTAAAAAATGAAATTCCTATCGGCAAGCTGATATTCAAGGTGTTCAGCTCCGTATTAAAGAGCAGATTTATATTCTCAAGAACAAATGTCAAGTATTTAAATGAAAAGAGCATACCTATATTAAATATCACGGAAGCCGAAAGTGCGGCTTTGCTCTTTTTTTCTCCGCGATATCGGTCAACGGCAAGGCTGAGCAGCCAGTTGACAAATATTGAGCCGAGCATCAGCAGAACATTGACCGGTTCACCCCACGCATAGAAAAAGATACTTGATATAATCAGTATCGCATTTTTGAACGGGAGAGACTTAATAAACGGGTTATAATATGCAATCAGTACAAGGGGCAGAAACAGGAACAAAAATGTTGTAGACGAAAAAACCATAGTTACCCTCCTCCTATAAATCTGATTGCAAACAGGGTTATTATACAATAGTTTTAATAATATTTCAACTGTAAAAAAAGCAATGTTTTTTAACGGCTTCAAAAAATTCGCACAAATGTTATTTTTCGGCTCATAAAATACGTTGCGGCAGCATATTTATTGTATGCTTGTGTGTTGACGGAGATATTATTTTGTGATATGATTTATACGGAATTATATTGGAGTGATTCGGATTGATTGCCCCAAGATCGACGAAGCCTTCGCGGCTGCGCCGACGAAAGAAAGGAGAGTTATTTTATGGATTATAAAGAGAAATATGAAAAGTGGCTCGGCTTTGACGAAGATACAAAGGCGGAGCTTCTTGCAATAACGGACGAAAAAGAGATTGAGGACAGATTCTACAAGGATCTTGAGTTCGGCACGGGCGGACTCCGCGGAATTATGGGTGCCGGTGCGAACAGAATGAACAAATACACGGTCAGCAAGGCAACCCAGGGTCTCGCCGATTATCTCAAGTCGGAATTTGACGGTAATCTCAGCGTTGCAATAGCTCACGATTCGAGAAATAACTCAAGACAGTTTGCAATTTACGCGGCGGAGGTGCTTTGTGCGAACGGAATCAAGGTTTACCTCTACGACACACTTATGCCGACTCCCGTTCTTTCATTCACGGTCAGATATCTCGGCTGCACGGCGGGTGCGGTAGTTACCGCGAGCCACAACCCCAAGGAGTACAACGGATACAAAATTTACGATCAGACCGGCTGCCAGCTTTGTCCGAAGCAGGCAAACAAGGTTATCGGTTATGTAAATGCGATTGAGGATCTCAAGGCTGTTCCTCACCTTGACCTTGCCGAGGCTGAAAAGCAGGGACTTTACTGCCCGATCGGTTCGGATGTTCTTGACGCATTTCTCAAGGAGGTCAGAAAGCAGTCGCTTTACGAGGAGCCCTCAAACATCAAGATAGTTTACACTCCTCTCCACGGTACGGGCAATATCCCCGTAAGAAAGATTTTGGAGGGAATGAATGTCTCGGTCGTCAAGGAGCAGGAGCTTCCCGACGGCAACTTCTCGACCGTTCGCTCTCCGAACCCCGAGGAGAAGGACGCTCTCACCCTTGCCCTCAAGCAGGCTGAAGGAGAGGACGCCGACCTTGTATTCGGCACGGATCCCGACTGTGACCGTATCGGCGCAGGCGTAAAGCACGACGGTAAATACACCCTCATCACCGGCAATCAGATGGGTGCTTTGCTTGTCAATTTCGTCCTCAATATGAAGAAGGATTCGCTGAACGGCAAGTCAACGCTCGTCAAGACGATCGTTACAAGCGAGCTGGGTGCAAACATCGCAAGAAGCTTCGGCTTGAACGTTGTTGAAACGCTCACGGGCTTCAAATACATCGGCGACCAGATAAACAGATATGAGAAATCCGGCGACAAGGAATTTGTAATCGGTTACGAGGAAAGCTACGGCTACCTTGTAGGAACTCACGCAAGGGATAAGGACGCTGTCGTTTCTTCAATGCTCGTTTGCCAGATGGCGGCTTATTACTACAATCAGGGCAAGACCCTCATTGATGCGCTCAACGATATTTACGATGAGTACGGATATTATCTCGATGCGCTTGATACCTTCGTTCTCAAAGGAATTGAGGGTGCACAGAAAACTCAAAGCCTTATGACCGAGTTCCGCGAAAACGGAAGCAAGTTCTTTGATTCAATCAAGGAGGTCTATGACTTCTCAAAGGGAATCGGCGACCTTCCGAAGGAGAATGTTCTCAAGTATATTTTTGAGGACGGCTCATGGCTTGCGATAAGACCCTCGGGCACGGAACCGAAGCTTAAGGTTTACTATTCAATTCAGGACAAGAGCAGGGAAAACGCCCACGCACGTCTTGACGCAATAAAGGCAAAGCTTCACGAAATCATTAACGGCTGATCGAAACGATACAACGAAGATTAGTCGGCAAAATCAGTTGACAAAACGGCGGCTGTTATGTATAATGTAACAGTCGCCGCAGCATAAGCCGGTGTGGCGGAATAGGCAGACGCAAGGGACTTAAAATCCCTCGGTGGCAACATCGTACCGGTTCAAGTCCGGTCACCGGCACCATATCCGAACAGCTTAAGCATCTTTACAAAATTAAGGTGCCTGAGCTGTTTTATTTTGCGAAAACATTTTATTTCGGAAATGTTACTGACTTAAGGCTTTTTGCAGAAAAATCCGATGTGGGGCAGAATTTAAAAAGCCGCTCCGAGATCTCGGAACAGCCTTCGATTTATATTGCGAACAGAAAATTTATCTTACCTGACCAGAAGAGCTACAGTCTCGACTGTTGTTTCATTTTCCAAGGAAAGCTCTTTCACTTCCTGACCGTTCACTGGAACGGGGAATGCAAACACAATATTCCTGATCCAGTTGCCGTCCTTCTGCTTTTCCGGGTACAGGTCAATGCG
>CAVELL010000002.1:0-20634 GCA_963616775.1 Eggerthellaceae bacterium | reverse complement strand
CCTTTTTCGACAAGAAAAATAAATCCTTGCTTTTTCATTACATTTGCTGTATAATATAATCAGAATAATATTGCGGTTTTGTATAAATGGGAGGATTTCAAAAAAATGATCAGTGATTTGCATTGTCATACTAAGCTCTCGGATGGCTCTTTGGGCATAGATGACATCATTGTCTTGGCTGAAAAATGCGGCGTTACGAATTTGGCTGTAACCGACCACGATTGCCTTGCGGGAACGGTGAGGGCTCGCCTTATCGGCGAACGCCACGGCATAAAAGTTATTCAAGGCGTCGAGATTTCCGCACTTGACAGCGAGAACGGCAGGGAGGTTTCTGTTCTCGGCTATATGAGCGATTCACCCGATCGTCTTGAGGGTCTCTGCCACAGAAATCTTGTCGCAAGGAAAAGAGCGGCTCAGTATATGATGATTAAGACGGCTCAGCGGTTTCCGATAACGACAGACCTTGTTTTGAAATGTGCTCAGGGTTCAACCAATGTTTACCCTGTCCATATAATGGCGGCACTTGTGGAGAGCGGAATCACGACCGAGCTTTACGGTTCGCTTTATCACGAGCTTTTTGACGAGGACAGCGAGAAAAGCATTCTCGTTAAGCCGAAATTCTCGGAGGTTTCCGAGGTCATTCAGGCAATTCACGACGCCGGCGGAATTGCCGTGCTTGCCCACCCCGGAGCTTATGACGGAACGAACATCGTCGAAAAGGCGGTGGAGGCAGGCATTGACGGCTTCGAGGCTTGGTGCCCCGAACACAGCGACGAGCAGGCGGAAAGGTTTGCCGAGCTCGCAAAGACCAAAGGCTTGCTTGCAATCGGCGGAAGCAATTTCCACGGCAGACACAACAGAAACTGTGTAACACTCGGAAGCGTAAGCACTCCCGAGGACAATTTTTCGGAATTTTCAAACTACAAAGCAAAGATCCGCCGTCAGAAAGCCAGGGCGGAATAATCGGAGACAAAGACTATGGGAGAAGACAGAGATATCAAAATCTATGTCAAGGGAGAGAACTCGGAATCCGGCGATTTTGTTCGGATCTCCGACGGAATTGACCGCAACAGACGCAACGGAAACAGCGACAGGGCAAAGCAGCTCGGCATCAGGCTGGCTAAGGTCAGACCCGACAGCCCGGAGCTTGAGCCCTTTTGCAGGAATATGCCTGCCGCAGAGCTTTATTGCGTTCGTGTTTTGCTGACCTTTACGGCGGAGCTTTCGGTTCGCAAGGGGATTCCCTCCGACATTCTTGCGGACGCGGCCAGCTCCTCGATGTATGACTATCTTAAAACGGAAGAGAAAGGCTACTATGACAACCTTTCCGACGGAAGCGCGTTTACCTTCTACCTTCTTGCACTGAAAAAGGACGGCGACACGTCACACAACATCGGCGAGCAGTTTGCGCAGAGGTGCGGAACCAACAGCAGTGAATATACACAGAAGGGTGCGGAGCTTTTTGACCGTGCATCGGAGCTTTTCTCAAGGATGATTGAGGAAACCGGCTTCGAAGAAATATGAATACAAACACCGGGGCTGTAAAAGGAATTTTTACAGCCTCTTTTTAGGCGAAGCTTGCTCACGAAAAAATCAATTGTGCGGTGTTGCCTTAAATGTTTTCGGATAAATCAAGGGGTTCTTGCAGGTTTTTATTCCTGAAGAACCCCTTGATTATTTGTTTTTATGCAGTATTTGCTTTCTTGTATTCCTATATTCAGTTCAAATGAATACTGTCGAAGAAGGAGTTTTTTCCTTTGCCGATGAGAGTCGAAATCAGGACGCAGATCAGGCAAACTCCGACGTCGGCGAAAACTGCGAGCCAAACGGGAGCGTAGCCTGCCGCACCGAGGACAAGAACGATAAGCTTTATTGACAACGCAAAAATGATATTGAAATGGACAATGTTTATCGTTCTCTTGAAAAGCTTATGTGCCGGGGCGAGCTTCTCGAGCCTGTCATTTGCCAGAATGACGTCTGCCGCTTCGCTTGCCGCCTGAGTGCCGAGACCCATAGCAACGCCTGCGTCTGCGGAGGCGAGAACGGGAGCGTCGTTGATTCCGTCGCCGACATACACGACCTTGCCGTATTGGCTCTTGATTTCTTCAAGATGACTGAGTTTCTCTTCGGGAAGAAGATTGTAATAGTATTCGTCGAGATTTATTGCGGTTGCAACCTCGTCGGCTGCCTTTTCGTTGTCTCCGGTGAGCATAATAATGTGTTCAACACCCTGGTCGCGGAGCGATTCAACCATATTTTCAACGTCCTTGCGCAGGGAGCTTCGAAGCGTTATCGTACCGATTATCATTCTGTCGAGGACTACGCACACGTCGCCGTCCGTGTAGACGGGGGATTCGATGCCCTCCGTTTCAAGCAGGCGTTTTCCTCCGCAGAGGATGCGCTTTCCGTCAAAGACAACGCTCGTTCCGCCGCCGGCAACCTCACGGAAATCGCTGAGATATTTTTCGTCTATCGGAGGAGCCGCCTTGACAATACTCTTTGCAATCGGGTGGGAAGAATAATACTCCGCCGCTGCCGCAAGGGTGAGAATTTGCTCCTCACTGAAGCTGCTCGTTGAGGTGACCTTGCTGACCTCAAACGAGCCTGTTGTCAGCGTGCCCGTCTTGTCAAAAACAAATGCCTTCGCTTTTGCAAAAGCTTCGATGAATACGGAGCCCTTGACGATGATTCCTTCCTTTGCCGCTGCACCGATACCTGTGTAGAAGCCGAGCGGAATTGAAATTACGATTGCGCACGGACATGAGGCAACAAGGAAAATAAGAGCTCTCTTGACCCATGACACAGCGTCCTTTGTTACGATTGAGCCGATTATTGCCAAAGCAAACGCAATAATGACAACTATCGGTGTGTAATATTTTGCAAATCTTGTAATAAACTTCTGGACATTGCCCTTTTTCTCGGTTGCTTCCTCAACCATTTTTACGATTCTGGAGGCTGTTGAGTTGCCGAAAAGCTCGGTTGTGACAACCGTTACGCTGTCCTTGCCGTTTATCATACCGCTCTTGACTTCAATTCCCTTGCCGAGAGTTATCGGCAGGCTTTCGCCCGTAATTGACGAAGCGTCGGCGGTGGAAATTCCGGACTCAACGATGCCGTCAATCGGGAAACGCTCGTAGGGGAGGACGCTGATACGGGAGCCGACCGGCACGTCGTCCGCGTGCACCTTTTCCGTTGTTCCGTCCTCGCGGATAATATGCGCGAAATCCTGCTGAATCTTTGCAACCGAGTCTATCGCCCTGTGGCTGTTCTCAACCGCTCTGTCTTCAAGCATCTCTCCGATTCGGTAAAGTACCGCAACAAGTGCCGCGTCGCGAAGCTCACCGATACAGCAGGCGGCAACGACGGAAATAAGCATCAGCTCAACCTCCGTAAACTTGCGAGCCTTGATATCATCGTAGACGGTGAAGAGGAGCGGATATGCCGCCAAAACCACTGCGGCAATGCCCAAAATCATTGAAAAAACCGTGGCTGTTTTCAAGAACAGACCTATAATTATAAGAACTACCGAGACGCCGAGCAAAATTTTGGAGAGAAAGGTTTCTTCCTTTTCCTCCTCATCGTGACCGCAGCAGCCGCAACCGCCTGCGCAGCCGTGTTCGTGTCTGTGCTCGTGTTCTGCCTCACAGCAGCAGTCGTTCTCACAGTCGTGTTTATGTCCGTGATTATGTTCAGACATTGTAAAGCCCTCCTTTGTGCAATATATGTGCCAAGCCTGCGCCGAAAATTTCTTCGACGTGTTCGTCGTCGAGTGAATAGTAGCTCTCCTTGCCTTCCTTGCGCGGACGAACCAAGCCTGCGCTCCTGAGAATACGGAGCTGGTGTGAAATCGCGCTCTGTCCCATATTCAGCTTTTCCGAAAGATGATAAACGCACATTTCACCGTCCATAAGCGCGGAGATTATGCGGATTCGCGTGCTGTCGCCGAACACCTTGAAAAGCTCGGCAAGGTCATAGAGAACGTCGTCGCTCACTTCTTTTTTAGCCATCTTGCGGTGACATCGGTCGTGCGGACAGCATTCACAGCCTATGTTGTCTTTCATTTGTTTCACCTGCACTTCAAATTAACGTATGAATAATTGTTCATTTGTTAGTTTCATTATATGCCGCAATATTGTTGTTGTCAACACCTTTTTATAAAAATTTTTAATTTTCTTAAAATTGACTTTTTCTGCGGCTTATGATAACATATTACAAAGTAAACGCTTGTTAAAAGGACGAAATCTATGGCATACGATATTATACGGTGGATATGCGGAGGAATTCTGTTTGTGATTCTTCTGGCGGTGCTGTGCATTTTACTGAAGAAAAAAGGAAAAGGAGCCGTTACGGCGGCTTTTGTTTCTGTCATTTTTACTGCGGTGGCGTTTGTTGTGCCGGTGGAAAACTACGTTTATACCTTTAAGGATGTTGAAGATATTTTTGCATACAAGCACCATGAAGAGCTGCTGACCTATTTCCAATGTGATGACGGCGTGGTTTGCATTGCAGGCAGACCCGACGGCAGCAACATCAATTATTACTTTGAAAAGAAGGACGGCAAGCTGCAAATTCCTTTTTCACTCACGGACGACACCCAACGCCGCGCAAGCAAATACGGCATTTATATGATAAAGAGCTTTGAAAATCAGACAATAGTTTTCACTCAGGTCAGCGATTCCGAATATGCCGGAACGGCGTTCAGTGACGGAGGAATGGGATATTATTATATTGCAATAGACGGCTTTTTTATACCGTCCAGGCTTTCCGTTTCCGGCGAAAAGGTAACCCTTGTTTGAGGAGGATGAATATGAATTTTTTTGACGAACTTAAAAACTATGATGCGGAGGTTGCCGCTGCCTGCCACTCCGAGCTGGAGCGTCAGCAGCACAATATTGAATTGATTGCTTCCGAGAATATTGTCTCCAAGGCGGTGCTTCTTGCCGCAGGCGGAGTGCTCACGAACAAATACGCCGAGGGCTACCCCGGAAAGCGTTATTACGGCGGATGTCAATGCGTTGACATTGTTGAGGAGCTTGCACGCAACCGCGCAAAAAAGCTTTTCGGTGCGGAGCACGTCAATGTTCAGCCCCACAGCGGAGCGAACGCAAACCTTGCCGTTTTCTTTGCTTTGCTTGAAACAGGCGACACGGTTATGGGTATGAATCTTCAGCAGGGCGGACACCTTTCCCACGGTTCACCCGTCAACATTTCCGGCAAATATTTCAACATTGTTCCTTACGGAGTAAACAGCGAAACGGAAATGATTGACTACGACGAGATGAGAAAAATCGCACTTGAATGTAAGCCGAAGATGATAATTGCGGGCGCAAGTGCCTATTCGAGAATTATTGATTTTGCGCGCTGCCGCGAGATAGCCGACGAGGTCGGAGCTTATCTTATGGTTGATATGGCGCATATTGCCGGTCTCGTTGCGGCGGGACTTCACCCGTCCCCCGTTCCCTATGCCGACGTTGTCACCACCACGACGCATAAAACGCTGAGAGGACCGCGCGGCGGAATGATTCTCTGCAAAGAGGAATATGCAAAGCAGATAGACAAGGCGGTTTTCCCCGGAACACAGGGAGGTCCGCTTATGCACATTATCGCCGCAAAAGCGGTTGCGCTCGGAGAGGCTCTCACTCCCGAATTTACGGAATATCAGAAGCAGGTTGTCAAAAATGCCGCAGCTCTCTGCGACGGACTTATTGACGGTGGCTTCGACATTGTTTCGGGCGGCACGGACAATCACCTGATTTTGCTGAATTTGGTAAACAGCGGCATTACGGGTAAGGAGCTTGAGCACCGTCTTGACGAGGTACACATCACGGCGAACAAAAACACCGTTCCGAACGATCCGCAGAGTCCGTTCGTCACAAGCGGCATCCGTCTCGGCACACCTGCCGTAACAACAAGAGGCTTCAAGGAGCCCGAGATGAAGCAGATTGCAAGGTGGATCGGTGCAGCGGCAAACGACTTTGAGGCGAACAAGGCAAGAATTTCCGATGAGGTTCAGTCGCTTTGCGAGAGCTTCCCGATATACAATAAATAAAAAAACGGCTGTCACAACTGAATTGTGGCAGCTCATTTTTTATGTAAGCTTAACTTTGGGTAAATCGAGCTTGAACACCGTAGCAAGGATTCTGACGGTGAAAACAATCAAAACCGAAACAACGGTTGCCAGTCGAAGGTTTACCGCGTAAATATACATCAGATGATATGCTGTTCCTCCGAGAATGGAGGCGACGGCATATATTCTTTTTTTGAGCACAAACGGAATCTCCATCAGCATCACGTCGCGTATAAGTCCGCCGCCGACGCCGGTTACAACGGCAAGGCAAACGACCAAAATTCCGTTCACGGTGAAGCCCGATTCAATGGCGACATTCGCGCCCATTACCGTGAAAACGCCGAGACCGAGCGCATCAAAAATGTTGTTGATTGCATCGACCGTTTTTTCGCTTTTGCGGTAAGGCTCACGGAAGATGAAGGCCGCAACGAAAACAATGACGGAGGTTACAACAGCCGCAAGAACATAGCGGTAATCCGAGAACATTCTCGGCGGCAGACAGCCGATAAGAATATCACGGACGATTCCCCCTCCGAGTGCGGTCATCACGCTGAGAACGATAACGCCGAAAATATCGACCTTCTTTTTTATGGCGACCATCGCACCGGAAACGGCAAAAGCAACGGTGCCGACCAACTCAAAAATAAAAAGTATCAGCTCTTCAAAATCCATATTAACCCTCTGTTATAAGATAGTTTGTTTCTTCGCCGATGCACATGGCACGCAGCGTCGTGTAAGGAATACCGTTGATAATATTCTTTGCGCCGTAGTGGTAATGCCCTTGGTAAACGTGCGAAACATTATGCTTGGCGAGTATTGCGTTTATCTCGTCGGCATTTGAAACAATGTGATGGCTTTCAACGCTCGTGTCAATGTTCTGGTGGATAAAAACGACCTTCCGTTTGTCTGTATCAAGCTGCTTTTCAAGCCACTCAAGCTCACAACGCGGGACGAAGCTCTTTGTCCAGTCAATATCCCCGCGACCGTAGGGTGTGCCGTCGGGAGTGTAGGAGGCGTCAAGAAAAATCAGCCTTACTTCGCCGTCCTCAAATGTTGTCGGGGCGACACTGAAGCCGGAGATTTCTTCAAATTCCCCACCGCCGACGATTTCGTTGTCGTGGTTTCCCATGCAATGATATGTCGGAATACCGTAAGAATTTATCAGCGAGGAAATTTTTTCAAGGTGACGCAAGCTTTCGTCCCTGCCGTTGTGGAAGTGAACCAAATCACCGAGACAGACGGCAAGCTGTACGCCCTGTTTTTTAAAATCTTCAAACGCTTTTTTTACCGCAGCGTAAGCATAGCGGGGTCTTCTGTCCTGCTCCAACAGATCAAGCTCGCAGTAATGCGTGTCCGTAAAAAGTCCGATTTTCACCGTGTACCAATCCTCTGATTTTATTTGATTCCGACCGAATACTTCAATATTTCAAGAGCGTCGGCTGAGTTTACTTTTGAATCGCTGTTCCAATCTGCGCTCTTGAGCGCATAGCCTGTCAACGCTCGAGTTCCGACCGTGTGCTGAAGTATCAGCAGTGCGTCGGTCGAGTTTATCTTCGAATCGGAGTTCGTGTCGCCTACAAGACAGATTGTATACGGGCCGAACTGTCGGGCGGAGGCTGTTGCAGAAATTGTTGTGCCCGTTCCGACCTTGCCTCCGTCAGCCAATGCTTGAACGGTTACATTGACGTTTTCTTTCTGAATGTACTTGCTGATGAACTGTGCGGAGGTCAGCCCCGGATCGTTACGAAGATAAACCTCCTTTTTGCTCTCGTCACAGGAAAGCTTCGTTCCCGTTATGAACTTGAACACGGGAACAGCGGGCGTCGGCGTTGCCGTGAAGCCGTTAAGTCCGTTCGCCTTGATATAGGACGGATAGTCGTAGTAGCAGATGTTCATATCGCAGGGATAATTGATTCCCGAGGTATTCCCGACGTCGCTGTACTGCCACATTCCGTAAACACCGTTGTATGTGCAGCTTGAATTGTATTCCGCAATCCAAAACTGGAAGTCGGAAAGCTTGGAGGCATAAAGCTCGTCGCGCGCAAAATATTTGTTGCAGTAGATTCCGACATAGTAGCCTGCGGCGGAAAGCTTGTCGCAGAAGGTTCTCGCAATGTCGGTACACTCCTGTTGGGTGAGATCCATCTGATCTTCCGTTTCAAGGTCATAGTATATCGGCATTTCCATTTTGCAGTTGTCCTGCTTGAGCAGGTTGAGAACGAAGTCCGCCTCCGCGTTCGCTTCGCTCACCGTTGTTGCTGCGCTGAAATAGTAGCAGCCGACGGGGATGCCGACATTCTTGGCATTCTTGTAATATGCGGAAAAGGTCGAGTCGGACATCATTTTTTTGCTCGACGTGTAGGTGTAACCGATTCTCAGGATTATTGCGTCAAGATTATTTGCTATTTGCGTCCACGAAGTGACGGTGTTCCAGTATGAAATGTCGGCGACGTCCCAGTTGACCTTGTTAAGGTCGGAAGACTCTGAGCCGGAGGTCTTGACCGAAAAGCTTTTTTGCAGGAGAACAACATTGGACTGCACAGCGTCGCTTGCAACGATTTTATAGGTGTACGAGCCTTCTTTGAGCTTTGAGAAGGTAAGCAGATAATCAACATTGGCTATGTTGTAGCTCTTGCTGCCGGGTTGAGCCGTGTATTCGAAGCCGACAGTACCGTCGGAACGGTAAGCTCCGATGACAATTTTGGTTATGCTGTAATCGGACGAAACAACACCCGTGACGGAGAAGCCCTCTCCGGGAGACAGCACCGTCGGGTAGTTCTCGCCGCTGATTTTAAGACCGCTTCCGGAAGATCCCGATGAAGTTACGGTAAAGGTCTTCCGGAGCAGAACCACACCGCTGACCTCCGTGTCGCTTGCGGTTATTTTATAGGTATATGTGCCTGCGCCGAGCTTGGAAAACGTCAGGCTGTAATCGACGCTGTAAATGTTAAAGGATTTAGACTGCGGTGCGGCGGAGTATTCAAAGCCGACAGCACCGTCGGAACGGTAGGCACCGATAACGACTTTTGTTATGGTGTAATCTGAGGAAATGATACCCTTGACGGAGTAACCCTCGCCCTGCTCTATTGTCGTCGGATAATTCTCACCTGTGAGCTTAAGGGTGTTGACGGCTGCTGTTGACCTGACGGTAAAGTTTTTTTGCAAAAGGACAACATTTGAATTTTTCTCGTCGGAGGCAACTATTTTATATGTATAGCTTCCGATTCCGAGCTTGGAAAAGGTCAAGAGATAGTCAACGTTGTTTATATCATAGCTTTTTTCACCCGGCAGACCGGTATATTCAAACTCCGCTTTGCCGCTTGAATTGTAGGCACCGATTACTACCTTGGTGATGTCGCAGTCGGACGTAATAACACCCTTTGCAATGAACGGATCGCCTTGCTTCAGTGTTGTCGGATATGTCGCACCGCTCAGGGTGAGCGAAGCCGCAAAAGACGGAACGGAAAAACCGACCGCAATAATTACCGCGACCAATAAAATTGATAAAATACGTTTTTTCATTACTACACTTCCTTTCGGCAAATACTGCCCTGACCGATATATTATAACATAAGTGCCGGAATATGTATACTTGAAAAAGGCAGAAAAGTTTGATATAATTTAGAAAATTTCAGAAAAAGAGGATATCTATGCCGATTTTTGAACGAAGTGAACTACTCCTGGGCAAGCAGGGACTGGAAAAGCTGAACAGAGCGCACGTTGCGGTTTTCGGAGTCGGCGGGGTCGGCTCATACACGGTTGAGGCTCTCGCACGCAGCGGAATCGGCGAGCTTTCTCTTTTTGACGGTGATGTTGTTGCCGAGTCGAACATCAACCGACAGCTTGTTGCGACAACAAAAACCGTCGGCAGGGTAAAGGTCGAGGTTGCTGCAGAGCACTGTCTTGATGTGAATCCGAACATTAAAGTTCATGCCGAAAAGCTTTTTCTCCTGCCCGACACGGCGGACGGCATAGTTTTTTCGGAGTTTGATTATATTGTTGATGCCGTCGATACCGTAACCGCAAAGCTTCTTCTGGCGGAAAAGGCAAAAGCATACGGCGTTCCGATAATCAGCAGTATGGGTGCCGGAAACAAGCTTGACCCGACAAGGCTCGAGGTGGCGGATATCAGCAAAACGAGCGTGTGTCCGCTGGCAAAGGTTATGCGGCGCGAGCTGAAAAAAAGAGGCATAAATCACCTCAAGGTAGTTTATACAAAGGAGGAGCCGATCAGGCACGGACACACCGAAAACGGCAAGCCCCTGCCGGGAAGCGTGGCCTTTGTTCCGTCCGTTGCCGGACTTATAATTGCCGGCGAGGTCGTAAAGGATCTGATAAAAAAATAAAAACGCTCGGTGCTTTTGCATCTCTGTAAAGTCTAACGCAGCATTTAATTTTTCGCAGGTCTAAAATCTAAAAACTGAAAGCTCTCTTCGTAGGGCACGATGCCACATCGTGCCGAAGTCAGCGGAAGCCTTGCCGGGCTCCCTTTATTGTAAGGGTAGCGAAGCGGCACGACGGTAGTGAATGACAGTCCGGTGGACTGTCAGAGCCGCAGCGAGACGGGCGACCGCTTGCGGTGGTGGAGATAAGGAATAAAGGCATATTGAGTTGTTCTTAAATCCCCATCGTCGCTCACGCGACACCTCTTGCTTCAAGGGGAGGCAGAAGATAGATGTTAAATTTTAGATGTTAGATGATGTTACGGTACAAGGCAGCATTTAGCTTTTCGCAGGTCTAAAATCTACAATCTAAAGTCTAAAGTCTATCACGATTCCCACATCGACCCGAGAGTTTCTTGCAAAAAAATTTCAAATTAAACAAACGAATAACAAGCAGAGACTGTGAGAAAAAATCTGTCACAGTCTCTGCTTTGCGTTATTTATATCTCTTTCTCGCGGAGAAAATGTTTTTCAGCATCACGGAAAAATAAACCGCGAAGCCGAGGTCTATGGCGAGCAGACCGAACGTCCACGGGTAGGTGAACTTCCTGCCGCCGAGGGTGATCGGTGCGCCCGCAAGGTTCGCCGCAAGAGCAAAAAGCCCCACAACGGTGAAAATGATTATACCGAAACCGATCGGAAAAAACGCTTCTGAAAGCTGTTTTTTCATAAAGCTCTTTTCCTCTTCGGTGGTTGCAAAGCTGTCCCTTGCCTGCGTGAGTTTGCCGCCGCTGACTTCAACATCAAACCCCGAAAAAAGAGCGTCCAGTCCGTTCTTCTCCGCAAGGAGCACCTTTTTCTTCAGAGTCCATACGGACTTTGTCGCGTTGACATCTATCGTAAAGGCACTGCTGAGCCGGACATATTGACTTTTTTCGTCGTGTGCAAGCTTTGATGTGATGCTGTCGCCGCTTTCTTCGGAGCTTTCGCTGTCGCCGATAAGCCGCGGACGGCTGACCGTGAGGGTGTGAACGCCCTTTTCAACGGACGAGACAGTCACGCTTTCGTCCTCCGGAACAAAATACTCCGTCCCGTCCAGACAAACGGTGATTGCATCGTCACAAGCGTTGTCAATTCTGATGTTCGCCATATTTACCTCCGAAAAAAACAACTGCGGCAGAGACTTGCCGCAGCTATTGAAATTAAAAATTATTCAACGATAACGGTTCCGTCCTCTTTAACGGTGATTTTGTCGCCGTCCTTTACAGCGTTGAGGAACTCGTCGCCGAGCGAGTCAACGGCAACGATAGTGTTATCCGTCCAAACGTCGGAGAGGATAACGCCTGCGGCTGCGAGCGAGTCGATCGGCAGAGAGAAAAGCATTGCCGCCGGAGCCATATTAAGCGCACATACGGTGTAGAGAACCATACCGCCTGTTGTTGAACCGATTGTCTGAGGCAGGCAGAGAACCTTGCCTGTGAGGTTCTTTCCGAATACGTCGGGGTTGTTTTGGTCGGAACCGATAACCTCGTCCTTGCCGATAATCGGAATGTCGTGCATAAGAGCGGTCTTCTGGAAAGTTGCAAGTGTGTTGACACCGTTATGGGAAACAACAGCCTCGCCCTTATTGATTGTGCCTGCTACAACAGGACGTCCTTTGAATGTTTTGCTCATAATCAAAAACCTCCCTTGACAGCGATCTTTGTGATATCGTCGGTTGTGAAATAGCGTGCGGTCGTATATGTACGGAGCTTGTTCGAGCAGGTGATGACGTTGCTTGTGTCGCCGCCGCAAAGCGGGTTGTTCATATACATAAGCGGGCAGATGCAGGAAAGGTTGATGCCGAAGCCGACAAGCTTGTTGTAAGCCGCGCTGTTCTCCTTCCTGAATCTGTCGAGAACCTCGGGAGCGGTTGTCATAACCGTGCGAAGACCGACCTTTGTCTTGCCCTGAGTCTTGAGCTCTTTTTCAAATCTGTCTGTCCACTCGCCGAGCTGAGCGTAGGAAAGGTGAGGACAGCCGATGAAGCAAAGCTTCGGAGCCGCGCCCTTGTCCTTCCACATAACGGGATAGTTTTTGTAAACTCTCTCAAGCTCTGCGTCGTCGATAACGTAGGTCTGAGCACCCTCCGCAATAAGGCTTTCGCCCTGTTCAACAGCCTCGGGAGTGAGGTTTTCAATGTGATAAAGTCCGACCGCACCGTTGGAAGCGGTAGCTGCGCCGAAATCCTTGAGATATGCCTTGGCGTCGTCCGTAAGCTCTGTACCGATCCACTTGTCAAGACCCTTGACGAAAGGAACATCCTCCATAACCTTCATACCGATTGCCGAGCCGAGAACCTGAGCTTCGGGAATCTTTGAGGTCTTGACCTCGATGATCCACTTTGCCTTTCTTCCCTCGTCCGTAAGAAGATCAAATTCGGGAACCTTGCCGAGGATGGAGCCGAAAAGCTCAATGATACCGGAGTTACGGTTACATCTTGCGCCGAGAACCGAGTTTGCAAATACAACAGCGGAGCTCTCAGCCCATGAAAGAATGTCGCCCTTCTTAGGTGTGTTGCCTACTTCGTCGAAGTAGCAGGCGCAGGTAAAGGATTTGTCGCTCTTGAGACCGAGCTTGTTGAGCTGAACCTCGTAGGAATCCTGCATACCGTAAAGAATCTTGTTGAAAATAAGCTTCTGAAGCGGATTGCACTTTACGTTTGCGTAGTCGATGGGTCTGGGGTCAACGGTGAAGCCCTCGTCAACCTTGAGACCGCCCTTGATAAGCTCGTCCATGATTGAGAAAACGGGCTTGAGAACCGAGATGCCGAAGCTTGTAACAAGATGACCTTTGCCGTTTACGGGAACGAATCTTTCCGCTCCGAAAGCGTCGCCGTAAAGCACAAGGGTTTTCATAACCTTTGCCATTACTTCGCCCTTTGAACCGTGAAGAATCTCTTTTTCCTCGTCTGTCAGCTTCATTTTGTAGCTGAAGTTTTCATTCATAAGGTTTATCCTCCTTTTATCCTCATAGATCCGCTCGCCGCGAACCTATTATTTCCGAACGTGATTCGTGCCGCGGAAGGATTGCAATCTCCGAAGCCGTCACAAGTTTACTCTATTATATATTAAAGAGGAATTTATTTCAAGAGTTTGTTAAACATTTGACTAAAAGAAAATGAAAATTTATTTGTTTTGTCTCCATTTGATATCTAAATACAATTTTCACCACCGAAAAGTATAACCTTATTCAATAACGTAGAATATTTTAAATCATTTGACAATTTTTTGTTGATATTGTATAATGAGGCTGAACAACAGGTTGTTCATATAGCCTTATGGCGAAAGGAGAGGATAATATGAAACAGATTACAGCGACAATTATTGTGTTTGTGCTGATCTTTCTGTGCGGTTGCACGGGCGGAAAAAGCGAGAGCAATACTACCGAAGCGACAACGTCCGAACCGCTTATAAAAACAGAAAAAACGAACGCCGCGGAAACATATTTTCCCTACACGCTTTCAGAAGAAGAACAGGACGAAACTTTTTTCTATGCCAATGAAATAACTGCTGATCCAGCCGACCCATACTCGGCTTTTATAAAGAAAAGCTGTGAGGAAAAAGCCGAAGTGTGGAAAAGGTGCGCTGAAAGGGACGGAAATACAACAAGAAACTTTTATTCCCATATAACTTCTCAAGATGACTTTTACTATTTTCTTTATGATTTAAACGGAGACGGTACAGACGAATTGTTGCTTGGCAGTTTCAGAAAAACCGGTGAGCCAACAGAAAGCCCAACTCCGCTTGTTAAAATAGTGATTACAAATGTTTGCACCATTAAAAATGGCGAAGTAGTAATACTTGATGATCAGCGGCGTTGGACAAATGAAGAGTTTATATGGGATCGTATTCTTATGTCAAACGGAATGATTGTTACAAAATGGGGAGAAAAGGATACTCCAAACTATTATATTATTGATTATGAAAATGGTAAACTTGTCCGTAAATGCTATATTTTTAAGGAGTCTCCCGACAGCGGTTTTTATAAAGTTACGGACGATGATACTTTTGAAACACAAAAAATATCTATGTCCGAGTATGAAAGCATATACAACGACCTTTGCGGCAACGCGAAACCGGTAGAAATTGACTGGAAGCGTATTGACGAATACGGCACTTGAAATCATTTAATGCTTTAAAACAAAGCTATGCCCGAAGACTTAAATGTCCTCGGGCATAAATTATCGGTTGTTTACGAAAAGCAGGAATTTTTATTCGCTGACTTTAACGCCGAAGGTTGCCTTTTCGCCGTTGATGTTCCACTCTGCGGTGTGTCCGTCTGCCAAACCGACAACAAGGTCATCGGCGACAACCGCGGTGAAGATGTCCGCCTTGTTGCGTGAGATAATGTCGGCAATCTTGTCGTTGCCCTCAACGCTGATGATGATGTGATCGGTTACGTTGAAGTCTGCGTCCTTACGCATCGTCTGAATTTTGCTGATAATCTCACGGACAAAGCCCTCCTCGATCAGCTCGGGCGTGAGCTCCGTGTCGATCGCAACGGTTACACCGAAATCGGAAACCGAGAACAGACCTGATTTCTGAACAGCCTCGATGAGAAGCTCGTCGGCTGTCAGCTCGATTGCGCCGATGCTGATGTTCAGCGTGATGTGACCGTCTGCGTCAAGCTCCTTCTTCGCCTTTGAGCCGTCAAGCTCGGAAAGAGCGGTTCTGATCTCGCCGAGATTTTTGCCGTACTTGGGTCCGAGAGTCTTGAGCTGCGGCTTAAAGTTGTAGTCCGAAAGCTCGTCTGCCGCGTCAACAAAGATAACATCCTTGATGTTCAGCTCATCCTCGATAATGTCCTTATAGTAGCCGTCAAGCTTGATGTCTGCATTGACATACATCTTTGCAAGCGGCTGGCGGTTTTTGATGTTCGCGCCGTTTCTTGCCGCACGTCCGAGACCGACAACGTTGAGAACCTCGTCCATATTCTTCTCGAGCTCAAGGTCAATGTGGTTCTCGTTGACTTCGGGGAAGGAGCAGAGATGTACGCTTTCTTCAGCGTTCTTGTCAACGGAACGGACAAGATTCTGATAGATATCCTCAGCCATAAACGGAATCATCGGAGCAGACGCCTTTGCAACCGTTACAAGCGCGGTGTAAAGGGTAAGATAAGCGTTGATCTTATCCTGCTCCAGTCCCTGCTTCCAGTAACGTTCACGGCAGCGGCGAACATACCAGTTGCTCATGTCGTCAACAAACTCCTGGAGAGCCTTGCAGGACTCGGGGATTCTGTAATTTTCAAGGTTGCTGTCAACGCTCCTAACCATTGAGTTAAGCTTTGAAAGCAGCCATTTGTCCATGACGGAAAGCTTATCGTAATCAAGCTCATACTTTGTCGGGTCGAATTTGTCAATCTCGGCATAGAGAACATAGAACGCATAGGTATTCCAAAGGGTGCCCATAAACTTGCGCTGACCCTCGATAACCGCCTTGCCGTGGAAACGGTTGGGAAGCCACGGTGCGGAGTTCGTGTAGAAGTACCAGCGGATAGCGTCTGCTCCGTAGGTCTTGAGCGCGTCAAACGGGTCAACCGCGTTGCCCTTGGATTTGCTCATCTTCTGACCGTTTTCGTCTTGAACGTGACCGAGAACGATAACATTCTTGAACGGAGCCTTGTTGAAGATAAGGGTTGAAATCGCAAGAAGGGAATAGAACCAGCCTCTTGTCTGGTCAACAGCCTCGGAGATGAAGTCTGCCGGGAACTGGCTCTCGAAAAGCTCCTTATTCTCGAACGGATAGTGGTGCTGAGCGAAAGGCATTGAGCCCGAATCGAACCAGCAGTCGATAACCTCGGGAACACGCTTCATTTGCTTGCCGCATTCGGGGCACTTGATTGTGACGGCGTCGATGTACGGGCGGTGAAGCTCGATATCGTCCGGACAGTTATCGGACATACTTTTGAGCTCCTCAATGCTGCCGACTGAATGTCTGTGACCGCATTCGCACTCCCAGATGTTGAGCGGAGTTCCCCAGTAACGGTTACGGCTGATGCCCCAGTCCTGAACATTCTCAAGCCAGTCGCCGAAGCGTCCCTTACCGATGCTCTCGGGAATCCAGTTGATTGTATTGTTGTTTCTGATAAGATCGTCTCTGACCGCAGTCATCTTGATAAACCATGACTCTCTTGCATAGTAGATGAGCGGAGTGTCACATCGCCAACAGAACGGATAATCGTGCTCAAATTTCGGTGCGCTGAAGAGAAGACCTCTTTCTTCAAGATTCTGAAGAACCGGAACGTCTGCGTCCTTGACAAAAAGCCCCGCAAACGGAGTTTCTTCCGTCATATTGCCCTTGCCGTCAACAAACTGAACGAACGGAAGGTCGTAGCTTCTGCCGATTCTGGAGTCGTCCTCACCGAAAGCCGGCGCAATGTGAACGATACCGGTACCGTCGGACATTGTAACGTAGTTGTCAACCGTAACGAAGTGAGCCTTTTTGCGCTGCTGCTCGGCTTTTTTGCCCGCACACTCAAAGAGCGGCTCATACTCCTTGTATTCAAGCTCCTTGCCGACGAATTTTTCAAGGATTTCGTAAGCCGGCTTTCCGTCCTCTGCGAGAGGCGAAAGAACCTTGTCCATAAGCGCAACGGCGATGTAATAAATGTTGCCGTCGATGCACTTGACCTTTGCATATTCCTCGGTCGGATTTACACAGAGCGCAACGTTTGAGGGAAGAGTCCACGGAGTTGTCGTCCATGCGAGGAAGTAAGCGTCCTCACCCTTAACCTTGAAACGTGCGATTGCCGAACGCTCCTTGACCGACTTGTAGCCCTGTGCAACCTCATGCGACGAAAGCGGAGTTCCGCAGCGGGGGCAGTAGGGAACGATTTTGAAGCCCTTGTAGATAAGACCTTTTTCGTAAATTTTCTTGAGCGCCCACCACTCGGACTCAATGTACGGGTTGTGATAGGTTACATAAGGATTATCCATGTCCGCCCAGAAGCCGACGGTAAATGAGAAATCCTCCCACATGCCCTTGTACTTCCAAACGCTTTCCTTACATTTCTCGATGAAAGGCTCAAGACCGTATTGCTCGATCTGCTCCTTGCCGTCAAGACCGAGAAGCTTCTCAACCTCAAGCTCAACGGGAAGACCGTGGGTGTCCCAGCCCGCCTTACGCGGCACCTGATAGCCTTTCATTGTACGGTAACGGGGAATCAAGTCCTTGATAACACGGGTCAGAACGTGACCGATGTGCGGCTTGCCGTTAGCGGTCGGCGGACCGTCATAGAAAACGTAGGACGGTCCCTTTTTCTCGCAGGTCTTTTCAAAGATTTTGTTTTCTTTCCAGAACTCCTCAACCGCTTTCTCTCGATCGACAAAGTTCAGGTTCGCAGAAACTTTCTTATACATTATATAATAGCTCCTTTTTGTGTGATAGGAGGGTGCTTAAAACAAAAAATCCCGTCCCGTGTAAAACAGGACGAAATCAACTCGCAACCACCTATTCAACATACTTATTATATGTGTTCCCTTTAACGGAGGACGCCCGTCAAGACTTACTCGGTTCAGTCCGCAGCTCGAAAGTGATGTTCACCGCAATGTACCTCGCACCGGGCTTGCACCCTCCCCGGCTCGCTTTGGCTTCGCACGGCGGCTACTGTCTTTGTCACAGCCTTTAATATATCGCCTATAAGATATCACAAAACCCTTTTTATGTCAAGCAATTGTTTTTTTTCAAACCGTTTGCGGCGGTGCGCAATCCGTTCGGCGATTACATATTATATAATGTATAGCGTTTTTGCCGCTCAAAAAAAGCTTTTACAGGTTGAGACTATTGTTTAAAACGGCATCAAAATTGTATTTTGCACAACTTTAACCACAATATTTAGTGACATTTTCAAAAATAGATAAAATTTTTCTTAAAATGTAAAAAAATACTTGCAAAATGCCGAGTCACGGATTATAATTCATAGTGAGGGGAGTATTAACCAGGGTTGTTGCCTTCGGGCAGCTCAACTTTAAAGCGGTACTAACGTTATACCACTTTTCAGCCGTGGGGGAATGCTTGTACCTCAAATTTAAAAGGAGGAATTGATATGAGCACTAAAATCATTTCAATCATCGTTTCCATTGTAATGCTTGTTATGACCAGCATTTTCCCCGGATTCGTATGGCCGGGCACAAAGACGGTTGAAACAGGCGCATTTCTGGAGCAGGTTGATGAAGCGTTCGGTTATCAGAAGGCTGACACTACAGACACAGTTCTCGGTGTAGAGCCCGGCGACGAGTATTATGACGCTGTTGCAACAGCGGCTAAATATGACGTTCTCGTTGACTATGAGACAATCGACGTTACAGCATCCGTTACTCCGGAATTTGTAGCAACAGTTCTTGTTAATGCTGCCGGTGTCCCTGTTGATGAGACAACGGTTATTATCGAGAACGCAACATCCATCGCTAACGTGGCGAAGGTTTCCGCTGCTGTTGAGAACGGCATCATCAAGCTTGACGCTAAAAACAAGCTTGGTCTCGGCGCAATGGCTGAGGACGACGTAAAGGCAGCAATTGAGAAGGCTGTTTCGCTTCGTGGCACATTCTCAGAGGACACTCAGAAGATAGTTCTTGCCGACGGTGTTAAGACGGTTTCCGATTACACTGTTGACGGCGACAGCATCATCGTTCCCGCAAGCACAGATCTTGCAGTAGGTGACGTTTATGTTGTTGAGCAGTCAGACAAGATCATGACCGGTGCTGCCTACAAGGCAGAGGCTATCGAGGTTGTTGACGGTCAGAAGGTTGTCACCAATTCCGATGTTGCTGTCGAAGACGTAATCGAGAAGATCGATTATGAGGGAACATCAGACGTTGACTTCGCAACAGCTATGATCACTGACGGTAACGGCGAGGTTCTCTCTGACGGTTATCTCGATGCAAACGCAATCTCTAAGGACGACATCATGAAGACTCTCAAGAAGCTTGCTAACGTCAGCTTCTCGGTAAAGGGCTTCAGCATTAAGGCTAAGATCACAGATACAGGTCTTAACTTCTCCGTCGCTAAGAGCGTTTGCAACGGAGTTACACTTTCAAAGTCCTATGAGCTCACCGACCTCACAGTCGATGCTAAGGCTGATATGAACCTTGCAAAGCTTAACTTCAACGAAGTATACCTTAAGTTCAACTATGACCTTAAGGATACAACAACAATCTCAGGTTCTTATGCTAAGACATTCGGCAACGAAGTTGAGACTGTCGGCGAGAAGCTTTCAGGCGACAGCTTCTGGGCAAAGGCTGTAAACAAGTATGCTCTCAGCAAGCTTGATTCTACTTCTATCAAGCTCTTTACATTCACACTTCCTCTCGGCTCAACACCTCTCACCGTTACATTCGACGTTCTTCTTAACATCGGCGTAAACGGCAGAATGGAAATCGTTGTTGTTTCTGAGGAAATGCACGGTGTGGAAATCATCAACAACAAGGTAAGCACAGTAAACGAGACTAACGTTGTTGACCGCAGGATCGACATCTACGGTCAGTTCGAGCTTCGCCTTGGTCTTGATGTTGCTCTCGGTCTCTACGGATACGCTCTTGTAGACGTATGCGTTGAGGGCGGCGTAGGTGCTTATGTTGAGGCACAGGTTAAGTATGTAGACGCTGACGGCAACCCCGTTGTTCAGTCTTCACTCACAATTCCTGTTGACTACCTCAAGGAGCTTGCGGCAGGAGCAGACACAGAAGGCAAGATTGACGTTAACGGTCACGCTGATCTCTACGGAATCCTCAATATTTCCGTTGGTAATTACAGCGCAATCGGCAAGGTAGGTCTCAAGAAGACCTGGACAATCTTCGACAGAAGCAACGCAACATTTGCTTCCATCGACTTCTGATTGACTTCATAAAAATAGGCTTCCGGGAGAAATCCCGGGAGTCTTTTTTCGCATAAAGAAATGATGTTGACATTGTGCCATACGGCTCAGGTTTTATCAATGCTTGTCGTATGGCACGATGCCAAGATAGACTTTAGACTTTAGATTGTAGATTTTAGACCTGCGATAAATTAAATGCCGCTTTTTCTGATATACATTATCTAAAATCTAAAATCTATCATCTATTATCTATTATCTGCCTCCCTTTGAAGCAAGGGGAGGTGTCGCGTGAGCGACGGTGGGGATTTGAGAACAACATTTAAGAACAACTCA
>CAVELL010000001.1:0-17830 GCA_963616775.1 Eggerthellaceae bacterium | reverse complement strand
CAATATCATCATTGATAACACGCCAATTCGGACGATTGCATTTCAAGGTATCGGCGGCATCCTTATCAAATTCTATCAGTCCTAAAGTCTGAAATCCCGCTTTTTCAATACCGAGAGCAAGTCCGCCGGCTCCGGCAAAAAGTTCTATTGTAGATGGTTTTTTTGTTTCAGCCGGTGGCATATCCTCAGAGAATGCCATTATATCACCGATATCACACCGCAGAGCTATACAGATTTTTTCTATGCTTTCAAATGATACAGGCTCATTTTTACTCATTCGAGCCATAACATTAAAGCTAACCCCCGCTGCTTCTTTCAGCTCGGTTTTATTCATATCACGGTCAATAAGCAGCTTCCAAAGATTATTATAACAAACAGCCACAACGTAAGCCTCCGGTCACTAAATTCAGAAAACACAAAGTTGGTTTGTCTTATTATAGCATATAATCACTTTAAACGCAAGCAAATCTCACGATATCGTTAGATTTCGATGTTCCGATATTTTTTCTCGCTTTTAAATCTTTAAACAGGAATCGCTTTTAAATCTTTAAACAGGAAATTATTGACTAACAATCTTAATTCTGTTATAATTTTATTGTTGAAAACAACAGTATATTTTTGATTTCAGGAGGTCATCAGTATGAAAACAAGAGTTGCGGTTATGGCAATTATCCTCGAAACCAAGGACAACGCAGATCAGCTCAACCCCATTCTCCATGATTACCGTGAGTACATTCTCGGACGTATGGGTCTGCCGTATACCAAGCATGATATCAACATCATCAGCATTGCGCTTGACGCCCCGCAGGATATCATCAATTCCCTTGCCGGAAAAATCGGCAGGATAGAGGGAGCAAACGTAAAAACCGCCTATTCCAACAACGAATACGAAGTCTGACTATCGGTGACCGTCTGTCAAACGATTAAGCAGTTACCTTGTTTCCCTGACGCCGAAATTGCATTGAGGTGAAAGCAATGAACAACCGTGAGCTTATAGAAAAATTAAACAAGCAACACAGGCTGGCTCATGACGAATGGGTCAGTCTTATCACGTCCTGTGACGAAAATGACCGCGATTTTGCCGCAAAGCTGGCCCGTGAGAATACTGTCGCGGTTTTCGGCAAAAAAATTTATTTCAGGGGTATTATCGAATTTACAAATATATGTAAAAACGACTGCCTTTACTGCGGCATACGCCGTTCAAACTCCGGCGTTCACCGCTACAGGCTGACCGAGGAGGAAATTCTCGCCTGCTGTGATGACGGCTACCGCTTCGGATACCGCACCTTCGTGCTTCAGGGCGGCGAGGATCCGTATTGGGACGACGGCAGACTTTCGGCTTTGATAAAGCGTATCAAGACAAAGTACCCCGACTGCGCCGTTACTCTGTCGGTCGGCGAACGAAGCAGAGAATCATATCAAGCCCTCTACGACGCAGGCGCAGACAGATTCCTGCTCAGACACGAGACGGCTACCACCTCGCATTATCAAAAACTGCACCCTGAGGAAATGAAGCTTGAGAGCCGACTTCAATGCCTTAAAAATCTAAAAGAAATCGGCTATCAGACCGGCGCGGGATTTATGGTCGGCTCTCCGTACCAAACTGCCGACTGCCTTGCCTCCGACCTCGAATTTCTCTGCGATTTCAAGCCGCAGATGGTCGGAATCGGGCCGTTTATTCCGCACCGTGACACACCTTTGCGTGATTTTTCGGCGGGAAGTGCCGATTTGACTGTTTTTATGCTCAGCTTGGTAAGGCTTGCTCTGCCTAATGTGCTTCTTCCCGCAACCACCGCCCTCGGAACGGTGGACGGAAAAGGTCGTCAGAGAGGTGTGCTTGCCGGCTGTAACGTAGTTATGCCGAACCTTACACCGATGAGTGTGAGAAAGGACTATCTGCTGTATGACAATAAGGTCGGCACGGACAGTGATGCAAAGGACGGACTTGACCTGCTGCGTTCGCAAATGGAAGAAATCGGCTATGAAGTAGTGACCGGCAGGGGCGATTCGCCCGATAAAATAACAGAATAAACAGAAACGGATCTGCCCTGACTGAATGTCAAAGCAGACCCGTTTTTTTAACGCAATACCGCTGATTATCCTTTTCTCAGCATTTCGATAAGCTTTCCGGATTCGGCAGTCTCTGTCGGGTAGTCCGTACAGCGTGCCTCCACCGAGCAGCGTTCACAGCCGATGTCTTCAAGCGCATCTATGAACGGACGGTAATCAAACTCCTCGAGACTCTTCGGAAACACCCTTTTCATTTCGCCGTGTGAGAATGGATTGGAAAAATGAGCGTGTTTTATCGAGCCCTTGAGCTGTCGGATATCGTCATTTGTGTCTCCGACGCCAACCATATGGTAAAGGTCGGCAAGCCCTGCAATATTGTCCTTACCCGAAAGAACCGCAAGCATTGCACCCTCTTTGACGGTGTTGATAATATTTGTCTCGTTCTTCCTGAGCGGCTCAATAACCATTGTTATACCGTATTTTTCGGCAATCGGAGAAACAACATTTCCGAGGAAATCTCCGAGCTGACGGAAGCCCTCGGCATAACTGACGCCCTCCGGTATTCTTCTTGCAGTACCGGAACCGAAAGCGACGACCTCCAAGCCGAGCTTTTTTCCCCTCTCCATTCCTTTTTCAATGAAGTCGGTGAACCGCACCGCGCGGTAATCGTTTCCGATGACGGCAAGGTCGGACGGGAGAAAGCAGTTTGCCGCCTCACACCTTATGTCCGCCGAAGCAAGCACGTCGGCAAATTTTTCGACAACCTCGTCCTCCGCCTGCGACAGATAGGAAAATCCGCACTCCATGTAATCGAATCCGGCATCCTTTGCAATTTTTATGTTCTGAGGGCTGTCAATGCCCATACACATTCCGTAGCGCATAAAGCACCTCCGATTAAAGGTTTAGTCAGCGTCAACAAGCCATTCGTGCTCTTTGGCATAGAGTCTGGTCGTCTTGTACCACGGATCTCCGTCAATATGTCGAATCATCCATACATAATACATCGTATATCCCGGAGCCGTGACCTGCTCGTGGTCGTTGCCGTCCGTGACGGTGCAGTAGGCACCGTCCGTGCTCTTGAATACGTCGTCCCCGTTAAAGCAGGCACCGAAGCCCTGCGGCGGATCAAACTGATAGTAATAAACCTCCGGCTGCGGGTGGTGATGCGGCGGATAGCTTGACCATCTTCCGGGCTGATTAAAGACCTCGCCCATAACCATATTGGAATACGGAGCATTGTCATAGTCAAACATCGTTGAACAGATACGGTAGCCTGTACCCTCCCACTGTCCTTTTCCGAAGTGCTGATAAAGGCAGTCCTCAGGCTTGTAGAAGACGGGTTCAAACTCCCTCTCGTTATCCGTCTGCTGAACTAAAAACTCGCTGTCGGCAAGAGCTTCAATCTCAATTTTCACTCCTCTGCAAGCATGCAGACAATACGGAGTTTTTTCAAACGGATTGGCTCTCTTCATTTTTTCCGTTCTGCCGTTCCAGCTTATGTTCATCTCGCCGCGGAGAATGAGCACGGCAGTTTCGTTCTGCGGATCAAGAATTTCATATTTCTCACCTACCGTGAGTCTCTTGACCTTAATATTCATTTTCATATCCGCATTTTTTCCGTTCATTTCGCAGAGTATTTTTTCATTGTTTTCGTTGAATGCGGGATTTTCCAGCATAACATTTCCTCCTTTGCCGCAAGCGGTTTTGTGTCCGCCGAATTGAGAACATCTGCAGCTTTTTTATTGTATCATTTTGCCAAATTTATTTCAAGTACCGTTTCGGCGTAATTAAAATATATTTTTGCGTTAAATTTATTGAAATACCCGTTTGATAATGGTATAATTGGTTGATTTCAGTTTGTTGACTGACAATTTGTAAATAAGGAGCTGAAAAAATGGCAGAAAATGAGAAAAAAACCGTACCCTCGGTCGAGGGTATGGAAGCTCATATCGACACATGGCGAGGCCTTATAAAAAACAAGCAGAGAGGTATTTTTGCCTTTGACGAGCTTGTTGAGATTAAACTCAAGGCACTTAAGAAAAGAATATACACGGACTTTGAGAACACCGCGCCCTGGAAGATGCGCGAGTGCATCTACAAGGACATCGGCGACTACGAGTATCTCTACGACGGTTGGAAGGATCTCGACGTCGGCGGCTACTGGGGCGGCAACGGTCTGAGCTCGTTCTTCAAGAACAAGATCACCATTCCCGAAAGATTCGAAGGCAAAAAGGTTACTCTTTACGTCTACTTCGGCGGTGACTCGCTCGTTTCCGTAAACGGAGTACCCTTCCAGGGTCTTGACCCGTTCCGCAATGCAGTTGTTCTTACCGACTGTGCCAAGGCGGGCGATACATACGATATCGACATCGAATCCTATTTCGTATGGCACTCCAACGAAAGCTCGCTCAAGAAGCTTGAGTGCTCATTCATCGCTACAACCGACGATGAAATCAACGAGATTTACTGGGATTTGAAAGCGGTTTACAACGCGCTCTTTATGCCGGGCATGGGCAACGATTACGCTACCCTTATCCGTGAATCGCTCAAAGAGGCTTTTCAGTATGTTGACTTTGACGAGCCTGATTTTGACGTATTCAAAGCAAAGCTGAGAATGTGCAAAAAGGTTCTTTATGACAGGGTTTACAACAACCCTAGCTACAAGTGTATGGGCAAGCTCGACCTCATCGGCAACTCCCACCTTGATATGGTTTATATGTGGGCATACAAAGAGTTCGTCCGCAAGGTCGGTCGTACTCACGCAACAATGCTTCGTCTTATGGAGCAGTATCCCGACTTCATCTTCTCTCAGAGCCAGGCAGGAATGTATGAGGAAATGAGAGTACATTATCCCAACATTTTCGAGCAGGTTCAAAAGAGAGTTAAAGAAGGTCGCTGGGAATACATCGGCGGTATGTGGGTTGAGCCCGACTGCAACATCATCTCGGGTGAGAGCTTCGTCCGTCAGTTCCTCCACGGCGTTCGCTATGCCGAAAAGTGGTTCGGCGTAACGCCCAAGACCTGCTGGCTTCCTGATGTCTTCGGCAACAGCTACTGTATGCCGCAGATAATGAAGAAGGCGGGAATGAAATACTTTGTTACCCACAAGATGGGTATTTGGAACGACACGAACCCGTGGCTCTACAACTCCTTCTGGTGGGAGGGTCCGGACGGCTCCAAGGTATTTGCAGCCGTTCCTCCGACTCATTTCATCGGTTCAATGGAGCCCGATTCGCTCAAAACAAACTGGGTCAAGTATTCCGACAAGGACACCATCGGTGAGTCCATGTACTGCTACGGCTGGGGCGACGGCGGCGGCGGAGTCGACAACGAGATGCTTGAATATGTAAAGAGATACAAGAATTTCCCCGGTCTCCCCGAAACAAAGGCGTGCAAGATTGAGGAATCGCTTGAAAATATGCGTCAGAAGGCTGTCGCAGCCGGCGATAAGATTGTCACCTGGAAGGACGAGCTTTACCTTGAAGAGCACCGCGGTGTTCACACCACAAAGGCTGCCCTCAAGAAAGCCAACCGTTACTGTGAGAACCTCTACCGTGAAGCTGAGATGTACGCGGTTATCGCCGAGGGCTACGGCTACGAGTACCCGACGGAGGAGCTTGCTCTCGCATGGAGAAAGATTCTTACCAACCAGTTCCACGATTCACTTCCCGGAACTCACATCACAGAGGTATTCGGCAAGCTCATGAGCATCTACGATGAGGTTATCGAGACGGGCGAGAGAATCCGCAGCGAAGCTCTTGCCGTTATCGCAGAGCACATCGGCTACGACAAGAACCTCGGCAAGCCGTTCGCACTCTTCAACTCCCTTGCAAATGCCGCAACAACTAAGGTTGAGCTTGATTATCAGGACGTTGACATCTTCGACGAGAACGGCAGCAAGGTTGCAACTCAAGTATACCTCAAGCCGAACGGCGACAAGAAGCTTGTATTCATTGCCAAGGATATTCCGGCAGTCGGCTACAAGGTTTACTATAAGATGCCTGCCTCAAAGGCTCCCGCTTATGACGAGAGCAACGGCAAGGAGATTGAGAACGACAACTTCAAGCTCGTTCTTGATGACAACGCAACTCTTATTTCAATCTATGACAAGAAGAACCACCGCGAGGTCATCTCCAAGGGCGGCAAGGGCAATGATTTCAGACTCTTTGAGGATATGCCCGGCGGATACGACGCATGGGACATCGTTGCAACCTACGTTGACCGTGAGTTTGAACTCAAGGACGGCATTGTTAAGGATATTGTCACGGGCGACGTTTACACAATGATTTCCGTTGAAAAGGATGTTCTCAAGTCAAAGATTGAGCAGAACATCATCATCTATAATGAGCTTGACAGAATTGACTTTGACACACACATCAGCTGGCACGAGGATCAGAAGCTCCTCAAGGTATTCTTTGATGTTGATCTCCAGACGAAGAACTACACAAGAGATATTGCCTACGCTACAATGGAGTGCTGCTCATACAGATACAATCCGTATGACAAGGCAAAGTTCGAGGTCAACGCTCACAACTGGATTGATATGTCCGACGAGGACTACGGCATTTCGCTCCTCAACGACTGCAAGTACGGTCACGAGGTCAACGAGCACAAGATGATCCTTACTCTTCTTAAAGCTCCGATCAAGCCCGACCCGAAATCGGACAGAGGCGATCACTACTTTACCTATTCGCTCTATCCCCATGCCGAGACATGGAAGAAGGCAAAGACTCTTGAAAGAGGACTTGAAATCAACCATCCGTTAGTTCCCGTTGAGATCAAGTCGGAGGGCGAGCCGGGCACAGACAGATCCTTCATCACTCTCACAAGCGACAGTATGACCCTTGAGGCTGTCAAGAAGTGCGAGGAGGAGGACGCATACATCATCCGTATGGTTGAGAAAAAGGGTAAAAGTGTTGACGCAAGCGTTAAGCTCTTCGCTCCCCTCACCTACGCCGCAGAATGCGACCTTATCGAAAGAAACGATGTTCCCGTTGACTTTGACGGCGACACAATCGGCTTCCACGCCACTCCTTTTGAGATCAAAAACTTCAAGGTAAAAATCAAATAAAAAAACGTAAAAATTACTGCTTCGCCTGAATGACGGGGCAGTAATTCGTAATAAAGCTATGAGTTTCAGAAATGATTTGGCAAATCAAATACGAAAATACATTCAATCGCCCGAGAACATACTCGACGAGGTCATCAGGGATAAGTGTACCGATGTTAACGCACTGTCCGAAAAGCAGATGGCGGATATCTGTGCAATACGCAGAAACAATTATCTGAAAGCGCAGAAGTTTCCGTATTCAGCGGAAGAGCTCGACCTAATAATCACCGCAGTCGACCGCGACCCGTTTTCGTGCTTTGCAAAGCTTAAAGACGCGATTCGTCAGATTGAGTTTATTTTGGACAAATAAATTATAAAACCTGTTGCAAATTGATTTTTGCAGCAGGCTTTATTTTACAATTTAAATTGTGCGGTATTGCCTTAAAAACTTTTACAGCGCAGATTTTATGCTTTCAAAATCAACAAGGTTCTGAATCGGTGCCTTTACGGACGGAACAAAAATATTTCTGCTGACCGTGACCTTGGAGCAGCTTTCTTTTATTTGAACCCTTCCCCTGTCAAGTCCGGTTTTGTAGCGGAAGTTAAGCACCGTGTTTCCGTTGAAGTCGAGCCCCGACGCATTGGCAGCACGAAGCACATTTCCGGGGAAATTTTTAAATGTGTTGTCCTCGACGGTTATGTTGAAAAACATCGGCCCTGCCGCCTGATTTCCGCTGATATCGGCAGAAATTTCTATCTGTGCTCCCCAGTCAACAACGTTGCAGTCGTCAAACGTGTTATTCCTTACCGCAAGGCAGTTTACTCCCGTACCCTCAAGCCACAGTCCGGGCGAAAGATCCATAATAATCTTTATCGGATTTGCCATTGTTTTGTAAAATCTGTTGTTCTCGCAAAGTCCGTTGTCGCTTTGAAGAAGCAAGCCTCTTGCGCGGTTTTCATGGAAATAATTGCCGCTGATAACGTAATTTCCGCTGTCAAGGCTTCCGTTATAAATTATATAACCCTCGGCAATTTCGTCGGGCAGTTCGCGGTCAAAGGTTATGGTTTTGTCATCAACAGCCGTAACCTTCGCACTGAAGCCGAGCGATTCAAACCCCGTCCCGTTGAAAACTGCCGTATCGCCCACACGAAGACTGTTGGCATTTGTGTAGTATTCAACCGCATTGTCACCCATTCGTTTGGTCACGCAAAGCAGATTATCGTGAACGTTGACGCAGTCATCACCCATAAAGCTGAAATCACAGCCGCTGATTCTGAAATGACCGTTTGTGTTGGCAATATGCACCGCATCGGCGGTTGCGGAAACACGGTGGTCGTTTTCATGCTCGGGGTCAAGTCCGACAACGCAGCCGAGAAGCTGAAATCTCTGCGAACGACCCTCAATCAGCCAGCCCATACCTGCCGCACCGTAAATTTTAACGTTTTCAAAGGTGATGTTTTTGGTATTGTAAATGTTAAAAACATTACCGTCATAAACATAGTGGCGCAGGAGAAAGACATCGCCGTTTTCAAAGCCTTGAAGCTTGCCGTTGTGTGTGATTCTCAATACGTTTCTGCCCGTTTTTTCAACCGAAGTGATAATGTCGGGATCGGAATAAACGTAGCTTTCCTTGAAATTCTTTCTGACTCCGGGCGTAAGTGCTTTCGGGTCGTACTGAGTGAATGCCTTGATCGGAATATCCTCTGACACATCCTCAAGCTCGGTAAATTCTATCTCAAAGGTCTTTTTAAGCTTTCTGACATTTTTTACCCTGACGATTGAACCGAGACGTGATTTTTCGAGATTCCACTTGATTGTAAGTCCTCTGATCTCCACACAGTCTCCGCCGTTTATGTTGAAATAATACGGGTTCTCAAAGTAAAACTCCGCGCCGTCGGCATCAATCATAATGTTTTTCAGCGAACCGAGCTCTATCGCCCTTGCCGTGCGAAAATAATACTTTCCTGCTTCAACAACCAGCCGTGTGTTCGGATTCTGCCGGCAGAAGTCTATCGCCCTGCAAAACGCATCATAATTGTCGTCGGACTCGGTGCTGAGTCCGAAATCGGTCGCGTTCACGGTTTTGTAAGCGTCCGCCTTTGGTCTCGCTATGTAAAAAACGGAATTTTCCACGCCGTCTACCCTATCGTAGGTTCTGTAAGCTTCCTGCGGCGGTTCGGTTTCCGACGCAAGATTTTCAGGCTCAGGCACCGTCGTTGTCTGCCAGTTGAACAACGGCGCAAGCAAAACCATTATTGCCGTAACTATACACAAAATGCTTTGCGTCATTTTTCGTACCTCACTTTTTTTCTATATGCATACCTGTTGTGCTGATAACCGCAATTTCCTTGCCGAGATCGTCATAAATGCTTATCTCGTAGAAGCACAACTTCCTGCCCTCTTTGATTTTTTTGCACTCGGCGAAGAGCTTTTTCCCTTTGGAAGATGAAAGATAGCTGATGTGGCTGTCCGCCGTCGCCGTGAAAACCTCTTCATTATTTGTAGCAACGGCAAAGGCAAAGTCGGCAAGAGTGAACACGACTCCACCCATAACCTGTCCGTGCGCGCCGTAGTGCCTTTCATCGAGTGCAAGACTGCACTTTGAACAGCAGTCGTCAACCGCGTCGATCGTTATGCCCGTAACCTCGGTCGCATACCTGTCGCCCTCAAAGAAACGGCGCACCTTTTCTATGTCTCTCATATCAATCACCCTGTTCAGTCGCTGAAATAAACCGGCTTTCCTGTTTTTGCGGATTCATATATAGCCTCGAGAATCTGCGTAACAACGAGAGCCTGACTTGCCTTGGTCGGCGGCTCGGTATCATTCACAACCGCGTCGAGCCATGCTCTTGCCTCCAAAACAGACGGATCCTCATTGCCGTCGCCGTCATAGAACGCAACTCCGCCGGCATCGAGATCGGGTTTGAGGACACATTGTCTGCCGTTTTTAATAAAGTTTATATTCAGCCCGTCGAGCATATCCGCGCCGCCCTCTGTGCCGCACACCGTTGTGATAGCTTCCTTCGGGTTTCTGATATTGAGTGCCCAGCTTGATTCAAGCATTATTGTTGCGCCGTTTTCCATAACTATGAAGCCGAACGCCGCGTCCTCAACCGTGTATTTTTCGGGATCCCAGTCGCCCCACGCGTTGCCGCTGTTTTTCTGATCGCGAAGCTTGGCAAATGTTGTGCCGACAACCATTTTCGGCTTGTAATTGTTCATCATCCACAGCGTCAGGTCAAGCGCATGAGTTCCGATATCTATAAGAGGACCTCCGCCCTGCTCGTACTCGTTGAGGAACACGCCCCATGTCGGAACGGCGCGGCGGCGAAGTGCGATTGCCTTACCAAAGTAAATGTCACCGAGCTCTCCGTCCTCGCAGAGCTTTTTGAGATAGAGTGAATCCGATCTCCAGCGCGACTGATAGCCGATCGTCAGCTTCTTTCCCGTTCTGACAGAGGTTTCGAGCATCTCCTTTGCCTCTTTGTATGTCTTTGCCATCGGCTTTTCGCACATAACGTGCTTTCCCGCCTCCATCGCATCAATCGAAATAAACGCGTGCGAGCGGTTGGGCGTGCAAACATGAACAACCTCTATGCTTTCGTCCTTGAGAAGCTCCTTGTAATCGGTATAGACGGCGGCACCCTCTACGCCGTATTCCTCGGCGGCCTTGACCGCTCTTTCCTCTATAATATCGCAAAAAGCGACCAATTCGACATTCTTAATCTTTTTAAGTGACGGAAGATGCTTTCCGTTTGCAATTCCTCCGCAGCCAATGATACCGATTCTTACAGTTCTGTCCATTTTAACACTCTCCGAAAAAGTTAAATTTCCGAAACATCGGAATGTAAGATTATGATATCACAACGTTAAAATGCAGTCAATAAATTATTCTCTGTTTCTTTCGTTGTTTTCTGCGTTGTTCTTTTTCGCGAGACCCTGTGCAACCTTCGGAAAGCTGTTTTCCGTTGCGGAGGTCGGCTGAATTTCATAGGTTCCGTATTTGTGCAGCATATCCGCGCAGTTTTCGGGTTCACCTGTCACCGGCTCATCAATCGGAAGATAGACCTTCTTCTCATCATCATTCATCTGTATCACCCTCAATTATTATTATCTTTTATTATCAATAAATCCCACTTTAAAGAACGTTTCTCTATTTTTAAATATTTTTTATTTTTCACTTGAAAAACTTTAGAAACGGTTGTATCATAAAAGAAAACAAAATCAGGTGATTATATGAGCGAGGAAAAAAATAAAAAAGGAATACTTCAGTTTGTAAAATTTGTGCTGTTCTCTGCTTCTGCGGGAATCATTCAGTTCGGCAGCTTCACGCTTATGAAAGAGGTCATTATAAAGCTTAATTTCTTTCAGACGCTTATGCTTGAACATGAGAGCTTTGCAAGAATTATGAACAACGAGTACGGTCCGATGTACCTTATCGCCCTCATTCTTTCTGTCTTATGGAACTTCACCTTCAACAGAAAATTCACGTTTAAATCGGCGAACAATGTTCCGATTGCCATGCTCAAGGTTCTGGCTTTCTACGCGGTATTTACTCCCCTGTCAACCATTGCCGGCAACTATTTCACCGCAAAATATGCGGACTTTGCCGCCGTTGAGTACATTGTTCTTATCCTTACGATGCTCACGAATATGGTAACCGAGTTCATCTACGACAAGTTTGTTGTTTTCAGAAGTCCCGAAGGAACAGCGGAAGAAAAACAGATCGACGCATAAGCACAAAAAATACTCCGCATAAAACCGGAATATTGAGCTTAGAAAAACATAATATCATCGGCATAAAATAAAAGCCATAATTCACAATCAGTGCTTTCAGACCACCCGAAATGTGTATTATGGCTTTTATTGTTGTTTTATTCTTCTGTTGCCTTAGAATATCTCGTAAAAAATCACATTGTTTCCGTCAATTGTATCATTGAGCTTTATTGTACCTCTTTCTACCTTTGCCGTTGTATATACGGGAATGAGTCTTGAACACTCTGCATACTTCGGCTTCAGTTCATTGAGATAAATGCTTCTTGCGGCTTCGTCGGCAAGAGTTGTCGTGCTGTCAAGCATCGGATCATCCGGTGACCAGTCAAAGCAATCGTCGGTTATTCCGTATATCTTTCTGTCCTCAAGAAATTCGTCAAAGTAATTACAGTCGTCATTTACAACATATTTAACTACGGTTACTTCGTCCTTATTGATTTGAGGCACCCTAACCTTCAGTGAAATATTCATCTTACCCGAATAATTGATGTCATTTTTATAGTTATACGTCATAATGCGAAGCGTTTGTGTTTCGTCGTTCCAGCCTGCAAGACATTCACTTTCAACATCCTTACCTGCCTTGACAATTGCCTTTGTAACGCTTGCCTTATTGCTGCCCGCAAGCTTCGCAATATTGGAAGCAACATGATAGCTGACCGTCGGATTTCCCTCGAAAAGCACGCCCGAAAGGAATCCCCACGATGAAAAATAATCAAGTCCGCTGTTAATACCTTGCGTAAACAGACGGGCATCGTATGCCGCCTGCCAAGTATAGCCCGTGATTCGCATATTGAGCTGATCATCAATTTTTCCGGAATTCAGACCTCGAAGTATCCTGCCCTCGTCAACACCGTAGAAAAGATTATCAAGTCCGTATTTTTTTGCATATTTTTTTAAATATTTTATTGTCTCGGGCAAGGTTTTACCATCTGTATATTTGCCGGGCTCAGAGTCGTAAAAGGACGCGGAAAGGAAGGAAAGCTTCGTTCCCTTTTTGCCGTTGGCATAGTTCGTTCCCTTTGCAACGTGTTTTATAAACTCGGCCTCGTCCCACAATCCCTCGGTTACGGTCATGGAGTGCGCACCGACGGTTATGTCCTCGCCGAGAACGTCAATAAGTGCCTGCACCGTGTAGTCATAAAGCTTGCAATAAGCAACCATTGAATCCTCTGCATTTCCGCTTTTTGCCTGAAACCAACCTCCGTTCTCGTACTCGGTCATACAACCGAAACGCCAGCTTCTGACTTCGTCAATGCCGAATTCGTCAACAAGCGTCTGAACAATCGCTTTGATATAAGCATAATACAGGTTATAATCATCGGGCGGATAGATATTCATTGAAAAATCACCGCCGATTTCATATTCGGACGTAAACTTTATCGGCACACCGCCGAGCTTCAGATGCGGCTTCGCACCGAGCTTCAGTATTCCCCGACAATTTTTAATGAGAGGCTCAAAATCATAATCGGTGTAGGTTGAAGTGTCATAGGGATCTTTGAAAAGATCACGCTCGGGTGTTCCTCCCGTGCATTGCATAAGCTGGATAAATTTCACAAATTCCGTAATGTCATAATCCGAATCAATTTTCGGGTCATAGAACTGATTTCCCATGTCCCAAACATTGATGTTGTCAACGATATTCGGAATTTCATCATCAAGCCACCTTGTGTTTATAACGTATTTCACCGAGCTAACTCCGCCGAAGAGCGGACAAATTGAAGAGAAAAACAATACTATTGTCATAAAAACCGATATAACAAACTTGATTATACACATATTGATCACCCTAAAATAAAACTGCCGCATTAAGTATCGCCCAAGGACCCTAACTGCGGCAGACATATTATCTATTGATTAGTTCTGAGGATAAAATTCCGGAAGGAACTCCTTATGAGCTTCCTTAAGCTCATTGAAACACTTAACCGCCTTATCGTAATCACCGACAAGCGGATGGATAAGAAGACCGTTGATTGCTGCAGTCTCGTTACCCGTCGTTGCTGCCTCAACCGTGTACTTCTCGTAAGCCTTAACGATTCTGATGAGGTTGATAATGTGTTTGTTACGGAAATCTGTAACCTTGATCGGCTTAGCACCGTCCTTGCCGATTACGCACGGAGCCTCAATAACGTCGTCGTCCTCAAGGAAATCAAGCGTGCCGTTGTTCTTAACGTTGACAACCTGAATATCTCCGACATCGTTGGCAAGAGAATTGATAAGATTAACGGCAGCGAGAGAATACTTGTGACCGCCTCTCTTATCAAGCAACGCCGGCTTTACGCAAAGCTCCTCGTCTTGGTACATTTTAAGAAGCTGCTCTTCAATCTCCATACATACCTGAGCTCTTGTTTTTTCGTCATCACGCTGATGCTGAAGCTTCGCCTCACGGCAATAGTAATACTGGAGATATGATGACGGAATGGCATTTACAGCTTTAAGGCAGTCAAGACCGATGCCGTCGTCCTGTATGTTTGCCATAACCTTAGCCTTGTAGCCCTGGTTTATCATGTCGGTAATAAGCTCCTTACCGTCCTGCTTAATTGAGGTAACCCAGCTAAGGTGATTAAGTCCGACATAAGTAATATCAACGTCGGGACCCGTTGTCTCCTTGATATCGTCAAGCATATCAATGGGAACATTGCAAAGACCTATATTTTTAACATTTGTATTGTTGAGAACGAACTCGGTGATGATACCCGACGGGTTGGTAAAGTTAATTAGCCATGCATCGGGACAAATCGCTTCGATTCTGTCACAAATATGCTTAATTACGGGAATGGTTCTGAGAGCCTTGAACATTCCGCCGATACCGGTTGTTTCCTGACCTATAAGGTTATACTTCTTAGGTATGCTCTCGTCAAGATAACGGGCATGAAGCATACCGACACGAATCTGTGTAACAACAAAATCTGCGCCCTGAAGAGCCAAATCAAGATCATCGGTCATAACAACCTCACATTCAACTCCTGCTTTCTTAAGCATACGGACGCAAAGATTGCCGACGATTGTGCGCTTCCTTTCGTTGATGTCCATAAAGGAAATCTTCTTGAGCTTCAGCGAATCGGAAGCTTTGAGAAATCCGTCAACAAGCTCGGGACAATATGTACTGCCCGAACCGATTACTGCAACAGTAATTTCTTTCATATTGTAATTACCTCTCTTATTATCTATATTGCTGGAAAATCCAGTTGATACAGCCTGTTACCGGAGGTTTAGTCAGCTTAATGAACTTAAGCTTTCTGCCGCAGGCAGCTGCTGATTTTTCCATAAGTGCTTTAATGTATATATCCGACGGAAGCTTTGTGTGGATTGAACCGGAAAGAACAACCTCAACAACGTCATCAGTGAAATTATCGGTATTAAGATGAGCTGCAATAAGTGCCGCACCTCTTGAAGCCATTTTGTCAATAACATCAAGAACGACCTTATCGCCGAGCCTTGCGGCGTCAAAGAAGAAATCAATCAAGCGCATAATGAACTTGTCCGCGTCGGGATCCTCAAACCTTGAAACAAGGGCAAGAAACTCCTCCTTGGAGGAAAGGGAATACTCGTCAAAGACCATCTTTGTAACAGCAGTTTTTCTCAAGCCGAGATAAACATCATCATAGACCATTCTGTAAGTCTCCGACGCGATCCAATGACCGTTTCCGACATCGCCCGAAAACTCGCTGAGACCCGCAAGCTGGAGCATTTTGCCGTCATTATCAATTGAATTACAGCAAGTACCCGTTCCGCAGTTATACCCGATAGCCGCCGCGCCCGTCGAGCCTGCCTTGACAACAATAAAGCCGTCATTATATATTTCAAACTTTTCAAGACCGTAATCAAGCAGACGCTTTTTCATTTCGTCGTGCTGGAACGGATGGTCAATTCCGGCAAGACCCATAAGAGTAAAATCGACATCGTGCAAAGAAACCTTCGCCTCGTGAAGAAGATTTTTGATTCCTGCCCATATAATGTCCGCCGCCTCGTCAAAGCTGCCCTCCATATTTTCATGGTTACTTCCGGGACCCTTTACCATGGCAACAATATTCTTATTTTCATCAAAAAGTGCATAAGCGGTTTTTGTTCCGCCGCCGTCAATACCAATGTAGTAGCTCATTTGTGACTCCTTTATTGAAAAATGTTTGCTTTATAAACAACCCGTAATATTATACTATCTTTGCCGATTAAAAACAATAGTTTTTAATAAAAATAAGCACCTAAAAATACAGAAAAAGCTTATTGTAACGGTCAATCGGTCTTTTTATATATATCCAAGCCAAATTCGACCTCGGTATCAAGAGAATCCAGCATCAGAAGCTTCTCCTGATCCCGCCTGCCCGTTTTATAAAAATACGGTGTCATTTTGAAAAGATTTAATACGTCATCGTTATTTTCGAGAAAAATTCTGTATTTGATTTCTTCGCGGTTTAAAAGTACAAAACTGTCGGGAACAGACCTATCAACATCGTTGGAATACGGCTTTTCGTAAACCGACGCTTTAAGTCCCATGAGATGTCTTTCAAGAGGATAAGCCCTCAGCCACAATCCGTCTTTCTTCAGAATCCGTTTAATTTCAGACTCGCTGTACGGGGCAAAAATCGTCATTACGGCATCACAATACCGTGAAGCAATAGGCAAGTCAAAAATGCTCGCAACCGCCGCAGAAATATTTTTGCTTCTCCCGGCGCATTTCATCAGCGCATATTTTGAGATGTCTATACCGCCGATATGTGCGTCGGGAAACGCATCGGCAACCTTTGAAGTGTACCAACCCTCGCCGCACCCGAGATCGACTGCGGTCATCTTCTCCGAACCGAAAGTGCGCAAATTCTTGATTACAGCGGAAACAAGGTTATCATAGTATCCCTTGTCAAGGAAATCCGACCTTGCGCTCACCATAAGACGGTCGTCGCCGTGCCTCTTCAATGACGAGCTCTGCGAAAGCAACAGATTGACGTATCCCTGACGCGCGATATCAAAGCTGTGAGCATTCTTGCATTTTAAGCTTTTATCAGCACCAATAAGCTTTTCGCCGCAGACCGGGCAAGAAAAAATAAAACTCATTTTCAGCCTTTCTTCATCTCCTCTTCGGGAGCCTTTGCCCACGGAGCGTCAATAGGCTCTTTCCTTATGTCGAAAGGAGCCACATAGCGAACAGCGTTAGTCAGAATCTTCTGCACATTTTCATTTTTAAATGTCGGGTTAGTCTCGTGACCCGGCTGGAAGTAGAAAACCTTTCCGAGTCCCCTGTTCCAAACACAGCCCGATCTGAACACCTCGCCGCCGCCGAACCAGCCGATCAAAACCAATTCATCGGGAGTCGGAATGTCAAAGCGTTCTCCGTACATTTCTTCGCGGTCAAGATAAAAGTACTCGCCGACGCCCTGTGTAATCGGGTGATTCGGGGCAATATTCCAAACGCGCTCACGGTCTCCCTCTCTCCACTTGAGTGAACAAGTCGTTCCGAGCGTCTTGCGAAAAATTTTAGAATAGTGACCGGAATGGAGCACGATAAGACCCATTCCGCGGAGTATCCTGTCGTGAATTTTATCAACTGTTTCATCAGGTACCCTTTCATGCGCTACGTGTCCCCACCAAATGAGAACGTCTGTATGTTCAAGCACGCCGTTGCCGAGTCCGCACTCGGGCATATCAAGCGTTGCGCAGGTTACGTTTATATCATCATTTGTTCCGAGAAAGCCTGCTATACAGGCGTTTATTCCGTCAGGATAAACATCAAGAACTTCCTTTTCCTTATCCTGAACATGCTCGTTCCATACTGTTACATTTATCATTTAAACAGCCTCCTTTTTTGTTTATATTACCATATTTCACTGTTTTTTTCAACAGTTTTATTTGTGTGATTTTCTTCTGAAAAAAATCAAAACTACCCCCTGCATCGGGCAATGCAGGGGGTGCGGTTTATTTGGATGTGTGAGCATCAATTGATGCTGTCGAGAATCAGGATACGCTGCCCGTTGACTGATCGAGCACGCCCGAACCGGAAATCACCG